>NZ_JBICVH010000003.1:397028-544866 GCF_043198905.1 Kitasatospora sp. NPDC048715 | reverse complement strand
TCGGAGCCGGAGGCGGGTTCGGACGCGGCGGGGATGCGGACCCGGGCGGTGCGCGACGGGGATTTCTGGGTGCTGAACGGGGTGAAGCGCTGGATCACCAACGCGGGGGTGTCGGAGTTCTACACGGTGATGGCCGTGACGGATCCGGAGAAGCGCTCGAAGGGGATCTCGGCGTTCGTGGTGGAGAAGGGCGACGAGGGGGTGTCGTTCGGTGCGCCGGAGAAGAAGCTGGGGATCAAGGGTTCGCCGACGCGTGAGGTGTACTTCGACAATGTGCGGATTCCCGCGGACCGGATGATCGGTGCGGAGGGGACGGGTTTCGCGACGGCGATGAGGACGCTGGACCACACGCGGGTGACGATCGCGGCGCAGGCGGTGGGGATCGCGCAGGGGGCGCTGGACTACGCGAACGGGTACGTGCGGGAGCGCCGGCAGTTCGGGAAGGCGATCGCGGAGTTCCAGGGGGTCCAGTTCATGCTGGCGGACATGGCGATGAAGCTGGAGGCGGCGCGGCAGCTGACGTACGCGGCGGCGGCGAAGTCGCAGCGCGGGGACGCGGATCTGACGTTCTTCGGTGCGGCGGCGAAGTGTTTCGCGTCGGACGCGGCGATGGAGATCACGACGGACGCGGTGCAGTTGCTGGGCGGGTACGGGTACACCCGGGACTATCCGGTGGAGCGGATGATGCGGGACGCGAAGATCACGCAGATCTACGAGGGCACCAACCAGGTCCAGCGGATCGTGATGGCCCGCAACCTCCCGTAACCCCACCCGACACCCCACCCCGACGTGCACCGACGGCGGGTCGGCCGGCCGCCCGGCCGTCGGTGCCGAGGCATCGTCCCGATGCTAAGTTCCGGTGAATGAGTGAGAAGGAAGAGCAGGACCAGTCCATGAATGACGGGCCCTCGAAGCCGGCGATGCGCGAGGCGCTGGTGGCCGCGGCCTTCGAGCTCTTCCTGGAGCGCGGCTTCGAACAGACGACCGTCGACGACATCGTCTCGCTGGCCGGCGTCGGCCGGCGCTCCTTCTTCCGCTACTTCCCGGCCAAGGAGGACGTGGTCTTCCCCGACCACGAGCGCAGCCTCGCCGAGATGACGGAGTTCCTGGATTCCGGCACCGGTGAGGAGGACCCGGTCAGGCACGCCTGCGACGCCGCCCGCCTGGTCCTGCGGATGTACGCCGAGCAGCCCTCCTTCTCCGTCCAGCGCTACCGCCTGACCCGCAAGGTGCCCGGCCTGCGCGCGTACGAGCTGTCCGTGGTCTGGCGCTACGAGCACACCCTGGCCGCCTATCTGCGCGGCCGCTTCGCCGACCGCCCCGACGGCCCGCTGCGTGCGGACGTGATCGCCGCGGCCGTCGTCTCCGCGCACAACCACGCCCTGCGCACCTGGTTGCGCTCGGGCGGGGAGAGCGACTGGGTGGCCGAGGTGGACGCGGCGATGGCCTTCGTCACCGGCACCTGGGGCGAGCGCCAGGGCGAGTCCGCCGAGGGCGAGTCCGACGACGTCGTGGTCCTGGTCGCCAGCCGCCGCGCGCCGCTGTGGCGGATGGTGCAGGGCATCGAGAGCGCGCTGGGCGCCGACGCCCGCCAGGTCTGACCCTCACCCGCACGGCGCAGCCGCGTCCGCCGTGGCCCCGGCCGACGGCCCGTGCGCCGTGCGGGGCGTCCGGCTCCGGGCGAGACTCGGTCCCGGGACGGCCCTCCCCGACGGCGGGCGGCCCGGGAGCGCGAGGGAGCGGAGATGCCGACGACGTCCCAGCAGCGGAGCAGCGGCCCGACCCTGCGCGAGGTGCTGCTGCACGAGGGCTACGTCCGCCTGTTGCTGGTCTCGGGGCTGGTCGGCGTCCCGGTCTCGCTGGCGGCCTTCGGCTTCGTCAGCCTGGAGCACGAGCTCCAGCAGTGGGTCAGGGAGAGCCTGCCGGAGACGCTCGGCTACCACCAGGCCCCCTGGTGGTGGCCGCTGCCCGCGCTGCTGCTGGCCGGCCTGCTGCTCGCCCCGATCGTGACCCGGCTGCCCGGGCACGGCGGTCACATCCCGGTCGACGGCTTCGGCGGCCCGCCCACGATGCCCGTCGCCGTCCCCGGGGTGGTGCTGGCCGCGCTCGCCTGTCTGCCGGTCGGCGTGCTGCTCGCCCTCGTGCTCTTCAAGGGGCTGGGCTGGTCGATCGCCCTCGGCGGCCTGCGCGGCGGCCCGATCTTCCCGGCGCTCCTGCTCGGTACGGCCCTCGGCACGGCCTGTGCGCCGCTGCCCGGCTTCGGTGCCGGGCCCGCCCTGGCGGTCGGCCTCGCGGCCTCGGGTGCCGCCGTCACCGGCCTGCCCGTCACCAGCACCGTCCTGGCCGCCGCGCTGCTCGGCGGCCAGGCTGCCGACGCGATGCCGCTGCTGATCGTGTCCACGGTGGCGGCCTTGATCACCGCGGAGTGGTTGCGCGGCCGGCGGAAGCGGGACGCCGCTCCGGCCGGCCGCGCGGAGGCGCCCGAGGTCAGCTGACGTCCGGGCCCGGGCCGTCCGCGACCGCGCCGAGGTACTGCTCGATCTGCTGCTGGTTCTCCACCAACCGCAGGCACAGGTGCCGCAGTTGGGCCATCTCCTCGGGGCTGAAGCCGCGGAACACGGCGGCCATCGCGCGCTCGGTGGGCACCCGGAACTCCTCCAGCCAGGCCAGACCTTCGGGCGTCGCGGTGACCAGCACAGCCCGCCGGTCGTTCGGGTCGGGGGAGCGGCGGGCCAGCCCCTCCCGCTCCAGGGTGTCCACCAGGCCGGTCGCGTTGCGCGGGCTCACCCCGCCGGCCCGGGCCAACTCGCCCACGGTCAGCCCCGCTTCACCCGCTTCACCCGCGGCCCCGAGCCGCACCAGCACATCCAGCGCCCCCGCGCTCAACCCCCGTCCCTGCGATCCGTGCGCCCGCAGCTTCTCCACCGCGTGGAACGCCGATCGTGCGGCGGCCGCGGCCTCCAGTGCCAGGGTGTCCCCGCCCTTGGTGAACGCGCCCATGGCCGTCCGCACCCTGCTGTCGTAGAGCCGGCCCTCGGCATCCCGCCCCAGCGGACCGGCCGACGACTCCATTGATTTATTTACCTGCTTCATAATGAAGTCATTCTGCACTTCGCGGGAATCCTGTCAAGGGGCGGCGGCCCGCCAACTCGGCCGCAGCGGAAGAGACTTCGGCGGAAGCCGGAGACGTGCTCGGCGGGAGCCCGTGGGCGTCGGGCCGCCGGGGGAGTGTCCTGTGCCGTGGGTCGGGCGGGGCCGTTGGAGTGTCGTGGGCCTGCTCCGGTCGAATGACCCCCACGGCAGTCGTCCGATATGTGTATCCGCTGGTCACTGCGGCGAGTCAGAGGCCGCGTCGGCCGGAGTGGGCGCCGTGTCGGTTGCGGCGGGATGTGGGGCGTGGCTCCCTGGGTCGGGGCGGGCCGATCGGTGCCGCCGCCACCTCAACCGGAAACTCCGTGGAGGAGATTTTCATGCGTGCTCTCAAGCGTGTCCTGGCCGTCGGTTCCCTCGCCGTCCCGCTCGTGATCGGCTGCGCCGGCCTGGCCTCGGCCCACGACGGCCTGGACGCGAGCTGGGGCAAGGGTCAGTTCATCGCCAATCAGAACGGTGCCGGTGTCGCCGGTTCCGAGTCCTCCGCCGGTCCCGGCGGCGTCTCGCACATCGACTTCTGGATCTGGGCGGACGACAACGGCGTCTCCGGCTCCTTCACGGGTTCGAGTGCCACCTGGAACCACGGGTGACAGTGAGTGACATAGGTTGCGAATCCCCCCGGAGTTCCCGCGAACTCCGGGGGGATTCGCCTGTGCCCGAAGCGGTGGTCCCGCCGTTCCGCGGGCTCGGAGGTCCCGGCCAACTGTTCCCGTACGGCGGGCCGTTGTATCGAGCCGTTCGCATGATGACTCCGTCGAGGGGCGGCTACGCAGGGGTGGTCCGCGACAGGGGCCCGGTGGCGACGGAGGGTGGCGCGGAGTGACGCAGAGTGCTCCAGCCGACTGATCCTGTCAGATAGGCATACGAACGGTATTTCCGCTGGTGGGGGCGGCGATTCTGACGGGACGTGAGGCCGGACGGGTCGCGGTGCCGGTTGCGGCGGGATCCGGGGCGTGGCTCTCTGAATCGCGGCGGGGCTGAACGGCACCGCCACTCAACCCAGAAACTCCGTGGAGGAGATTTTCATGCGTGCTCTCAAGCGAGTCGTGGCTGTCGGCGCCCTCACCGTTCCGCTCATGCTCGGCTGCGCCGGCCTGGCCTCGGCTCACGGCGACATCGACGCGAACTACGGCAAGGGCTTCTTCACTGCCAACGAGGACGCCGCCGCCCTCGCGGCGGTCGAGTCCCACGTCGGCCACGACGGTGTCTCGCACGCCAGCTTCTGGATCATTGCGGAAGACGAGGGCGTCACCGGCTCCTTCACGGGTGCGGGTGCCACCTTCAACGACGAGGACGTCGCCCCCGCCGCCGCCCCGGCGGCCGAGGCTGCCGCTCCCGCGGCCGAGGCTCCCGCGGCCGCCCCGGCGGCCGAGGTTGCTCCTGCCGCTGTCCCGGCGGCCGAGGTTGCGCCCGCGGCCGTCCCGGCGACCGAGGTTGCTCCTGCCGCTGTCCCGGCGGCCGAGGTTGCGCCCGCGGCCGTCCCGGCGACCGAGGTTGCTCCTGCCGCTGTCCCGGCGGCGGAGGTTGCGCCCGCGGCCGTCCCGGCGACCGAGGTTGCTCCTGCCGCTGTCCCGGCGGCCGAGGTTGCGCCCGCGGCTGCCGCTCCGGCGGCCGCGGCTCCGGCGGCCGCCGCCCCCGCCGCTGCCGCGCCCGCGGCCGAGGCGCCCGCCGCTGCCGCCCCCGCCGCCAGCCAGGGCTGACCGAATCCCGCCGATTTGGGCGTGACCCCGACACCGTCCCGTCGGGCCAGGCCCATCCGGATGCCCGGCCGGTACCCACCGGCCGGGCATCCGGCGTCCGGGCGTCCGACCGGTCGCGCCACGGCGGAGAACCGTGGCCGAAAAGCAGAAAGGCCCCAGATCAACTGGGGCCTTTCTTCGGTGTCCGAGGGGGGACTTGAACCCCCACGCCCGATAAAGGGCACTAGCACCTCAAGCTAGCGCGTCTGCCATTCCGCCACCCGGACCAGGTGTCGTCCTCGCGGCTTCCGATCTCTCGTCCGTCGCGCTGACAGATGTAACTGTAGCAAAGATCGGCTTGGGGTCCCAAAACGATTCCCGGTCGGCCGGTACGACCGGTGGCGGTGGCAAGGGGTGGCGTGTGGCGGGGGCGTGACCAGGGGGTTTCGGGAGTGCGCGGGGGGTGGATCGGGATCCGGGGCTGGGGGAGGATGGGCGGACGTGCTCGTACGGCCCGGGTGCAGGTCCTGGGGGTGGCGCGCTGGTGCGTCGGTGCGGGCCCAAGACGAGGAGTGACCGTGAGCGAGCGGAGCGAGTCGGCGGCACCGAAGGTGACGGCTGAGTCCGAGGTCGCCGAGATCTGTCGCGATCTGATCCGGATCGACACCAGCAACTACGGAGACGGCTCCGGCCCGGGGGAGCGGAAGGCGGCCGAGTACGTGGCCGAGCAGCTCGCCGAGTTCGGGCTCGAACCGAAGATCTTCGAGTCCGCCAAGGGCCGGGCCTCGACGGTGGTCCGGATCGAGGGCGAGGACCGCTCCCGTCCGGGCCTGCTGATCCACGGCCACACCGACGTGGTGCCGGCCAACGCCGCGGACTGGACCCACGACCCGTTCGGCGGCGAGATCGCGGACGGCTGCGTCTGGGGGCGCGGCGCGGTCGACATGAAGGACATGGACGCGATGACCCTGGCGGTCGTCCGCGACCGGCTGCGCACCGGGCGCAAGCCCCCGCGCGACATCGTGCTGGCCTTCCTCGCCGACGAGGAGGCCGGCGGCACCTACGGGGCGCGCTTCCTGGTGGACAAGCACCCGGGGCTGTTCGAGGGCGTGACCGAGGCGATCGGCGAGGTCGGCGGCTTCTCCTTCACGGTCAACGACCAGGTCCGCCTCTACCTGGTGGAGACGGCCGAGAAGGGCATGCACTGGATGCGCCTGACGGTCGAGGGCCGGGCCGGCCACGGCTCGATGGAGAACGACGACAACGCGATCACCGAGCTGTGCGAGGCGGTCGCCCGGCTCGGCCGGCACCAGTTCCCGCTGCGGATCACCAAGACCGTCCGGGCCTTCCTGGACGAGCTGTCGGACGCGCTCGGGGTCGAGCTGGACCCGGAGAACATGGACGAGACGCTGCGCGTGCTCGGCGGCATCGCCAAGATGATCGGCACCACGCTGCGCAACACCGCCCAGCCGACCATGCTCGGCGCCGGCTACAAGGTGAACGTGATCCCCGGTCAGGCCACCGCGCACGTGGACGGGCGCTTCCTGCCCGGCTACGAGGAGGAGTTCCTGGCCGAGCTGGACAGCGTGCTCGGCCCGCGCGTGAAGCGCGAGAGCCTGCACTCGGACAAGGCGATCGAGACCGGCTTCGACGGCGCCCTGGTGGAGGCGATGCAGACCGCGCTGCGCGCCGAGGACCCGATCGCCCGCGCGGTGCCGTACTGCCTGTCGGGCGGGACGGACGCCAAGTCGTTCCAGGACCTCGGCATCCGCTGCTTCGGCTTCGCGCCGCTCCAGCTGCCGCCGGAGCTGGACTTCGCCGGGATGTTCCACGGTGTGGACGAGCGGGTGCCGGTGGACGGCCTGAAGTTCGGTGCCCGGGTGCTGGACCGGTTCATCGACGCCTGCTGAAGCCCCTGATCAGACGACTGGGTCGGCCCGTTCCCGGAATGCCGGGGGCGGGCCGAGCGCATTGTCGGAGCTGATGATTGTGAGACGGGGAAAGGAAGATCGACAGAAGCGATTCTGCCGGAAATCTTAAGCTGATCATGTGTGCGAGACCTCACCGTTGCGGGTGAATGGGAGACCCGTTCCGTACCCCGTTTGCCGCAGCGTCGTTCATCCCTGTGCAGCCCGCCGAACGGGTTGCGTTGTCCATACAGGAGGAATGATGAAGGTCAAGAAGATCGCCGCTGTCGCCGCCGCCACCGGTGGTCTGGTGCTCGCCGCCGCCGGTGTCGCGTCCGCTCACGCCGGTGCCGAGGGCGTGGCCGCCGGCTCCCCGGGTGTCCTCTCGGGCAACCAGATCCAGGTTCCGGTGCACGTCCCGGTCAACCTCTGCGGCAACACCATCAGCGTCATCGGCGTGCTGAACCCGGCGTTCGGCAACCACTGCGCCAACGTCTGAGTCGACCTCCGGGCCGTCGAGGCCTGTTGAGCCGATTCGCAACCGGCCCCCGGGCGGCGGACGCGCCGCGCCGGGGGCGTTCGCGTTCCCGTCGGTCCGGTGCGGGCCGGACCCGCTCCGGGGTCCGGCGGCCGCCGGATACACGAGGTCCGACACGATCGCTCGATCGGGTGAAGCCGATTCGTTCGGCTCAACCTCCCCGTTCGCCTCTCGTTAACTCGTGTGCAGCCGAAGCCCTTGCGTGATTTACGGATATACGGAAATTCCGACTTTTTTGAAGGTTCATGTCAAGGTCGACACGTCGTCTCGAAATGTCAGGGGAAAAAATGAGGAATGTAGCCAAGAAGGGGATCCTCACGGCGGTGGCCACGGGCAGCGTGCTGGCCTCGGCCGCCGGCTACGCCTATGCGGGAGGAGCCGAGGCGCAGGGGGGTGCCGTCGGTTCGTCCGGCGTCGTCTCGGGCAACTCGGTCCAGGTGCCGATCCAGGTGCCGATCAATGCCTGCGGCAATACGGTCGACGTGATCGGCTTGCTGAACCCGTCCTACGGCAACCACTGCGCCAACGTCAACGGCGGCGGGGGTCACCCGGCGGCCAAGCCCGTCCAGCACGGCCTGCCCGGCGGCTCGGGCGCCACCGGCGGCGGTCACTCCGACGGCAGCCGTCCCGCCGACGGCGTGGGCGGCGTCGACGGTTCCGGTACCGGCGCCGGCCAGGGTGCCAAGGTCCCGGGTTCCGCGGTCCCGGGTGCCACCGTGCCCGGCGCCTCGGTCCCGGGTGCCACAGTGCCGGGCGCGAGCGCCTCGGGCGTCGCCGCCAACTCGCCGGGCGTGCTCTCCGGCAACAGCGTCCAGGCGCCGGTGGACGTCCCGGTCAACGCCTGCGGCAACTCGGTCAACGTGGTCGGCGTCGGCAACCCGGCCTTCGGCAACGACTGCGTGAACGTGGCCAAGGTCGCTCCGAAGCCCACCCCGAAGCCGGTCGAGGGCTGCGTGGAGGCCTGCCCGACCCCGCCGAAGACCTCCTCCGAGGAGGTGACGAACGTCGCGCGCAACAGCGTGCCGCCCGTCGCGGCCGAGCAGGCCGTCGTGGCGCCCGCCAAGGCCGTCAAGGCCGCCACGGTCGCCCCGACCGCCCAGCTGGCCTCCACCGGCGCCGGCGGCGTCGAGCTGCTCGGTGCCGCCGGCCTCGCGCTGATGCTCGGCGGTGGCGTGCTCTACCGCCGGGCCCGGGCCGGAGTCCGCTGATCCGGTCGACCGGGGACGGGGGCGCGCGCTGAACCGGACGTGCGCGCACCCGTAGCGGGAACGACCCACCCGCGGCCGCCGGGCGAACGGGCGGCCGCGGGCGCGGGCGCGCGGAGGCTCGACGCGAGGCCCGCCCGGGGCGCCGGTGCCCCGCCCGTCACCAGCTCCGGACCTGCCGGATGATCCGCCGCTTCAGCCGGACCGTCCGGCTGCCGTCGGGGAACAGCTTGAGTCGGTCGAGCTCCCAGTGCCCGTACTCGGCGTGCTCGGTGAGCAGTTGGCGCGCCGCGTTGCGCGTGGTGCCGCGCGGCATGCGCAGGGACTGGTACTCGTACTCCGGCTGCCGGACCGGCTTCCGTGGGGTCAAAACGCTCCTCCTGGGGATCACCTTCGGGCAAGCCTACGGCCTGCCCCGGACGGTCGGCCCGGGTATTTCCGGCCGTCCCTCCCGCGCGGAGGCGGCGGCCGGAAGAGGCGTGACCCGGGCCGTCGGCTGACAGCGCATCAGTCCTGTTGCCACTGGGGAAGGGATACCCCGATCCCGGCGCGCGAAGCCGCACCCGGACGGCCCCGTCGAGTCCGGCGCGCGCCCTCCGCGCCCGTTTCGCGCCGGTGCCGCGTGGGGACGAAGTGGCACGGATCGGACATCAGGGGGGAAGTTGCGGTGAAAACGCGGGTGGAGGTGACAACCGCTGTGCGTACCGACACCGCGGGGAGATAGCGTCTGCACCATGTCTGATGCCGCGCAGCCCACCATTGCCGAGGTACGCGCCGCCGCTGAGGCGGTCAAGGCCGCCATCGATCGTCATCTGGAAGCGGTGTCAAGCCCCAACGCAGCCGATGATCCCGCCGTTACCGCCGCCTACGAGCAGCTCGCCACGGCGGCCATCGCCTACGACCAGCTCCTGTACGAGGCCTACGACGAGGTGACGCCCTTCGAGATCCCCGGGGACGAGGGCCCCGGCGGGTACCACGGCCCCGAACAGCCCGAGGCGATCAGTGTGTTGATCCGCCGCGACTACCACGTCGTCGACCCCGAGCGACTGCGTGCCCAGGCCGAGCGGCTGGACGAGTCGCTGACCCCGGGCGGAGCCGGAGCGGGCGGGGTGAACGCCGCGATCGGAGTGCTGTTCGGCGAGTACGAGCCCGACGAGATCGCCGCCCGCAGCGAGGAGTTCGGCCTGGAGGAGGCCGACTCGACGCTCTGGGTCGCGGCCACCGAGCCGACCGAGCCGGGCGAGTGGCTGCCCGAACCCTTCGAGCACGCCGACCCGCAGCTGCTGATCTGCCGGTTCGACGTGAGCGAGGTCTACGACGACGAGGATCCGGACGACTGACGCCGTCCAGGACGGCCGACGGGCGGGCCCGGGATCACCGGGGCCCGCCCGTCGTGCGTTCCGTCCGGCGGCCCGCCGCGGCCCGCCGCGGCGGGCCGCCGGACGCCGCTCAGTACTCGGAGGCGGCGGCGTTCTCGGCGAGGACCGCCCGCAGCCGGGTGGTGCGCGGCTGCGCCGGGCGCTCGGCGACGGCGTGGGCCAGCGCCGGGCCCGCCGCGTGCACCACGGACAGGTGCCGCTCGCCGCGGCCGAAGGCGGTGTAGACCCACTGCCGGGTGAGCGCCGGGGCGGCGTCCTCCGGGAGCACCACGACCGCGCCGGGCCAGCGCCGGCCGAGCGCCTGGTGGACGGTCAGCGCCCAGCCGTGCCGCAGCCGGGCGGCCTCGGCCGGCGGGACGGTCCGGTGCGAGCCGTCCGCGTACTCCAGGTGCAGACCGGCGGCGTCGCCGTCCAGCACCCGGGCCGGGCGGGTGATGCCCGGTGCCGGGGAGTCGACCACCCGGTCGCCCGGGTCGAAGCCGCCGAAGCGGCCGGGGCCGGGGTTGAGCCGGGCCTTGGCGGCGGCGTTCAGCGCGCGGGTGCCGGCCGGGCCGCCGTGGCCCGGGGTGAGCAGCACCACCTGCTCGACCGGGATGCCCAGCGCGCGCGGAATGGAGTCGGTGAGCAGCTGGACGGCGCGGTGGACGGCCTCGCCGGCGTCCTTCGCGGTCAGGATGACCACCTCCTTGTCCGGCGCCTCGACCGGCTGGAGCTCGCCGATGCCGATGCCGGAGACCAGCTCGCCGATCGGGCCGAAGTCCGGGGTGCGGGAGGAGACCGCCGGGCAGGCCTTGGCGGCCAGCAGGTCGGCGAAGAACCGGCCGGGGCCGGCCGACCAGAGCTGGCCCGGGTCGCCGCTGAGCACCAGCCGGGTGCCGTCGGCCAGCGACTCCAGGACGGTGGCGGCCAGTTCGACGTCCAGCAGCGGGGCGTCCAGCACGACCAGCAGGTCCAGGGCGAGCGTGCCGTCCGGGGCGCGGCCGGGGCCGGCGGCGCCGGAGAGCAGCTCGGCGAGGGTGACCACGGGGGCCTCGGCGCCGGCTCCCGCCCGGGCGAGCGCGGCGAAGGAGTCCCGGCCCTGGTCGGTCCAGGTGGCCGCCCAGGCCCGCAGCCCGAGGCCCCGGGCGGCGGCGACCAGTACGGCCGGCTCGGCGCGGGCCGCCTCGCCGCCGGTGTGCAGCACCAGGGCGTGCTCGGCGACGGCCTTGATCAGGGCGGTCGAGGAGGAGGACGGCGCCGCCTCGGCGGCGGCCGCCCAGGCGGCCGGGCCGGGGGCGACGGGGGGCTGTTCGGCGGTGGCCTCGGGGGCCTCGGTGGCCTCCGCCGCTGCCTCCGGGGCGGTGGCCGCCTGCTCGGATTCGTCGGCGTCCTCGGACCCGTCGGAAGCCTCGGCCGCGTCCTCGGTCTCCTCGGCGTCCTCGCCCGGCACGAAGGTGGCCATCAGCTGGAGCAGCTTCTCGGCGAGGCTGTCCTCGGCCATCGCCAGCCCCGCCAGGGCGAGCAGCGTCCGGGTCGGCGCCTCGTCCTCCTCGTCGCCCCCCGCCGCGTGAGCCTCGGGGCCGGTCAGCTCCTCCTGGAAGGACAGCACCCGCCCGTCCTCGACGGCGGCCTGGATCGCGGTGGCCGGCTCGGGCATCCGGAGCCGGTCGAGCCCGACCGCCACCTCGGCGAGTTCCTGGGCCGAGTGCCCGCGCAGCGCCGCCTGCTCCAGCAGCCACGGCACCAGTGCGCGGGCGCGGCGCTCGTCGCCCGGGCCGGCTCCGGGGCCGAGCAGCTCCCGGGCGAAGCCGTCCGCGTGCTCGGGCCGGACGCCGGGCAGGCCCAGCACCGCCCACGGGTCCTCGCGCAGTCGTGCGGGTGCCTCCTCGCCGAGCGCGGTTACGGCGGCGGCCGCCAGTTCGGCCGGGGCGCCGCCGGCGGTCAGCACCTCGACGGTGGCGCGGAGCACCTCGCCGCGCTGCCGGTCGGACACCACGGGGGCGGGGGCGGCCGGAGCGGGAGCCGGGGCCGGAACGGGGGCGGCCCGGACGGGGGCGGTCGGGGCAGGGGTCGGAGCGGCCGGCTCCGACTCCTCGGGCTCCGACCCTCCGGGCTCCGGGGCCTCCGCCGTCGGGGCTTCCGTCATCGAGGCCTCCGCGCGGGCGGCACCCGCCCGTGCGGCACGATCCGCGGCGTCCTCCGGCTGCATGCCGCGGATCCGCTGGGCCAGCTCCGCGAACTTCGCGGCCTTCGCCTCCGGGGTCAGCTTGGCCCCGGCGGTCACCTCCGGAGCGCCGTTCCCCGTGTCAGTCATCGTCGTCCGCTCCAAAGGTCACTCCACTGCAGGTTCTGCTCGACAACCCGGGCCGGGGGTCACAGCTCGGTCCACCCCTGGTCCGGGTAGTGGTGCACCGGCGACGAGATGTCGTCGAGCGCACCACGGATCTCATCCGGAAGCGTAAGCGCCTCCACCGACAGTGCCGCCTGCAGCTGGGCCACCGTCCGGGCCCCGACCAGGGCGCTCGCCACCCCGGGCCGGTCCCGGACCCAGGCCAGCGCGACCGCCAGCGGGCTGCTGGCGAGCCCGTCGGCGGCGGTGGCGAGGGCGTCCACGATCCGCCGGGAGCGCTCCCCGAGGTACGGCTGGACGAACCCGGTCAGGTACGGCGAGGCGCCGCGCGAGTCCTGCGGGACGCCGTGCCGGTACTTGCCGGTGAGCACCCCGCGCCCGAGCGGCGAGCCGGCCAGCACCCCGACCCCGGCGTCCAGCGCGGCGGGCAGCGCCTCCCGCTCGATGCCGCGCTGCAGCAGCGAGTACTCCAGCTGCGCCCCGGCCAGCGGTGCCCGCCCGTGGTGGGCGTGCTGCCAGGTGGCGGTCTTGGCGAGCTGCCAGCCGCTGAAGTCGCAGACCCCGACGTAGCGGGCGCGCCCGGAGGAGACGGCGATGTCGAGGGCGCTGAGCGTCTCCTCGACCGGGGTCGCGGGGTCGAAGGAGTGCACCTGCCACAGGTCGACGTGGTCGGTGCCGAGCCGGCGCAGCGAGGCGTCCAGGGCGGCGAGCAGGTGGCCGCGCGAGCCGTCGAAGCGGCGGGCGGACTCCGGGACGCTGCCGGCCTTGGTGGCGATGACGAGCTCGGACCGGGGGATCAGGCTGTCGGTGAGCCGGGAGATCAGGTACTCGGCGCCGCCGTCCGCGTACACGTCGGCGGTGTCGATCAGGTTGCCGCCGGCGTCGACGAACTCCTTGAGCTGCTCCGCCGCCTCGTGCTCGTCGGTGTCGCGGCCCCAGGTCATGGTGCCGAGGCCGAGCCGGGAGACCTGCAGGCCGGTGCGGCCGAGGTGACGCTTTTCCATCGGACGGGCCCTTCACTGGCCGGTGGCCCCGGGAGGCCCGGCAGCCCTGTGAACGCGCAGGTGGGGAGAGCGCTCCCCACGTCGGCTGAGCGTAGCGGCCGGTGCGCGGGCAGAGGTGCCGACCCGCAGAACGATCAACAGCACCGGTGTGACCCAACCCACTCCTACCCGTCAGTAGCATGTTCGGCGCGGGCACGGCTACCCTCGCTGGCAACCCCAACCCACTGGAAGGTGCGGCAGATGCGACTCGGGATCAACCTCGGCTACTGGGGGCTCGGCATGGACGCCGACAACATCGCCGTCGCCCAGGAGGCGGACCGGCTCGGCTACTCGGTCTGCTGGGCGGCGGAGGCGTACGGCTCGGACGCCGCGACGGTGCTCAGCTTCGTCGCCGCGAAGACCGAGCGGATCGACGTCGGCTCGGCCATCTTCCAGATCCCGGCCCGCACCCCGGCCATGACCGCGATGACCGCCGCGACCCTGGACACCCTGTCCGGCGGCCGGTTCCGGCTCGGCCTCGGCGTCTCCGGCCCGCAGGTGTCCGAGGGCTGGTACGGCGTGAAGTTCGACAAGCCGCTCGCCCGCACCCGCGAGTACGTGGAGATCATCCGCAAGGCGATGTCCCGCGAGCGCCTGGTGCACGAGGGCGCGCACTGGACGCTGCCGCTGCCCGGCGGCCCCGGCAAGCCGATCAAGCTCACCGTGCACCCGGTGCGCGAGCACATCCCGCTGTACATCGCCGCGATCGGCCCGAAGAACCTGGAGCTGACCGGTGAGATCGCCGACGGCTGGCTCGGCATCTTCTTCTCGCCCGAGCACGCCGCGCTCTCCGTCGACCCGCTGACGGCCGGCCGCGCCAAGTCCGGGAGGACGCTGGAGGGCTTCGACCTCTGCCCGACCGTGAACCTCGCGGTCGGCGAGGACATCAAGGCCGGCGTGGACGGCCTGCGCTCGTACGCCGCGCTCTACATCGGCGGCATGGGCAGCAAGGAGAAGAACTTCTACAACCAGCTCGCCCGGCGGATGGGCTACGAGCAGGCCGCCGACGAGGTCCAGGAGAAGTACCTCGCCAGGGACTACGCGGGTGCCGCGGCCGCCGTCCCGCACGACCTGATCGACGCCACCTCGCTGATCGGCGACACCGCCCGGATCGCCGACCGGATGCAGGCCTACGCCGAGGCGGGCGTCACCACGCTCACCCTGGCCCCGTCCGGATTCACCCTGGACGAGCGGATCCTGGCGCTGCGCACCGGCGTCGAGGCGCTGGAGCGCGCCGGACTGGCCTGACGGGACAGCACGGACGGGACGGACAGCACGGACGGGACGGACGGGACGGGCCCGACGAACCGGACGGCCGGTGGGGAAGCGGCACTACAGCCAGTCGTGCCGCTTGAACACCCGGTGCAGCACCAGGCAGACCACCACCATCAGCACCAGCACCGCCGGGTACCCCCAGACCTGGTGCAGTTCGGGCATGTGGTCGAAGTTCATCCCGTAGATGCCCGCGATCATCGTCGGTACGGCGGCCAGCGCCGCCCAGGCCGAGATCTTCCGCATGTCGTTGTTCTGCTGGACGCTGACCTGCGCCAGGTTGGCGTTCAGGATGTCGGACAGCAGCCGGTCCATGCCGTCCACCTGGTCGTTCACCCGGGCCACGTGGTCGGCGACGTCCCGCAGGTAGGGCGCGGTCTCGGGGCGGACGAAGCGGGCGCCGCGCTCCAGGGCCAGCATCGGTTCCAGCAGCGGTCCGGTGGCCCTGCGCACGGACATCACCTGGCGCTTGTAGCCGTAGATCCGGCCGGCGGTGTCGCGGCCGACCCGGCCGGGGGAGAAGATGTCCGCCTCCAGCTCGTCCAGGTCGGTCTGGAGCGCGGTGGCCACCTCCATGTAGCCGTCCACGACGGTGTCGCAGACCGAGTGCAGCACCGAGCTGGGCCCGTAGCGCAGTTGCTCGGGATCCTGCTCCAGGGCGGCCCGCAGGCCGCTGAGCGGGCTGTCCTCGCCGTGCCGGACGGTCATCACGAAGTCCGGGCCGAGGAAGACCATCACCTCGCCGACCGTCACGACGTGACCGCCGGGGTGGTAGCCGAGGGTCTTCAGGGTGACGAACAGCGAGCCCTGGTAGGCCTCCACCTTGGGGCGCTGGTGGGCGCTGACGGCGTCCTCGACGGCCAGCGGGTGCAGCGCGAACTCCTTGCCGACGTGGTCGAGTTCCTCGACGGTGGGCTCGAACAGGCCTATCCAGACGAAGCCGTCCGGACCGGCCGCGCGGGCGGCGGCGAGCGCACCGGCCAGGTCCGCGGGGGACTCGATCCGGTGGCCGTCGTGGTAGGCGGCGCAGTGGACGATCATGCGGGCCATTGTCACCCGAGCGGGGCCGTTCGGCACGGACCCGGGTGCTGCCCCGTCCCCCGGCCTCCCGCGGCCGGGGTGCGACCGGGCGGAAGAACCGGGGCCCACGGCCGGGCCCGAAGGCCGTAGGCTGACCCCATGCCCACCCTGCTGCTCGTCCGTCACGGCCGCTCCACCGCGAACACCGCCGGAATCCTGGCCGGTTGGACCCCCGGCGTGGACCTCGACGACACCGGGCGCGCGCAGGCCGCCGCGCTGGCCGGCCGGCTGGCGGGCATCCCGCTGGTGCGGGCGGTCAGCAGCCCGCTGGAGCGCTGCCGGCAGACGCTGGAGCCGCTGCTGGCGGTCCGGCCCGAGCTGGGCCCGCCGACCGAGGACGAGCGGCTGGGGGAGTGCCACTACGGCGACTGGACCGGCCGCCCGCTGGCGGAGCTGGCCAAGGAGCCGCTCTGGCGCACCGTGCAGGACCACGCCGCCGGGGCCGCCTTCCCCGGCGGGGAGTCGCTGCGCGAGCTGAGCCACCGCACGGTGGACGCGGTGCGCGAGTGGAACCGGAGGATCGCCGCCGAGCACGGCGAGGACGCGGTCTGGATCGCCTGCTCGCACGGGGACGTGATCAAGGCCGTGGTGGCCGACGCGCTCGGGCTGCACCTGGACCACTTCCAGCGGATCAGCGTCGAGCCCTGTTCGGTCACCGCGATCCGCTACACCCCGCAGCGGCCCTTCGTCCTGAGGATGGGCGACACCGGCGACCTCGCCTCGCTCGCGCCCAGGCCCCACCCGGCCGCGGCCACCCCGACCGGTGACGCGGTGGTCGGCGGCGCCGTCTGAGGCACGCCGCCGACGGGCCGTCCGGGGAGGCGCCGTCCGGGGCGACACCGCTGGTTCCCCGGGTGCCACCCCGCCCGCGGCCGTCGGCTCGGCTCCCCGGCCGGAGCCCGAAGGTCGTAGGGTGACTTACGAGTCCATCCGGCCGCGATCCGCCCCCGGCGGTACCGCGCCGACCGACACGATCCGGAGCGAGAGCGTGCCCCGTCAGGTCTACTTCTACGACCAGCCCGAACGGTTCGTGGCCGGCACCGTCGGCCAGCCCGGCGCCCGGGCGTTCTACCTTCAGGCCAGTGCCCGGGGCCGGATCACCAGCGTGCTGCTGGAGAAGACCCAGGTCGCGGCGCTCGCCGAGCGCATCGAGGAGGTCCTGGACGAGGCGCTGCGGCGCAGTGGCGGAGACGCCGCCATCCCGGCCGCCGCCCCGAAGGACCTGCTCGACACCGCCCCGCTGGACCTCCCGCTGGAGCAGGAGTTCCGGGTCGGCACCATGGCGCTGGCCTGGGACAGCGTGGACAGCTGCCTGGTGGTCGAGGCCCAGGCGCTGGTCGAGGACGAGGAGGAGGAGGACGCCGCCGAGGCGGTCTTCACCGACGACGAGACCGGCCCGGACATGCTCCGGGTGCGGCTGTCCGGCGCGATGGCCCGGGTCTTCGCCAAGCGCGCGCTGGACCTGGTCGCGGCGGGCCGCAAGCCCTGCCCGTTCTGCAACCTGCCGCTCGACCCGGAGGGCCACCTGTGCCCGCGCGCGAACGGCTACCGGCGCTGAACACCGACACCCCGCCGCAGGCCGACCCGGCCGCCGCCGCGGCGCTGGCCGCCGACGTGCCCACCGCCCTCGCGCTGCTGCGCCAGGGCGGGCTGACCGTGCACGGCCGCCTCACCGAAGCCTCCAACGCCGCGCTGTACTGCACGGTCGCGCACGGCTCGCTGAGCGCGCAGGCCGTCTACAAGCCGGTGGCCGGCGAGCGCCCGCTGTGGGACTTCCCGGACGGCACGCTGGCCGGCCGCGAGGTCGCCGCGTACGAGCTGTCCGCCGCGACCGGCTGGGCGCTGATCCCGCCCACCGTGCTGCGCGAGGGCCCGCACGGGCCCGGCATGGTGCAGCTGTGGGTCGAGCCGGACCCGGGGGCCGAGCCGCTGCTCGCGCTCCAGGACCCGCGCGGCCCGGAGCAGGGCTGGCTGCCGATCGTCCGGGCCGAGGTCGAGGGCGGGCGGACGGCCCTGCTGGTGCACCACGACGACCGGCGGCTGCGCCGGCTCGCCGTCCTGGACGCGGTGCTCAACAACGCCGACCGCAAGGGCGGGCACCTGATTCCGGCCGCCGACGGCCGGGTGTACGGCATCGACCACGGTGTCACCTTCAACACCGAGGACAAGCTGCGCACCCTGCTCTGGGGCTGGGCCGGGGACCCGCTGCCCACCGAGGCGCTGGAGGTGCTGGCCCGGCTGGCCGAGCAGTTGGACGGCGAGCTCGCCGAGCGGCTCGCCCCGCACCTGACGGCGGCCGAGCTGGACGCGACCCGGGCCCGGGTGGCCGGACTCCGGGGCTCCGGCCGGCACCCGCTGCCGCCCGAGGACTGGCCGGCGATTCCCTGGCCGCCGGTGTAGCCGGGGGCGCGGCCCGGGTGCAGCCGGGGGGCGCCGACCGGTCCTTGCCGCCGGCCGCGCGAGCGCCGGTGGCCCGGACCGGTCCGTGAAAACGGCGGCAGATGGTCTGGACCTGTGCCCGGAACGGGTCGCACACTGCTCCGATGGATGTGCGACGGACCACCCCCACCCCCCGGACCGCGCCGGACCTGCCGTTGCACCGGTTGCAGGTCCCGCTGCCCCAGCTGCTCCCCTTCGCCATCGGCAGTTTCGACGCGATCGGCCCGCTCTCGCGGGCCGGCTTCCCCCACCGGCACTCGTTCTACGAGATCGTCCACGTCACCGGCGGCCACGGCGCCCACGTCCTGGACCTCGTCCACCGGCCGCTGGCGCCACCGCAGTTGTGCGTGATCACCCCCGGCCAGGTGCACTACTGGGCGGACGCCGAGGAGCTGACCGGCCAGGTCGTCCTGTTCAACGAGGACTTCCTGCTCGGCCACCCCCAGGACCTCGCCGCCCTGCGGGCCCTGGCCGCCCGCCCGGCCCTCGCGCTCGGTGAACAGGCCGGGGCGATCGCCGCGCTGCTCGCCGACATGGAGCACGAGTACCGGACCAGGGCGCCGGGCTACCAGGGTGTGCTGCGGGCCAGCCTGCACATCCTGATCGTCCGGGCGCTGCGCGCCTGTGCCCCGGCCGACCGTCCGGTGGTGCCCAGCCGTCCGGCCGAAGTGGCCGCCGCCTTCACCCGGTTGATCGCCCGGCCGGGCGGGGTGCGGCACTCGGTGGCCTCCACCGCGCAGGAACTCGGTGTCTCCCCGGGGCACTTGCAGACCCTGGTGAAGCAGGCCACCGGCCGGACCCCGGGCGGCCTGATCCGCCGGCAGCAGACCCTGGAGGCCAAACGGCTTCTCGCCTGCACGGATTTGACGATCCGTCAGGTCTCGAAGGAGGCGGGCTTCGTCGACCCGGCGTACTTCTGCCGGTTCTTCCGAAGGGAGACCGGGATGACCCCGGGGGAGTTCCGGGCCAGGGTCGACGGAAATCACCACGATCCCCGGATCATGTCCATCGCGGTCACGCCGGACGGCCCGTAACTTTGCTGCTGGCCACCGGTGGCCGGCCCGGCGCGCACGGACGGGCGACCGGTTCGGCCCTTGTCATGCCCCCACCATGGCAAGGGCCGCCCCCACCCCCCGCCTCACGAGAAGGAGACGGCGCATGCCCACGCCCGACGGCATGATCAGCCGCAAGACCGTACTGAAGGCCGCCGCCGCGCTAGGGGCTGCTCCGCTGCTGGTCGGCGGCGGAGTCGCACTGGCCCGGGACCGGATCGACAGCGGCGAACCGATCGGTTTCACCCCCGAGTGCCACGACGGGGACGCCCCCACCGTCGAGCAGATCGAGGGTCCGTACTTCAAGCCCAACTCCCCGCTGCGCAGCTCGATGGTCAACGACGGCCCCGGCACCCGCCTGGTGGTCAGCGGCTACGTCTTCGGCCGCGCCTGCCGGCCCATCTCCGGTGTACTGCTGGACTTCTGGCAGGCCGACAACGGCGGCAACTACGACAACGTCACCTACACCTTCCGCGGCCACCAGTTCACCGACGCCAACGGGGCCTACAAGCTGGACACCATCGTGCCCGGCCTCTACCCGGGCCGCACCCGGCACCTGCACGTCAAGCTGCAGGCCCCCGGCCGCTCGATCATCACCACCCAGCTGTACTTCCCGGGCGAGCCGCGCAACAGCACGGACAGCATCTACGATCCCCGGCTGCTGATGAACGTCCGCCAGAACGGCCAGACCCGCGAGGCCAGTTTCGACTTCGTGCTGGACGTTCCGCAGACTCCCGGCACGCCGAGCCCGTCGCCCACCGTCACCCCGACCGGGGGGCCCAGTACGCCGCCGAGCGGCACCTGGGCCGCGGGCACCGCGTACAAGGCGGGCGACCGCGTCACCTACTCCGGCGTCTCCTACACCTGCCTCCAGGCGCACACCGCCATGGCCGGCTGGGAGCCGCCGAACGTGCCGGCCCTCTGGCAGCGGTCGTAGCGGCTCCGACCGCGTCCCCCGGGGCGCCGGGCGCCCGGTCGGCGGCAGGGCCGACCGGGCGCTCAACCACGTCCGGAACCGGGGCCGGGATCCGCGCCGCGCCGCCTCCCGGCCGGCTCCGCGCCGCACCGGTTCCGCGCAATACCAGTCGGAAAACCGCCGGGCAATGGCAAGAAGCGGATCCAGTCGATCTTTCGTACTGGTTAGGCTTTCAAATGTTCGCAAGGTTAAAGTTGTTTCCATGCATGCCTGGCCCGCCTCCGAGGTTCCCGACCTGCCTGGTCAGGGGCTCCCCCTCCGTATCCACGACACCGCTGCGGGCACCGTCCGCGAGGTGGTGCCGCAGGACGGCACCGCCCGGATCTACGTCTGCGGCATCACCCCCTACGACGCGACCCACATGGGCCACGCCGCCACCTACAACGCGTTCGACCTGGTGCAGCGCGTCTGGAAGGACGCCGGCCACGACGTCCTGTACATCCAGAACGTCACCGACGTCGACGACCCGCTGCTCGCCCGCGCGGTCGAGACCGGCCAGGACTGGACCGACCTGGCCGAGCGCGAGACGGCCCTGTTCCGCGAGGACATGACCGCGCTGCGCATGCTCCCGCCGGCCCACTACATCGGCGCCGTCGAGTCGATCCCGTGGATCGTCCCGATCGTCCAGAAGCTGCTGGCCTCCGGCGCCGCCTACCGGGTGGACGGCGACATCTACTTCTCGGTCGACGCCGACCCGCGCTTCGGCGAGGTCTCCGGCCTCACCCGCGAGGCCATGCGCCCGGTCTTCGCCGAGCGCGGCGGCGACCCGGACCGCCCCGGCAAGCGCAACCCGCTGGACGCCCTGCTCTGGCTGGCCGCCCGCCCGGGCGAGCCCGCCTGGGACACCGAGCTCGGCCACGGCCGCCCCGGCTGGCACATCGAGTGCGTCGCCATCGCCCTCCAGTACCTCGGCATGTCCTTCGACATCCAGGGCGGCGGCAGCGACCTCTCCTTCCCGCACCACGAGATGGGCGCCGCGCACGCCCAGGTCGCCACCGGCGCCCACCCGTACGCCAAGGCGTACGTGCACGCCGGCATGGTCGCCCTGGACGGCCACAAGATGTCCAAGTCCCGCGGCAACCTGGTCTTCGTCTCGGCGCTGCGCCGCGAGGGCGTCGACCCGGCCGCGATCCGCCTGGCGCTGCTCTCGCACCACTACCGCGCGGACTGGGAGTGGACCAAGGGCACCCTGGACGAGGCCGTCGAGCGCCTCGCCCGCTGGCGCGCCGCGGTCTCCCGCCCGGACGGCCCGGCGGCCGGGCAGCTGCTCGCCGAGGTGCGCGAGGCGCTCTCGAACGACCTGGACACGCCCGCGGCGCTGGCCGCGGTCGACCGCTGGGCGGCCCGGCAGGAGGCCGAGGGCGGTACCGACATCGGCGCGCCCGGCCTGGCGACCCGCACCGTGGACGCCCTGCTCGGCGTCGCGCTGTAACCCGCACCCCGCAGCACACGCCGAAGGGGCGTCAGGACCAGGTGTCCCGACGCCCCTTCGGCGTGCGGTGCCGCTACTCCTCCTCGGCGCCGTCCTGGCTCTCCCGGGCGCCGCCCGGCGCCTCCGGATCGGCCGGCCGCTCCGCCGTGGCGTGCCCGGACACCGGCTTCTCGCCGGTCGGCCCGACGTTCTCCCGGCGGCGCAGGTAGCGCTCGAACTCGCGGGCGATGGCGTCGCCGGAGGCCTCCGGCAGCTCCGCGGTGTCCTGGGCCTCCTCCAACTGCTGGACGTACTCGGCCACCTCGCTGTCCTCGGCGGCCAGCTGGTCCACGCCGAGCTGCCAGGCCCGGGCGTCCTCGGCGAGCTCGCCCGGCGGGATGCGCAGGTCCAGCAGGTCCTCCAGCTTGTTGATCAGGGCCAGTGTGGCCTTGGGGTTCGGCGGCTGCGAGACGTAGTGCGGCACCGCCGCCCAGAGTGTCACGGCCGGCACCCCGGCGTGGGTGCAGGCCTCCTGGAGCACCCCGACGATGCCCGTGGGGCCCTCGTAGCGGCTCTCCTCCAGGTCCAGCCGGCGGGCCAGCTCCGGGTCGGAGGTGACCCCGCTGACCGGCACCGGGCGGCTGTGCGGGGTGTCGCCGAGCAGCGCGCCCAGGATCACCACCAGCTCGACGCCCAGCTCGTGCGCGAAGCCCAGCAGCTCGTTGCAGAACGAGCGCCAGCGCATGCTCGGCTCGATGCCGCGGATCAGCACGACGTCCCGGGTGGTCGGTTCCGTCACCCGGATCACCGAGAGCCGGGTGGTCGGCCAGGTGATCCGGCGGATGCCGCCGTCCAGCCAGACCGTGGGCCGGTTGACCTGGAAGTCGTAGTAGTCCTCCGCGTCCAGGGCGGCGAACACCTTGCCGCCCCAGGTCTCGTCCAGATGCGCCAGAGCCGCGGAGGCGGCGTCGCCCGCGTCGTTCCAGCCTTCGAAGGCGCAGACCATGACCGGGTCGATCAATTCGGGAACATCTTCCAGCTCGATCACCCAGCGTCTCCCTCCGGTCGGCGGTCGGACCTGCGCCGCCCCGGCTGGCCTGCCGGGGCGCCGACGGGCCGGCTGCCGACTGTCGAACCTCTCGTCTCCCGTGGAGCGTCTCGCCCCACGGTCCCTACCTGCCCAGCCTACGGGCTTTGATGCGCACCGCGGCCGGGCACCGGGACAGTCTGGGGGAGCGGGCCGCCGCGATCCACCGGATATCGGCGACCCCCGGACTGACGGGCCGTCAGGTGTCCGGTGGGGGTGAAGGGTGTTCGATTCGCGACGGAACGTGACGGCCGTCCGGGTGCGGCCGGGACGCGCGGGCCCGCCGGACGGCCGTCCGGGCGCGCTACCCGACGTCCACCCAGCCGCTGCGGTACGCCGCCCAGTGCTCGGGCAGCGAGGCGAAGTCCACGTACAGCGCGACGCCGAAGTTGGCCCGCTGCCGGTCCTCCCGGCCCAGGCCCAGCCGCACGCCCCGGACGGCGGCCCGGACGGTCTCGGCGTCGCCCCAGTGGCCCCACTTGTCGTCCCAGTAGAAGGGCAGGCCCATCAGCAGGTCCACGTCGGCCGGGGTGGCCCGCAGGGCGAGCTCGGTCTGCCGGGCGACGTAGCCGCCGTACAGCGGCTCGGTGGGCATCGAGGTGTCGTAGGTCATCACCGCGATCTGGTCGACCCGGCGGGCGGTCTCGGTGAAGTACGCCCCGTCCCACCACTTGCCGTGGTCGGTGAGCAGGATGCCGGCCGTGTGCAGGCCCGGGACCGGGTCGATCTGCGGGGCCGCCACCGACAGCTTGGCGCCGCGCGCCGCGGTGACCGGCCGGACCCGGTCGAGCAGGGCCAGCCAGCCCGGCGAACCGGGGCGGATCGGCTCCATGTCGAAGTGCACGCCGTCGAAGCCGAGGTCCAGCACCTGGCCGGCGGAGGCGGTGACCCGGTCCCGGGTGGGGCCGTCCTCCAGGTCCAGGGCGTCCTTCTCCGGCTTGACCTCGTCGCCCAGCCAGGCCTGCAGCCGCACGCCTGGCAGCGCCCGGTGCACGGTGTCGGTGAACCAGCGGCCCCGGGGGTGGACGGCGGGCGGCAGCGAGCCGTCGTGCTCCAGCGGTCCGGTGTGCACGTAGAGGTCCCGGATGCCGGTGCCGGCCAGCTGCCGGACCAGTGCGGCCACGTCGGCCTCGGTCTTGCGGCCGTCCACCCAGGCGTGGCCGAGCCAGAGCGCGTCCCGGCCCCGGGTGCGGGCGTCGGCGGCGGGTTCGCCGGTGTAGTGCAGTCGGAACATCACGAACGCCGAGCCCAGCGCGGCCGGCGGCAGGGCCGCCACCAGCGCCAGGACCAGCAGTGCCCGGCGCCACCGGGACCATGCCCGCCAGCGGTTGCGCAGCGCGCGGAACGGGGCCCCCAGGGCCCGACCGGCACGCTGCGCGGAGGTCCGGTATCGGGCCACGCGCTTGCTCCCCCCTTGCGGTCGAGCGCTCAGGATACGAAACGAACGGCGGGCCGACCCGTCGGCCGGATACCCTGGCCACGTGCGGGCCCGAGCAAGCGGGTCCGCAAAGCCGACAGCCGTCGCACCAGGGAGAAGCCCCATGGCCACAGCAGCCACCCCGTCCATCACTCAGCAGAGTCGCGCGAACGCGTTGCGTGAAGCGCTCGCCACCCGGGTGGTGGTCGCCGACGGTGCCATGGGCACCATGCTCCAGGCGCAGGATCCGACGCTGGAGGACTTCCAGAACCTCGAAGGCTGCAACGAGGTCCTCAACGTCACCCGCCCGGACATCGTCCGGTCCGTCCACGAGGCCTACTTCGGGGTGGGCGTGGACTGCGTGGAGACCAACACCTTCGGCGCCAACTTCAGCGCGCTCGGCGAGTACGAGATCCCGGAGCGGATCTTCGAGCTGTCCGAGTCCGGCGCCCGGATCGCCCGCGAGGCGGCCGACGCCCACACCGCCGCCGACGGCCGCACCCGCTGGGTGCTCGGCTCGATCGGCCCCGGCACCAAGCTGCCGACCCTCGGCCACGCCCCGTACGAGACGCTGCGCGACGGCTTCCAGCGGAACGCGGCCGGCCTGATCGCCGGCGGCGCCGACGCGCTGCTGGTCGAGACCAGCCAGGATCTGCTGCAGACCAAGGCGGCGATCCTGGGCTCCAAGCGGGCCCTGGCCGAGGCCGGGCTGGACCTTCCCGTGCTGGTGCAGGTGACGGTGGAGACCACCGGCACCATGCTGCTCGGCTCGGAGATCGGCGCCGCGCTCACCGCGCTGGAGCCGCTGGGCGTCGACTACATCGGCCTCAACTGCGCGACCGGCCCGGCCGAGATGAGCGAGCACCTGCGCTACCTGGCCAAGAACGCCCGGATCGGTCTGTCCTGCATGCCGAACGCGGGCCTGCCGGTGCTCGGCAAGGACGGCGCCCACTACCCGCTCTCCCCGGCCGAACTGGCCGACGCCCACGACGTGTTCACCCGCGAGTACGGCCTCTCGCTGGTCGGCGGCTGCTGCGGCACCACCCCCGAGCACCTGCGCCAGGTGGTCGAGCGGGTCCAGGGCCGTCCGATCGCCCCGCGCGACCCCCGGCCCGAGCCCTCGGCGGCCTCGCTCTACCAGGCGGTGCCGTTCCGGCAGGACACCTCGTACCTGGCGATCGGCGAGCGCACCAACGCCAACGGCTCGAAGAAGTTCCGCGAGTCGATGCTGGCCGGCGACTGGCAGGCCTGCGTGGAGATCGCCCGGGACCAGATCCGGGACGGCTCCCACCTGCTGGACCTCTGCGTGGACTACGTCGGCCGCGACGGCGTCGCCGACATGAAGGAGATCGCTGGCCGGCTGGCCACCGCCTCCACCCTGCCGATCGTGCTGGACTCCACCGAGCCGGAGGTGCTGCGGGCCGGCCTGGAGGCGCTCGGCGGGCGCGCCGTGCTGAACTCGGTGAACTACGAGGACGGCGACGGCCCGGACACCCGCTTCGGCCGGATCGCCTCACTGGCCCGCGAGCACGGCGCCGGCCTGATCGCGCTGACCATCGACGAGGACGGCCAGGCCCGTACCGCCGCCAAGAAGGTCGAGATCGCCGAGCGGCTGATCGCCCAGCTGACCGGCGAGTACGGCGTCGACGAGGGCTCGATCCTGGTCGACTGCCTGGCGTTCACCCTGGGCACCGGGCAGGAGGAGTCGCGCCGGGACGGCATCGAGACCATCGAGGCGATCCGCGAGCTCAAGCGCCGCCACCCGGACGTGCAGACCACCCTCGGCCTGTCCAACATCTCCTTCGGCCTCAGCCCGGCCGCCCGCATGGTGATCAACTCGGTCTTCCTGAACGAGTGCGTCGAGGCGGGCCTGGACTCGGCGATCGTGCACGCCTCCAAGATCCTGCCGATGGCGCGGATCCCCGAGGACCAGCGCGAGGTCGCGCTCGACCTGGTGTACGACCGCCGCAGCGAGGGCTACGACCCGCTCCAGAAGCTGCTGCAGCTGTTCGAGGGCGTCTCCTCGTCCTCGGTCAGGGCCTCCAAGGCGGAGGAGCTGGCCGCGCTGCCGCTGGAGGAGCGGCTCCAGCGGCGGATCATCGACGGCGAGCGGAACGGCCTGGAGGCGGACCTCGACGAGGCGCTGACGGAGCGCCCGGCGCTGGAGATCGTCAACAGCACCCTGCTGGCGGGCATGAAGGTGGTCGGCGAGCTGTTCGGCTCCGGCCAGATGCAGCTGCCGTTCGTGCTCCAGTCGGCCGAGGTGATGAAGACCGCGGTGGCCCATCTGGAGCCGCACATGGAGAAGTCCGACGACGAGGGCAAGGGCACCATCGTGCTGGCCACCGTCAAGGGCGACGTCCACGACATCGGCAAGAACCTGGTCGACATCATCCTGTCCAACAACGGCTACAACGTGGTCAACCTGGGCATCAAGCAGCCGGTCTCGGCGATCCTGGACGCCGCGCAGGAGCACCGGGCGGACGTCATCGGGATGTCCGGCCTGCTGGTCAAGTCCACCGTGATCATGAAGGAGAACCTGGAGGAGCTGAACCAGCGCAAGCTGGCGGCCGACTTCCCGGTGATCCTCGGCGGCGCCGCCCTGACCCGCGCCTACGTCGAGCAGGACCTGCACGAGATCTACGAGGGCGAGGTCCGCTACGCCCGGGACGCCTTCGAGGGCCTGCGGCTGATGGACGCGCTGATCGCGGTCAAGCGCGGCGTGCCCGGCGCCACCCTGCCGGAGCTCAAGCAGCGCCGGCACGCCCGGGTCGAGGTGGAGGAGCCGGAGCCCGAGGTCAACCTCGGCCAGATCCGCTCCGACGTCACGGTCGACAACACCGTGCCCGTCCCGCCGTTCTGGGGCGACCGGATCGTCAAGGGCATCCCGTTCGCGGACTACGCCTCCTGGCTGGACGAGGACGCGCTGTTCAAGGGGCAGTGGGGCCTGAAGGCCGCCCGCGCCGGCGACGGCCCCTCGTACGAGGAGCTGGTGGAGACCGAGGGCCGGCCGCGGCTGCGGGCCTGGCTGGACCGGCTGCAGACCGAGGGCTGGCTGGAGGCCGCCGTGGTCTACGGCTACTACCCGGCCAACTCCAAGGGCGACGACCTGATCGTCTTCCACGAGGACGGCACCGAGCGCACCCGCTTCACCTTCCCGCGCCAGCGGCGCGGGCGCCGGCTCTGCCTGGCCGACTTCTTCCGCCCGGAGGAGTCCGGGGTGCGGGACGTGGTGGGCCTCCAGGTGGTCACCATGGGCAACCGGATCTCGGAGGCGGCCAACGAGCTGTTCGCCGGCAACTCCTACCGGGACTACCTGGAGCTGCACGGCCTCTCGGTGCAGCTGGCCGAGGCGCTGGCCGAGTTCTGGCACGCGCGGGTCCGCTACGAGCTGGGCTTCTCCGGCGAGGACCCGCAGGACGTCAAGGACATGTTCGCGCTCAAGTACCGCGGCGCCCGCTTCTCGCTCGGCTACGGGGCCTGCCCCGAGCTGGAGGACCGGGCCAAGATCGCCGACCTGCTGAGGCCGGAGCGGATCGGCGTGGTGCTCTCGGAGGAGTTCCAGCTCCACCCGGAGCAGTCCACCGACGCGATCGTGATCCACCACCCGGAGGCGAAGTACTTCAACGCCCGGTAACGCCCGGTTTCCACCGCGTTCGCTCTTTCCGGACGAAGCGGGCGTATCCTTGATGATCCTGAACGGGCCGGTCCGCTCACCTGCGGGCCGGCCCGTGCCTTCCCCGGGGCCGCCCCGGGCCTGCCGGAAGGACCCCTGCCATGACGACCAGTCCCACCGCCACGCGCATCCTCGACCACGGGGACGACCGCGGGCTCCAGGCGGTGCTGCTGGACATGGACGGGACGCTGGTGGACACCGAGGACTTCTGGTGGCAGGCCGAGGCCTCGCTCTTCGCCGAGCTGGGCCACGAGCTGGACGAGGCGGACCGCGCCCACGTGGTCGGCGGCCCGATGGCCAGGGTGATGGAGTACCTGGTCGCCCGGACCGGGGCGGACATCGCGCCGGACGACCTCGGCGTGCTGGTGAACCAGCGCTTCGTCGACCTGCTGGCCGGCGGGGTGCCGCTCATGCCGGGTGCCGAGCGGCTGCTCAACACCCTTGCCGCGCACGGCATTCCGGCCGCCATGGTGTCCGCCTCGCACCGGCACGTGATCGACATCGTGCTGCGCTCGCTGGGGGCCCACCACTTCGCCTTCACCATCGGCGGGGACGAGGTGCCGCGCACCAAGCCGTTCCCGGACCCGTACCTGGAGGCGGCCCGGCGGCTGGGCGCGGAGCCGTCCCGTTGCGTGGTGATCGAGGACACCCCGACGGGGGTGCGGGCGGGCGAGGAGGCCGGCTGCCCGGTGATCGCGGTGCCCTCGGTGGCGGCGATCGAGCCGGCACCGGGGCGGCTGGTGCTGTCGTCGCTGGAGCAGGTCGACCTCGACCTGTTGCGTTCCCTGGTCGCTTCGCGGGTGTGATTGTCGTCTCATTGCGACCCCGCCCTACTGGCCGGTAAACGGCCCGGCGGGCCCCCGGGGCGAAGTCGCCGGGGGAGAAAACGGTCATTGGCTGACAACTCGTCGGGCGCGCCGTGATGCCCTGAACCGCCGTGTCCCAAACGTCATCTGCTCGGGTATCGGTCGTGCGTGTTCGATATGGCACGCTACTCCAGTTCGTGCCACCCAAAAGGACGCGCCTCGTGAAGACTTCAGCTGAACGCCTGGCAGTACTCGGTTGCGCCGGTCTGGTCGCCGTGTCGGTAACGGGTTGCGGATCGGTGACCGACGTGGTCAAGGGGGACGGCGGCAAGTCGATCACCATGGGCACCAGTCAGCTGACCGGTGTCCTGGACCCGGCCGCCGCCTACGACTCCGGCTCGTGGCTGCTGCTGCGCAACACCTTCCAGTCGCTGCTCACTTTCCAGGCCGCGGCCAGCTCGCCCTCCCCGGACGCCGCGCAGGCCTGCGAGTTCACCGGCAGCGACGCCACCGAGTACCACTGCACCCTGAAGCCGGGCCTGAAGTTCTCCAACGGGCACCCGATGACGGCCCAGGACGTGGTCTTCTCGATCGAGCGCACCAAGAAGATCAACGACGCGAACGGCCCGGTCGAACTGCTCGACTCGATCAAGTCCGTCGAGGCCAAGGGCGACAACGAGGTGCTCTTCCACCTCTCCGCTCCCGACGCCACCCTGCCGGCCAAGCTGGCGAGCCCGGCCGGCGCCATCGTGGACCACCAGGTCTACCCCGCCGACAAGCTCGTTCCCAACGACAAGCTGATCGGCTCCGGCCCGTACCGCATCGACTCGGTCGAGAACCTGAACGGCGGCAAGCAGCTGGGCAAGGTCGTGATGTCGGCCAACGACAAGTACGGCGGCGAGGCCAAGCTGCGGAACAACAAGTTCACCGTGCGGTACTTCGACAAGTCCGAGGACCTGAAGGCCGCGCTGGACAAGAGCGAGGTCGACCTCACCGACAACAGCCTGGAGCCGAACACCGCCGCCCAGGTCCGCTCCGACCAGCAGGGCGGCAAGACCGACCTCCAGGTGACCGAGGGCGACAGCAACGACACCCGTTCGCTGGTCCTCAACACCAAGGACCCGCTGATGAGCAACGTCGCCGTCCGCCAGGCCGTCGCCCAGATGATGGACCGCAAGGCGCTGGCCCGCGACGTCTTCGCCCGCACCGTCCAGGCGCTCTACTCCATGGTCCCGGCCGGCCTGCCCGGCCACACCACGGCCTTCTTCGACCGCTACGGCGACCAGGACGTGAACAAGGCGAAGAAGATCCTCGCCGACGCCAAGGTCCAGACCCCGGTCAAGTTCACCCTCACCTGGTCCCGTTCGCGGGCCGGCAGCAACGAGGCCGAGACGCTGAAGAAGCAGCTGGAGACCGGCGGCCTCTTCCAGGTGACGCTCGCCCAGGAGCCGGACTGGGACTCGTACCGCAAGGGCTGGACCGAGGGCAGGTACCAGGCGTACGTCATCGGCTGGTTCGCCGACTACCCGGACCCGGACAACTACCTCGCCCCGCTGCTGGTCAACGGCGGTGCCTACCACCACGGTTGGGACGACCCGCGGATCAGCGGAAGGCTGGTGCCGGAGGGCCTCAAGCAGACCGACCGCAGCGCCGCGGCCGCCACCTACGCGCAGATCCAGCAGATCGAGGCCGACAACGTGCCGCTGATCCCGCTGTACCAGAACAAGTCGTTCTTCGCGGCCCGCTCGTACGTCACCGGCGTCGAGTCCACCGTCGACACCACCGGCTACTTCCGCTTCTGGGAGATCAGCCGGACCAACAAGTAGCGCCCGCAGGACGGCGGCCCGCCCGCTTCCCCGTACCGACGGGGGAGCGGACGGGCCGCCGTGACGTTTCAGCAGCCGCGGGCGGCCGCCGCCGCCCCTACAGGGCGCCCGGGCGCACCAGTCCGCTCTCGTAGGCGTACACGGCCGCCTGGACCCGGTCGCGCAGCTGCAGCTTGGTCAGCACATGGCCCACGTGCGTCTTCACGGTGGTCTCGCTGACGAACAGCTCGGCCGCGATCTCCGCGTTCGACAGCCCGCGCGCCACCAGCTTCAGCACCTCCAGCTCGCGCTCGGTCAGCGCGCTCAGCGCCTGCGGCGGCGCCTCGTCGCCCGAGGGCAGCTTGGTGGCGTACATGTCCAGCAGCCGGCGGGTGATGCTCGGCGCCAGCATCGCCGCGCCGTCCGCGACCACCCGGATCGCCTGCACCAGCTCCTCGGCCGGGACGTCCTTCAGCAGGAAGCCGCTGGCGCCCGCGCGCAGCGCCTCCACCACGTACTCGTCCAGGTCGAAGGTGGTCAGCACCAGCACCTTGGCCGGGCCGTCCCGCCCCGGGCCGGCGATCCGGCGGGTCGCCTCGACGCCGTCCATCCTGGGCATCCGGATGTCCATCAGCACCACGTCGGGCTGCAGCGCCCGCACCTGGTCCAGCGCCTGCTGGCCGTCGCCGGCCTCGCCGACCACCACGAGATCGGACTCGGCCTCCAGGATCATCCGGAAACCGGTGCGCAGCAGCGGCTGGTCGTCGACCAGCAGCACTCGGATCGTCACCTAGGACTCCTTGCTCATCGGATCCCCCGTGGGATCGCTCTCATCCGACGTACGCGCCAGCGGCAGCGGGTACGGCGGCGGGGTGCCGCCGAACTCCGGGCAGCTGGCCTGGTGGTCGCACCAGTCGCAGAGGCGGTTGCGGGTGGCCGGGAAGTCCCCGGTGGCCACCGCGTGGCCGATCCGTTCCCACAGCGCCTGGAGCTTGCGCTCCACCGCGAGCAGGTCGGCCTCGTCCGGGTCGTAGCTGACCACGTCCCCGCCGCCGCCGAGGTAGACCAGCTGGAGGCGCTTGGGGATCACGCCCTTCCAGCGCCACACCACCAGGGCGTAGAACTTCATCTGGAACATCGCCTTGCCCTCGAAGTCCCGCGAGGGCGCCCGGCCGGTCTTGTAGTCCACCAGCCGGACCTCACCGGTCGGGGCGACGTCCACCCGGTCGATGTAGCCGCGCAGCAGCAGCCCCGAACCCAGGGCCGTCTCCACGTAGAGCTCCCGCTCCACCGGGTGCAGCCGGGTCGGGTCCTCCAGCCGGAACCACTGGCCGACCAGCTTCTCGGCGTCCGCCAGCCAGCGGGTCAGCGCCGCGCCGTCCGGGTCCTCCGGGAACAGCGTGCCCAGCTCCGGGCGCTCGCCCAGCAGCCGCTCCCACTGCGGGCGCAGCAGGCCCAGCGCCCGCTCCGGCGTCCGCTCGGCCGCCGGGCTGTCGAACAGCCTCTCCAGCACCGCGTGCACCAGCGTGCCCCGGGTCGCCGCCGGGCTCGGCGGCTCCGGCAGCCGGTCGATCACCCGCAGCCGGTACAGCAGGGGACAGGTGAGGAAGTCCCCCGCTCGGGACGGGGAGAGCCCGGTCGGGGGTGCCGCCGGACGCACGGCGGCACTGCTGGTGTCGGTGTGCTGCATGGCTACGACCCTATTGCCCTTTCCTGTCATCCCGCTGCCACGGTGCTGCCACGGACGCGCGGGAGTGGGTATGAAGCCGGGGGGAGGGCCGCGCGGCGCCGGGGGGCGGCGATCACGTAGCGTGGGCGTACCGGGCACGACGGGGGAGACGACCGAAGGGATCACGGTGAGCGACAGCAGGGGGCAGCAGCCCTCCGACCGGCCACCGCGGGCGGGCGACGGGCGCCCGGCCGGGGCGCCGCCCGAGCGCCGCGGCGGCATCCTGATGGGCCGGCCCTTCGGCGTGCCCGTCTACGTCACCCCGTCCTGGTTCCTCATCGCCGCACTGATCACCTGGGTGTTCGGCGGACAGCTGGGCGACGTCCTGCCCGACCTCGGCGGCGCCCGCTACCTGGTCGCGTTCTTCTTCGCGGTCGCCTTCTACGCCTCCGTCCTGGTGCACGAGCTCGCCCACACCCTGGTCGCGCTGCGCTACAAGCTCGGGGTGCGGCGGATCCAGCTGCAGTTCTTCGGCGGGGTCTCCGAGATCGAGAACGAGGCGGAGAGCCCCTGGCGGGAGTTCTGGCTGGCCTTCGTCGGCCCGCTGCTCTCGCTGCTGCTCGGCGGCCTGTTCTACCTCGGGGTGCGGGCGGTGGAGCTCTCCACCGTGCCCGGGGTGCTGCTCACCGGCCTGATGATCTCCAACCTGGTGGTCGCCGCCTTCAACCTGCTGCCCGGCCTGCCGCTGGACGGCGGCCGGATGCTGCGCGCGGTCGTCTGGGCGATCAGCGGCAAGCCGATGACCGGCACGGTGGTCGCCGCCTGGGTAGGCCGCGGGCTGGCCGTCGCGGTGCTGATCGGCCTGCCGCTGCTGAGCGCCGCCCGCGGGGTCGAGCGCACCACCACCGACACCCTGGTGGACGCCCTGCTGGCCGCGGTGCTCGCCGCGATCATCTGGAACGGTGCCACCGGCAGCCTGCGCAACGCCCGGCTCAAGGAGGTGCTGCCCGGCCTGCGGCTGCGCGAGCTGGCCCGGCGGGCCGTCGAGGTCACCGCCGACACCCCGCTGGGCGAGGCGCTGCGCCGCGCCCGCGAGGCCCGGGCCGGCGCGGTGATCGTGGTGGACGGCCGGGGCGAGCCGATCGCCCTCGTGCGCGAGGCCGCCGTCCGGTCGGTGCCCGAGCACCGCCGCCCCTGGGTGGCCGTCGGACCGCTCGCCCGCGACCTCGAACCCGGGATGCGGCTGAGCGCCGACCTCGGCGGCGAGGACCTGCTGCGGGCCGTCCAGGCCACCCCGGCGGCGGAGTACCTGGTGGTCGAGGCGGACGGCCGGGTGTACGGCGTCGCCTCGCTCAGCGACATCGAGCAGCGGCTGACCGCCGCCGTCTCCGGCCGCTGACCGACGCCCGCCGATCATGGTGGTAGGGCGGGAGGCTCCGCTTCCCTTAGGATTGTCGGCATGTCCGAACCGACCGGTGCCGCCCGCAGACGCGGGCCCTTCCAGGTCGGGGACCAGGTCCAGCTGACCGATCCCAAGGGTCGCCACTACACGTTCACGCTCCAGGCCGGGAACCAGTTCCACACCCACAAGGGTGCGTTCCCGCATGACGAGCTGATCGGCGCTCCCGAGGGCACGGTCGTGCGCACCACGGGGAACGTCCCGTACCTCGCGCTGCGTCCCCTGCTCCCCGACTACGTCCTGTCCATGCCGCGCGGCGCCGCCGTGATCTACCCCAAGGACGCCGGCCAGATCCTGGCCATGGCCGACATCTTCGCGGGTGCCCGCGTGATCGAGGCCGGCGTCGGGTCCGGCGCGCTCAGCATGTACCTGCTGCGCGCCGTCGGCGAGCACGGCATGCTGGCCTCCTACGAGCGCCGGCAGGACTTCGCCGACATCGCCCAGGGGAACGTCGAGCGCTACTTCGGCGGCCCGCACCCGGCGTGGAAGCTCACCGTCGGCGACCTCCAGGACAACCTGGTCGAGACCGACGTCGACCGCGTCATCCTCGACATGCTGGCCCCCTGGGAGTGCCTGGACGTCGCCTCCGAGGCGCTCGTCCCCGGCGGCCTCATCTGCTGCTACGTGGCCACCACCACGCAGATGTCCAGGACCGTCGAGGCGCTGCGCGACCACGGCACCTTCACCGAGCCGCAGGCCTGGGAGACCATGGTCCGCACCTGGCACCTGGAGGGTCTGGCGGTCCGCCCGGACCACCGGATGATCGGCCACACCGGCTTCCTGCTCACCGCCCGCCGCCTGGCGGACGGTGTGGAGCCGCCGCTGCGCCGCCGCCGTCCGGCCAAGGGCGCGTACGGCGAGGACTACGACAACGGGGCGCCCGAGCCCACCCTCCAGGAGCGCGCCGCCGCCCGCAAGGCCGCCCGCGACACGGAGACGGAGCAGCCCGACCTGGGCTGAGCCCCGAAACCCACCGCGAAAGGGGTGGTACGAGCACACCGCTCGTACCACCCCTTTCGCATCCCGCCGATCACGGTGTGGGACGATGCTCGCGCACGCAGACCAGCTCCTGGAGCTCTGGAGGGGACGCCTGGTGGAGACCGCGGTCGGGACGACGACGGCGACGGCTGGACAGCGGACACCGCGGAGCCGCTCCGGGCCCGGGCACGCGCGCACCGCCCCCTGGCACTGGGCCGTCGCCCTGGCCGGCTGCGGCGCGGTGGTGGGGGCCGCATTGGCGGCCTCCCCGGCGACCGGCACCCCGGTGCCCGCGCACCCCGTGCCCACGTCCCTCGCGGTGAGCGCGGGCCCCGACCCGGCCCAGGTCCAACTCCCGCTGGACTGCGGCCCGTTCCCGGTCAAGACGGCGCTCAGCGTGTCCGCGCGGCTCGGCGACGGGCGCCCCGCCACGGTGGTCACCGCGCACTGCGCCACCGAGACCGGCACCCCGCCGGACGCCGTCCTGCTGCTCGGCTTCGGCCCGGGCGGGCGCCCGGAGGTGGTGGCCACGCTGCTGACCGAGCGCGAGAACCTCACCGTGAGCCGGATCGCGGTGCGTTCGGACGGCGCCATCACCGGCCACGCGCAGGGGTATTCGAGCGAGGACGTGCCGCGGTTCCGGCCCGACATCTCGGTCGACCTCACCTGGACGCACAGGAGCGGCGGCTGGGATCGCTCCCAGACCGCCGCCCCGCTCTCCGCCGTGTGACGGACCGGCCACCGCGCGGACCGACCACCGCGCGGACCCGCTGATCCGCGGGCCGGCTACTCCGCGTCCGGCCCGTACACCTCGACCCGGTCGGCGACCCGGCGCACGTGGATGCAGTCGCCGGGGCACTCCTTCGCCGAGTCCACCACGTCCTGAAGGATCGTCAGCGACACCGGGGCGGTCTCCCCGGGCTGCTGGCGCAGCTCGTCGTCCGGCCCCTTCACATAGGCCAGCCCGTCGATGTCGAGCTCGAAGACCTCGGGCGCGTACTGCACGCAGATGCCGTCGCCGGTGCACAGATCCTGGTCGATCCACACCTCCAGCTCTTCGGCCGCTGCCGCCGTCTGCTCGGTCACCGACATGGTCCCCTGCCGTTTCTGTCCCGGGTCGCCCCTATTCCTGGAGCAATCCCGCCATTCGTACAACGATCGGACCTCGACTTGTGGTCGCGATCGGATATCACTTCGCTCGACGATACATCTGGCCCGCTTTGGGTGGTGCGCGGTGGGTATCCCCCTTAGCAGAGGGGAAGCACGCTGGGGCGAAGATCGGACACGCCCGTTCCATCTTTCTTGATCTAGGGGTTTACGGACCCCTGGTCCCAGGTAGGGTCTGGAAGCGTCCAGCTCCCCGGAGGAGGTGAGGACCGTGGCAGCCCACGATGACGACTACAACCGCAGCACCGGCAGGCCCGCTCGTGGTTCCGACGAGGCCGCTCAGGTCTCGTACCTTGAGCAGGAAATCGCCGTGTTGCGCCGCAAGCTCGCCGACTCGCCGCGCAATTCGAGGATCCTCGAAGAGCGGATCGTCGAGCTCCAGACCAACCTGGCGGGCGTGACCGCCCAGAACGAACGGCTCGCCTCCACCCTGCGAGAGGCCCGCGACCAGATCGTGGCCCTCAAGGAGGAAGTGGACCGGCTGGCACAGCCCCCGGCCGGCTTCGGCACCTTCCTCGACGCGAACGAGGACGGCACCGCGGACATCTTCACCGGGGGGCGCAAGCTCCGCGTGAACGTCAGCCCGAGCGTCGCCCTCGACGAGGTGCGGCGCGGCCAGGAAGTGATGCTCAACGAGGCCCTCAACATCGTGGACGCGATGGCCTTCGAGAACATCGGCGAGATCGTCACCCTCAAGGAGCTCCTGGAGGACGGCGAGCGCGCCCTGGTGCTGGGGCACACCGACGAGGAGCGGGTGGTGCGCCTCGCCGAACCGCTGCGTGGGCTGACCATCCGGTCCGGGGACGCCCTGCTGCTGGAGCCCCGCTCCGGCTACGTCTTCGAGGTCGTCCCGAAGTCCGAGGTCGAGGAGCTGGTCCTCGAGGAGGTCCCGGACATCGACTACCGCCAGATCGGCGGTCTGAGCAACCAGATCGAGCTGATCCGCGACGCGGTCGAGCTGCCCTACCTGCACGCCGACCTGTTCAAGGAGTACGAGCTGCGCCCGCCCAAGGGCGTGCTGCTCTACGGCCCGCCCGGCTGCGGCAAGACGCTGATCGCCAAGGCGGTCGCCAACTCGCTGGCCAAGAAGGTCGCCGAGGTCACCGGCCGCCCCCAGGGGAAGAGCTACTTCCTCAACATCAAGGGCCCCGAGCTGCTCAACAAGTACGTGGGCGAGACCGAGCGGCAGATCCGCCTGGTCTTCCAGCGGGCCCGGGAGAAGGCGGGCGAGGGCACGCCCGTCATCGTCTTCTTCGACGAGATGGAGTCGCTGTTCCGCACCCGCGGCTCCGGCGTCAGCTCGGACGTGGAGAACACCATCGTCCCGCAGCTGCTCGCCGAGATCGACGGCGTGGAGGGCCTGGAGAACGTCATCGTCATCGGCGCCTCCAACCGCGAGGACATGATCGACCCGGCGATCCTGCGGCCCGGCCGCCTGGACGTCAAGATCAAGATCGAGCGCCCGGACGCCGAGGCCGCGAAGGACATCTTCTCCAAGTACCTCAAGGACTCGCTGCCGTTCCACCCGGACGACCTCAAGGAGCACGACAGCTCCGTCGGGGCCACGGTGGCCGCGATGATCCAGTCGGTGGTGGAGCGGATGTACTCCGAGACCGAGGAGAACCGCTTCCTGGAGGTCACCTACGCCAACGGTGACAAGGAGGTCCTGTACTTCAAGGACTTCAACTCCGGCGCGATGATCCAGAACATCGTCGACCGCGCGAAGAAGATGGCCATCAAGGACTTCCTCGACCACGGTCAGCGCGGTCTGCGCGTCTCCCACCTGCTCGCCGCCTGCGTGGACGAGTTCAAGGAGAACGAGGACCTCCCGAACACCACCAACCCGGACGACTGGGCCCGCATCTCCGGCAAGAAGGGCGAGCGGATCGTCTTCATCCGCACGCTGGTCACCGGCAAGCAGGGCGCCGAGTCCGGCCGCTCGATCGACACTGTCGCCAACACGGGGCAGTACCTGTAAGCACGCGGTTGTCCGGGCCGGCAGCGGTCCCCGGAGCTGTACGCACACCGTCCGGCTGTGGCGCCTCGCGGCCCCGCAGCCGGACGGCGCGTCTCCGGGCCCGCCGCTCGGCGCCGGGTTCTAGGCTCGACCCACCGTCCGCGGGCAGAGGCCCGGCGTCGGTGTTGTTCGGCGGTACGTCAGAGTGCTCCGCCCGTCGGGGGCGGCGCACCGGGCAAGGAGGGCCGCATGACCGTACGGCGCGTGATGGGCATCGAGACCGAGTACGGGATCTCCGTGCCCGGGCACCCCAACGCCAACGCCATGCTCACCTCGTCCCAGATCGTCAACGCGTACGCGGCGGCGATGCACCGGGCACGGCGGGCCCGCTGGGACTTCGAGGAGGAGAACCCGCTGCGCGACGCACGGGGGTTCGACCTGGCCCGCGAGGTCGCGGACGCCAGCCAGCTGACCGACGAGGACATCGGCCTCGCCAACGTCATCCTCACCAACGGGGCCCGGTTCTACGTGGACCACGCGCACCCCGAGTACAGCTCGCCCGAGGTGACCAACCCGCGTGACGCCGTGCTCTGGGACAAGGCCGGCGAGCGGATCATGGCGGCCGCGGCACAACGCGCGCTGGAACTGCCCAACGGGCAGACCATCCACCTCTACAAGAACAACACCGACAACAAGGGCGCCTCCTACGGCACCCACGAGAACTACCTGATGAAGCGGGCGACACCGTTCGCCGACATCGTCCGCCACCTCACCCCGTTCTTCGTCTCCCGCCAGGTGGTCACCGGCGCCGGCCGGGTCGGCATCGGCCAGGACGGCTCCGCGCACGGCTTCCAGATCAGCCAGCGGGCGGACTACTTCGAGGTCGAGGTCGGCCTGGAGACGACGCTCAAGCGCCCGATCATCAACACCCGGGACGAGCCGCACGCCGACGCCGAGAAGTACCGCCGACTGCACGTGATCATCGGGGACGCCAACCTCTCCGAGATCTCCACCTACCTCAAGCTGGGCACCACCTCGCTGGTCCTGTCGATGATCGAGGACTCCTTCATCGCCGCCGACCTCGCGGTGGACCAGCCGGTGCGCACCCTGCACCGGGTCTCCCACGACCCGACGCTCAAGCACCTGATCACCCTGCGCAACGGGCGCCGGCTCACCGCCGTCCAGCTCCAGCTGGAGTACTTCGAGCTGGCCCGCAAGTACGTGGAGGACCGCTTCGGCACCGACGCGGACGAGCAGACGGTGGACGTGCTGGCGCGCTGGGAGGACGTCCTGGGCCGGCTGGAGCGCGACCCGATGTCGCTGTCCCGGCAGCTGGACTGGATCGCCAAGCGGGAGATCCTGGAGGGCTACCGCAGCCGGGACGCCCTGGAGTGGGACAACCCGCGACTGCACCTGGTCGACCTCCAGTACAGCGACGTACGGCCCGAGAAGGGCCTCTACAACCGTCTGGTGGCCCGCGGGCGGTTCGAGCGGCTGGTCACCGAGGACGAGGTGGAGCGGGCCGTCTCCAAGCCGCCGGAGGACACCAGGGCGTACTTCCGCGGTCGCTGTCTGGAGCAGTACGCGGACCACGTCGCGGCGGCCTCCTGGGACTCGGTGATCTTCGACCTGCCGGGCCGGGACTCGTTGCAGCGCGTCCCCACCCTGGAGCCGCTGCGCGGCACCCGCAACCACGTCAAGGAGCTGCTGGACCGCTGCCGCACGGCCGAGGACCTGCTCCGGGTGCTGGCCGGCGGGTAACTTTTCGATCACCATGGGTGAACGTCCGCCGAATGGGAATCATTCGGGGTGGCAGCGGGTGTTGGACAGGAAGCGCCACCGGCGAACCGGGAGCGGCAGTCGCACCTTGTGTATAGGGTCGGTGCAGCAAGCAACGACCGAACCGTGCCAGACGAATCGAGCGGGGTGAGGGAAATGGCGAGCAAGGACACCGGCGGCGGCCAGCAGCGGGCAAACCGTTCCTCCGAGGAGGTCGAGGAGCAGGCCGCGGAAAGCCAGAATTCCGACGACCTCAAGGAGCGCCAGGAAAAGCTGAGCGACGACGTCGACGCGGTGCTGGACGAAATCGACGAGGTCCTCGAGTCGAATGCCGAGGATTTCGTGCGCGGATTCGTCCAGAAGGGCGGGCAATAGCCCGCACCCGGGCATTCCGAATTCACGGTCGCGACCGTCCGGGGCGGCCGGGCGGCGAGCACCGCCCGGCCGTCCGGCACCGGCCCCTCCACCCGTGGACAGTGATCGTCGGGCGGGTAGGGTGCGGGCAGCGCGCGCTTCAAGCTACCTGGAAGGAATCGTGTGGAAGCCAACACTCGTGGCACCGGGCGTCTACCGGCTGCCTTCCTGACCCCGGGGTCGTCCTCGTTCATCGACTTCCTCGCCGAGCACAAGCCGGAGCTGGTCCCCGGTCGCCGCGGGCTCCCCGAGGGCGCCGTGGTCGAGGCCCCGCACGGGACCACGATCGTGGCCGCGACCTTCGACGGCGGCGTGGTGATCGCGGGTGACCGCCGGGCCACGATGGGCAACGTGATCGCCCAGCGCGACATGGAGAAGGTGTTCCCGGCCGACGAGTTCAGCGCGGTCGGCGTGGCCGGCACCGCGGGCCTCGCGATCGAGATGGTCCGGCTGTTCCAACTGGAGCTGGAGCACTACGAGAAGATCGAGGGCACCACGCTCTCCCTGGAGGGCAAGGCCAACCGGCTCACCACCATGATCCGGGGCAACCTGGGCATGGCGATGCAGGGCCTCGCGGTGGTGCCGCTGTTCGCCGGCTACGACCTGGACCTCGGCCGCGGCCGGATCTTCAACTACGACGTCACCGGCGGGCGGTCCGAGGAGCGCGGCTTCACCGCCACCGGCTCCGGCTCGGTCTTCGCACGCGGCTCGATGAAGAAGCTCTACAGCGAGGGGCTGACGGCCGACCAGGCCGTCACCATGGTCGTCCAGGCGCTGTACGACGCGGCCGACGACGACTCCGCCACCGGCGGCCCGGACCTCGCCCGCAAGATCTTCCCGATCGTCTCGCTGATCACCGAGGACGGCTTCCGCCGACTCACCGAGGCGGAGGTCACGGAGGTCGCCGTCGCCATCACCGACGAGCGCCTGGCCCGGCCCAACGGCCCGCAGGCCCCGCTGATCTAGGGGGTGTCCTGTGGATCTAGGCGGACCCGGCTGAGTTCCACAGGACACTCCCCACGCCACCACCTCACAGGAAAGGGACGACCGCCGGTGTCGACACCGTTCTACGTCTCACCCCAGCAGGCCATGGCGGACCGCGCGGAGTACGCCCGCAAGGGCATCGCGCGCGGCCGCAGCGTGGTCGTGCTCACCTACGCCGACGGCATCGTCTTCGTCGCGGAGAACACCTCCAGGGCGCTCCACAAGGTCTCCGAGATCTACGACAAGATCGCCTTCGCGGCGGTCGGCCGCTACAACGAGTTCGAGAACCTGCGCATCGGCGGCGTCCGCTACGCCGATCTGCGCGGCTACTCCTACGACCGGGCCGACGTCACGGCCCGGGGCCTGGCCAACGTGTACGCCCAGACCCTGGGCACCATCTTCTCCTCGGTCGGCGAGAAGCCGTACGAGGTCGAGCTGATCGTGGCCGAGGTCGGCCGCACCTCCGACAACGACCAGATCTACCGGCTCACGCCGGACGGCTCGGTCGTGGACGAGAAGAACTACGTGGTGGTCGGCGGCAACGCCGACTCGATCGGCAACTACCTGGGCCAGCGCCACCGGGCCGGCCTGAGCCTCACCGAGGCGGTGAAGGTCGCGGTGGACTCGCTCGCCCGCGACCCCAACGGCGGCAGCCCGCGCAGCCTCACGCCGGAACAGCTGGAGGTCGCGGTCCTCGACCGCCAGCGGTTCCAGCAGCGCAAGTTCAAGCGGATCCTGGGCAACCAGCTGGGCCGGCTGCTCGACGGGGACCAGTCCGCCGAGGCGGACGACGACGACAACCCGGCGGACGGCACGCCGGTGTAGCAGTACCTGTGGAGTTCCGTACGGCGGCCCCGCCGCCGTCGTGCGGGACTCCGGTGCCCCTGCGGCGGCCCAGCCGTCGTGGAGGCGGTTTCGGACAGCTCCGACAGAGAATGGAGTGCTCATGGACCGCCGGATTTTCGGGCTGGAGAACGAGTACGGCGTGACCTGCACGTTCCGCGGGCAGCGGCGGCTGTCGCCGGACGAGGTCGCGCGGTACCTGTTCCGCCGGGTCGTCTCCTGGGGCCGAAGCAGCAACGTCTTCCTGCGCAACGGCGCCCGCCTCTACCTCGACGTCGGCTCCCACCCCGAGTACGCCACCCCCGAGTGCGACGACGTCGTCGAGCTGGTGACGCACGACAAGGCCGGCGAGCGGATCCTCGAAGGCCTCCTGGTGGACGCCGAGCGGCGGCTGCACGAGGAGGGCATCGCGGGGGACGTCTACCTCTTCAAGAACAACACCGACTCGGCCGGGAACTCCTACGGCTGCCACGAGAACTACTGTGTGGCCCGGCACGGCGAGTTCTCCCGGCTCGCCGACGTGCTGATCCCGTTCCTGGTCACCCGGCAGCTGATCTGCGGCGCGGGCAAGGTGCTCCAGACCCCGCGCGGCGCGGTGTTCTGCGTCAGCCAGCGGGCCGAGCACATCTGGGAGGGCGTCAGCTCCGCCACCACCCGTTCGCGCCCGATCATCAACACCCGGGACGAGCCGCACGCGGACGCCGAGCGCTACCGCCGGCTGCACGTGATCGTCGGCGACTCCAACATGTCCGAGACCACGACGCTGCTCAAGGTCGGCTCCACCGACCTGGTGCTGCGGCTGATCGAGGCCGGCGTGGTGATGCGCGACCTCACCCTGGAGAACCCGATCCGGGCGATCCGCGAGGTCAGCCACGACCTCACCGGCACCCACCAGGTGCGGCTCGCCAACGGCCGGGAGGCCAGCGCGCTGGACATCCAGGAGGAGTACTACACGAAGGCCCTGGAGTTCGCGGACCGCAAGGGCATCAACACCGGCACCGTCGGCCGGGTGCTCGACCTGTGGGGCCGCACCCTGGAGGCCGTCCGCACCGAGCGGCTGGACGGGGTGGCCCAGGAGATCGACTGGATCATGAAGTACAAGCTCATCGAGCGCTACCGCGAGAAGCACGGGATGAGCATGTCCAACCCGCGGGTGGCCCAGATCGACCTCGCGTACCACGACATCCACCGCCGCCGCGGCCTGTTCTACCTGCTCCAGGGCAAGGGCCAGGCGCAGCGGGTGACCACCGACCTCAAGACCTTCGAGGCCAAGTCGATCCCGCCGCAGACCACCCGGGCCCGGCTGCGCGGGGACTTCATCCGCCGGGCGCAGGAGCAGCGCCGGGACTTCACGGTGGACTGGGTGCACCTGAAGCTGAACGACCAGGCGCAGCGCACGGTGCTGTGCAAGGACCCGTTCCGCTCGGTGGACGAGCGGGTGGAGAAGCTGATCGCGGGGATGTAGTGGAGGCGGTGTGATCGAGGCCTTGTGATCAAGGCGGTGGCCGGCCCCGGTGGTGTCTACCGGGGCCGGACGCGTGCCGGGCATACGCTGTCCGTCGAGTCAGGAGAGCCGACTTCGACCGACAGTTAGGACCACCGTGCGCCGCACCGCCGGTTTGCTTCTCACCCTGCCGTTGCTGCTCGCGGTCGCCTGCAGCAGTTCCCCCAAGGCGGCCGGCCCGGCGACGCCGTCCACGGCGAGCGCCGCCCCGACGGTCCCCGCGCCGGTCGCGGAGGCGTCGCCGATGCCCACTCTTTCGGGTGGCGGATTCGGCAGCAAGGCCACCATCACCATTCCCGAGGGCCAGCAGCCCAGCGGCCAGTTCGTGGTGAACACGGTCATCGAGGGTGAGCGGGCGACCGTCAACAAGGGCGACTGGGTGACGGTCAACTACACCGCCAAGGACTGGACCACCGGCAAGGACCTGCCGAGCTCGTACGACGCCAACGGCAAGCCGCAGCTCTACCAGGCGGGCAGCGGGCAGCTGGTGCCGGCGCTGGACCAGAGCGTGATCGGCAAGAAGGTGGGCTCCCGGCTGCTGGTGGTGGCCCCGCCGGAGGCGGCCTTCGGCGAGCAGGGCTCCAGCCAGCTTGGCGTCAGCAAGGGCGACACCGTGGTGTTCGTGCTGGACATCATGGAGAGCCTGCCGCCGGACTCCACGCTCACCGGGACGATGACCGAGCCGCCCGCGACGCTGCCGCAGGTCAAGGACAACGGCAAGGCGCCGGTGACGATCACGATCCCGGAAGGACAGGCCGCGCCCACCGACCTCCAGCAGGCGGTGCTGATCAAGGGCGAGGGCAAGCAGGTCAAGAGCGGGCAGACCCTGGTGGTGCAGTACACCGGAGTGCTGTGGGCCAACGGCCAGCAGTTCGACTCCTCCTGGACGCACGGCGGCGCGCAGGCGGTGCAGATCGGCACCGGCAGCGTGATCGAGGGCTGGGACAAGGGCCTGGTCGGGCAGAACGTCGGCAGCCGGGTCCTGCTGGTGGTCCCGCCGGCGCTCGGCTACCAGGACAAGGCGCAGGGCTCGGTGCCGGCGAACTCGACGCTGGTCTTCGTGATCGACATTCTCGAAGCGGTCTAGGAACTCACCCAGGGGATTCCGTACGCTTGGGCGGACGCTCGTACAGCGAAGCGTCCGCCCTCATCCTGAGCTGTCATACTGCCCACGCACTGTGGCAGGCGCCGCCCGGTGCCGAGGTCCGGGCGGGCGGTGCGACATCAGGCCGGCGTGCCCACGCCGGACGCAGACCTGGAAGACCTCGTGGCGAGATGGATGGGGAGTCATGACTGAGAAGACGCCGAGCCCGGGCGGGGCCGGTACCGCGGCGAACGACAGCTCTGCGGGTGACCCGGCCGCCTCCCGTCCCGGCGGCCCGGTCGGCGGGGACCGCGAGTCGATCGTCGTCCCCCCGGCGATCCTGGCGCAGCAGGCCGGCTGGGCGCAGCCCGGCGAGGCGCCGCGCCCCGCGGGCGGGACCAGGACGGACGACGACGCCCCGCAGATCTTCGCCTCCAACGTGCGCAAGACCGACAGCTCGGAGGCCGGGTACGACGAGAACCCGCCCGGTGTCGGCAAGCTGGGCGTGATCCTCGGTACGGTGCTGGCGCTGCTGCTGGTCGGCAGCGGCATCACGCTCTACGTGGTGAACAAGGACGGCTCCAAGGACAGCGCCGCGGCCAAGCCGGACGCGGCCAAGAGCGCGCCGCCCACGCCGACCGCCGAACCGGTGCCGCCGATCAAGGACAGCGCCAAGGTGCTGCCGACGGTCGCCGGGGACTTCGGCAAGAAGGCCGAGATCCAGGTGCCGGGCGAGGCCTCCGACGGCTCCTTCGTCGTCAAGGTGCTCACCGAGGGCACCGGCGCCAAGGTGGAGAAGAACTCCTGGGCCTCGGTCGACTACACCGCCAAGGACTGGAACACCGGCAAGGACATCCCGAGCTCGTACGACGCCGACGGGAAGCCGCAGATCTTCCAGGCCGGCACCGACGCGCTGATCCCGGCCCTGGACCAGGCCGTGATCGGCAAGAAGGCCGGCAGCCGGCTGCTGGTGGTGGCCCCGCCGGCCGCCGCGTTCGGCGCCCAGGGCAAGGCCGACATGTCGATCGGCCCCAAGGACGACCTGATCTTCGTGATCGACGTCCGCAACGCCAACGCGCCCGACGCCGTGGTGAGCGGAACCGTCACCCCGCCGCCGGCGGACTTCCCGCAGGTCAAGGACAACGGCAAGAAGCCGGCCGAGATCACCCCGGTGGCCGGCGCGAAGGACCCGACCGAGCTGAAGTCGCACGTCCTGATCAAGGGCACCGGGCCGAAGGTGGAGAAGGGCGAGAAGGTCGTCGTCCAGTACACCGGCGCGCTGTTCTCCAGCGGCAAGGTGTTCGACTCCTCGCTCAGCAAGGGCCAGGCGTTCACCTTCCCGGTCGGCGGCGGCCAGGTCATCCAGGGCTGGGACCAGGGCCTGGAGGGCCAGACCGTCGGCAGCCGGGTCGAGCTGGTGATCCCCGCCTCGCTGGGCTACGGCGACAAGGGCCAGGGCGACATCCCGCCCGGCGCGACGCTGGTCTTCGTGGTGGACATCCTCGACGCGGGTCAGGGCTGATCCACTTTCGGGTGACAATGGTGTACGTGTGACCTCCGGGTCCGGCCGCGTGGCCGGACCCGGACGGGCGGCGGGCGCCCGTACCGTGGTCCGGGAAGAACGGACCGGGTGCGGGCGCCCGCCGCTTGGTCGTGACAGCAGAGCGAATGTGAGAAGAGGGACTGTGAGCGTCAACCTCAACGAGAAGCCCGAGATCGACTTCCCGATCGGCGACGCCCCGACGGAGCTGCAGATCCGCGACATCGTCGTCGGTGACGGCGAGGAGGCCAAGCGGGGTCAGAACGTCAGCGTCCGCTACGTCGGTGTGACCTTCGAGACCGGCGAGGAGTTCGACGCGAGCTGGAACCGGAGCCCCAACGAGTTCCGCTTCCCGCTGGGCGGCGGCCGCGTCATCAAGGGCTGGGACCAGGGCGTCGTCGGCATGAAGGTCGGCGGCCGCCGCGAGCTGACCATCCCGGCGCGCCTGGCGTACGGCAACCAGTCGCCGACGCCGCTCATCCCGGCCGGCTCGACCCTGATCTTCGTGGTCGACCTGCTGGCGGTCTGAGCCTGCTCGCGCCGTGGGCCGGACCCCTCCGGGGGCCCGGCCCACGGGCATGTCCGGGGGTGTTCGGGGATGCCGCTTTTGCGGTGCGTACCGCTACCGGTACGGTCGGTCCCGCCGGGTGGTGATCGCCCGGTTGGCGCACCCCGCGCTCGGCGCGGCACACCGGAAGGGTCAGCGATGGCGATCGCGAAGGCAGAGCGGCTGATGAATCTCGCCCTGTGCCTGATGAACACCCGACGTCCGCTCTCCAAGAAGGAGCTGCGGGAGTCCATCGAGGCGTACCGCGAGGCCTGGCAGAACGGCAGCGAGGACGCCTTCAACCGGATGTTCGAGCGGGACAAGGACGACCTGCGCGAGCTCGGCCTGGTGATCGACGTCGACGAGAGCACCCTGGACGGCGAGCTCGGCTACCTGGCCCGCGCCGACCGCAACCGGCTGCCCGAGATCGCCCTCGACGCCGAGGAGGCGGCCGCGCTGACCCTGGCCGCCCGGGTCTGGCAGCAGGCCAAGATGTCCGGTGCGGCCAGCGGCGCCCTGCAGAAGCTGCGCGCGGCCGGGGTGCCGTTCGCCGAGGCCGAGGGCCGCACCGCCCTGGAGCCGCGCATCCCCGCCCGGGAGGCCGCGTTCGAGCCGCTGCTCACCGCCGCCCGGGACCGCCGTCCGGTCTCCTTCGAGTACCGCAAGGCCGGCGCCGCCGCCGCTGAGCAGCGCAGCGTCGAGCCGTGGGCGCTGGAGTGCTGGCGCGGGCACTGGTACCTGGCCGGGTACGACCGCGACCGCGGCGACGCCCGGGTGTTCCGGCTCAGCCGGATCACCGGCAAGGTGAAGGCGAGGTCCGGGGCGTTCCTCGGCACCGTGCCCGAGCACGTGGACGTCCGGGCCACCGTGGCGAAGTTCGCGGGGGAGGGGGCCACCGCCACCGCGACCGTCCGGGTCCGCCGGGGCGCCGGCTTCCCGCTGCGCACCAAGGCGCTGGGCAGCACCCGGGTGGACGAGGCCTGGGACGAGCTGGAGATCCCGTACGGCAACGGGCTGGGCGCGGACCTGGCCGAGTTCGGGCCGGACGTGCTGGTGCTCGGGCCGGAGGAGCTGCGGGCGGATGTGGTCGACCGGCTGCGGGCGGTCGCGGGTATCGAGGGAGAGCGGCCGTGAGTAATGCCATCGACCAGACGCGACGGATGCTGTCGCTGGTCACCTACCTGCGCGAGCGGCCCGGGGCCGAGGTCGCCGAGGTGGCCCGGGCGTTCGGGATCAGCGAGCGCGAGCTGATCGCGGACCTCAACGTGCTGCCGATGTGCGGCACCAGCTTCCGCGGCGGCGACCTGCTCGACATCGACACCGACGGCGAGCGGATCTGGTGGCACAACGTCGACGACGTGGCCCAGCCGTTGCGGCTGGCCGCCGACGAGGCGACCGCGCTGCTGGTGGCCGCCCGCGCGGTGGCCGGGCTGCCGGGCCTGCGGGCCGGGGACCGGGAGGCGCTCACCCGGGCCGTCGCCAAGATCGAGAACGCGGCCGGGGAGAGTGCCGAGGGCAGCGCCCGGGTCGGCGTGACCTTCGAGGCGGAGAGCCACGTGTTCGCCGACATCGACCGCGCGCTCAGCGAGGGCCGCCGGCTCTGGCTGCGCTACTACTCGCACGGGCGCGGCGGGATGACCGAGCGCGAGGTGGACCCGATCCGGCTGCTCACCGAGGGCCACACCTACCTCGAGGCCTGGTGCCGCACCTCCGAGGACCACCGGATGTTCCGGCTCGACCGGGTCGCCGAGATCCGCGTCCTGGACGTCCCGGCCGACCCGCCCCGGCGCGAGCCCCGCGACCTGAGCGGCGGGCTGGTCAACCCGGCGGCGGACGACCCCGAGGTGGTCGTCGAGGTCTCCTCCGGGGGGCGCTGGGTGGCCGAGTACTACACCCACGACCGGGCCGAGGAACTGCCCGACGGCGGGCTGCGGATCACCCTGCGCAGCGCCGACCCCTCCCAGCTGCGCCCGCTGGCGCTGCGGCTGGGCCGGGACGGCCGGATCGTCTCGCCGCCCGAACTGGCCGAGCAGGCGCGCTCGGCCGCGCGGGAGGCGCTGGCCGCCTACGGGGAGGGGCGGGCCTGAGCGGTGGAACCCGGGACCAGATTCAAGGTGTACTGCTCCGAGTGCCGGGAGAAGGTGGAGCTCCCGGCCGAGGACTTCCGCCTGACCCTCGGTCGCACCCCGGCCCAGGCGCACTACAGCTTCGGCTGCCCGCGGTGCGGTGCGGCGGTGCGCAAGCCGGCCGGGGAGAAGATCGTCGAGGCGCTCACCGGGGCCGGGGTGCGCACCATGCGGCTCGTCCCGGCGGAGGGGTGACCCCCGTATAGGGTGGGCGCATGTCCTGGATGCTCGTCGCCGCCGTCCTGCTCGCCACCGCGGGCCTGCTGGTCCTCGGGGTCCTCGCGATCCGGCTCTGGCTGGACGTGCGGGCGCTGGCCGAGGGCGTGGACCGGGCCTCGCGGGCGCTGGCCGCGGCGGCCGAGGACCTGGCGGACGCGATGCCGGCGGCGAACGCCCCGGCGGCGGAGAGGGTCCCGGCCGCCTAGCACGGCGCGGCTCCGGGTGGTACGGGGGCTGCTGCGCGCGGGTGGGGGCGGGTTACGCTCTCAGTTGGCTCCTGAACCGCGTACCGGGGGCCGCTGTCCTGTTCGGGCGGCCGTCGTCGTGGCGTCATCCGCAGCGGTTACCATCCGCAGCGGACGGCCCGTCGGGCCGCCATGACTGAAGGTGGTCGCGCATGCGCATCTCGCCGACCGCGATCGTGGTGATCGTGGTTCTCGCCATCCTGCTGTTCGGAGCCAAGCGGCTGCCCGACCTGGCGCGCTCGCTGGGCAAGTCGATGCGGATCCTGAAGAGCGAGGCCCAGGCGATGCGTTCGGACGGCCGGTCCGAGCAGTCGAGCCCGCCCGCCCGGGCAGCGGCCCCGGTCGACGGTGCCGCGGGCCGGACCATCCAGTCCGCTCCGGGCGCTTCGGCCACGGCCCGTCCGGTGAACGAGCCCGCCGCCGGGGCCTCCGCGCCCGACGGCGACCGCCCGCACTGAGCGCGGCGCACGTGAGGCAGCTGACGCACGCCGCGCGCACGACGTGCGGGAGGCGCGCGACCACGGAGGCCCGTCGACCGGCGGGCCCCGACGCACGAGTTGAGGACCGGGGTTGAGCAAGCTCTCCAAGGCGCCGAAGGCGTCAAAGGATCCTGAGGGGCGGATGGCCCTCGCCGACCACCTGCGGGAACTGCGCAACCGCGTGGTCAAGTCGGTCCTGGCGATCGTGCTGTTCGCGATCGTCGCGGCGATCTACCACAAGCAGATCGAGCACTTCCTGCTCCAGCCGCTGCCGCAGTGCAACACCAGGGTCGACGCGGACCAGTACCACGGGCGCTGCGCCCAGGTGTCCAACATCGGCCTCACCGCCGGTTTCAACTGGATGCTGAAGGTCGCGCTGACCGCGGGCGTGGTGGCGGCCGTCCCGGTCTGGCTGTACCAGGTGTGGGCCTTCGTGGCGCCCGGCCTGCACAGGAACGAGAAGAAGTACGCGGTCATCTTCATGGCGTGCGGCGCCCCGCTGTTCCTGGCGGGCGTGGCGGCCGCGATCATGGTCATGCCGACCATGGTCGAGATGCTGATCTCGTTCACTCCGAGCGACACCACGCCGATCCTGCCGCCCGAGGACTACTTCGACATCGCCACCCGGATGGTGCTGGTCTTCGGCCTCGCCTTCGAGTTCCCGCTGCTGCTGGTGATGCTCAACCTGGTCGGCATCGTGACCGGCAAGCGGCTGCTCAGCTGGTGGCGCGGGATGGTCATGGCGATCACCGTGTTCGCCGCGTTCGCCACTCCGGGCGCCGACCCGTTCAGCATGCTGCTGCTGTCGATGCCGATCTGGGCGCTGTACTTCATCGCGGTGGGGATCGCGCTCTTCAACGACAAGCGCAAGGCGCGCCGCAACCCGGACGCCGGGCTGGACGACGAGGAGGCCTCGCACGTGGACCTCTCGGTGCAGCCGGTGGCCGGTGCGGAGTCCGTCCGGGCCTCGGCGACCCCGGCGGCCGGTGCGTCGGTGCCGGCGTCCCGTCGCGAGGAGATGGACGACATCACCTGAGCCGGTAGGGCTTGAGGGAGCCCCGGTCCGCCGTTCTGCCGAGCGGTGGGCCGGGGCTCCCCGCCGTTCCGGCCTTTCCGCTGGTGGGGGTGGTCCCGGGTTTCGGCGGGGCGGTCTTGGCAGGTCGCATGGCATGTGACATATTACTGCCGTGCTGAAGACCGAGAGACCTCCCCTGGACGTCGTCGTGGTCGGCGCCGGTGTGGTCGGCGCCGCCTGCGCCTACTACGCCGCCCGCGCCGGGCTCGCCGTCGCCGTCGTGGACCGCGGCCCGGTGGCCGGTGGCACCACCGGCGCGGGCGAGGGCAACCTGCTGGTCTCCGACAAGGAGCCCGGCCCCGAACTCGACCTCGCCCTGCTCAGCACCCGGCTCTGGCGCGAACTCGCCGAGCGGCTCGGCCCCGCGATCGAGTACGAGCCCAAGGGCGGCGTGGTGGTCGCCTCCACCGCCGCCGGGCAGGACGCGCTGCGGGCCTTCGCCGCCGGGCAGCGGACCGTCGGGGTCGAGGCCGAGGAGGTGCCCGGCGAGCGGCTGCGCGAGCTGGAGCCGCACCTGGCCGAAGGCCTGGCCGGCGGCTTCCACTACCCGCAGGACGCCCAGGTCCAGCCCGCCCTGGCCGCCGCCCACCTGCTGCGCGAGGCCCGCCGGATGGGCGCCGAGCTGATCACCGGGGAGAGCGTCACCGCCGTCGACCGCGGCCCGGACGGCGCCGTGCGCGGCGTGCGGACCGACCGGCGGAGCCTGGCCGCCGCCGCCGTGGTGAACGCGGCCGGCACCTGGGGCGGCGAGATCGCCGCGCTGGCCGGAGTGCACCTGCCGGTGCTGCCCCGGCGCGGCTTCGTGCTGGTCACCGAGCCGCTGCCGCGGGTCGTGCGGCACAAGGTCTACGCCGCCGACTACGTGGCCAACGTGGCCAGCGGATCGGCCGGGCTGGAGACCTCCGCCGTGATCGAGGGCACCCCGGGCGGGCCGGTGCTGATCGGTGCCAGCCGGGAGCGGGTCGGCTTCGACCGCACGCTCTCCCAGGAGGTGCTGAGCCGGCTCGCCGCCCAGGCCGCCGCGCTGTTCCCGGTGCTCGCCGACGTCACCGTGATGCGCACCTACCGGGGCTTCCGCCCGTACCTGCCGGACCACCTGCCGGCCATCGGCGCGGACCCCCGGGTGCCCGGGCTCTACCACGCCTGCGGGCACGAGGGGGCCGGCATCGGGCTGGCCCCGGCGACCGGGCTGCTGATCAGCGAGCAGCTCACCGGCAAGCGGCCGGAGCTGGACCTCGCACCGTTCCGGGCGGACCGCTTCCCGGCCGGGTGAGCGCCGGCCCGCCATCGCCACACATGAGATTCCGTCCAGGATTGGAGAAGCCGCCGATGCGCCGCCGCACCCCCGCCGGGCTGGTCCAGGCCGAGCCCGGGCCCGCCCACCACATCGAGTTCGACGGGCGGCCCGTCCCCGCGCTGCCCGGGCAGTCGATCGCCGCCGCGCTCTGGGCCGACGGCGTGCTCGCCTGGCGCACCACCCGGGTCGGCGGCAAACCGCGCGGGGCGTTCTGCGGGATCGGCGCCTGCTTCGACTGCCTGGCCACCGTGGACGGCCGCCCCAACCAGCGCACCTGCCTGCTCCCCGCGGAGCCCGGCACCACCGTCACCACCCAGGAGGGCCACGGCCGTGCCGACCTCGCCGTCTGACGCCCACGACAGCCAGCCGTACGACCTCGTGGTGGTCGGCGCCGGCCCGGCCGGGCTGGCCGCCGCCGTCACCGCCGCCGACCTCGGGCTGCGCTGCGCCCTGCTGGACGGCGGGCGGAGCACCGGCGGGCAGTACTACCGCCACCCGGCGCCCGGCCTGGGCGCGGCGCGGCCGGACCGGCTGCACCACCACTGGTCCGCCTACACCGGCCGGGCCGACCGGCTCGACGCGCACGAGCGCGCCGGGCGGGCCGCCTTCCTGGCCGGGCACCAGGTCTGGGCCCTGGAGCGCACCGGGGACGGCTTCGCGGTGCACGTCACCCGCGGGCCGGAGAGCACCGACCGGGCCACCGTCCGGTCCCGGTCGGTGCTGCTCGCCACCGGCGCGTACGAGCGGCAGCTGCCGTTCCCCGGCTGGACCCTGCCCGGGGTCGTCACCGCGGGCGGCGCCCAGGCCATGCTCAAGGCCGGGCTGGTGCTGCCCGGGAAGCGGATCGTGGTGGCCGGCAGCGGCCCGCTGCTGCTCGCGGCCGCCTCCTCGCTGGTCACCGCCGGGGCCGAGGTGCCCGCCGTGGTCGAGGCGACCGCCTACCTCGGGTACGCGCGGCACCCCGGCGTGCTGGCGGGCGTGCCCGGCAAGCTGGTCGAGGGTGCCGGGCACGGCGGGGCGCTGCTGCGCCACGGCGTGCGGCTGCGCCCGCGCAGCGCGGTGGTCGAGGCGCACGGGACGGACCGGGTCACCGGTGTCACGGTGGCCCGGCTGGACGCCGACTGGCGGCCGGTGCCCGGCACCGGGCGGCGGATCGACTGCGACGCGCTCGCCGTCGGCCACGGCCTGCTGCCGCAGATCGACCTGGCCACCGAGCTGGGTGCGCGGACCGTGACCGGGCCGGACGGCGCGGTCGCGCTGGAGGTCGACGCCCGGCTGCGCACCAGCGTGCCCGGCCTCTGGTCCGCGGGGGAGACCAATGGCGTCGGCGGCGCGGACCTCGCGCTCGCCGAGGGCGAGCTGGCCGCGTACGCGGTGGCCGGGCAGCGGCCCGCGGCCGCGCTGATGCGCCGCCGCTCGCGGCTGCGGGCCTTCGCCGACCTGATGGCCGCCGCCCACCGGCCGGGCTCCGGCTGGACCGGCTGGCTGCGTCCGGACACCGACGTCTGCCGGTGCGAGGAGGTGCCGGTCGAGGCGATCCGGGAGGCCGTCGAGGACCTGGGTGCGGGCGATCCGCGCACCGTCAAGCTGCTCACCCGGGCCGGGATGGGCTGGTGCCAGGGCCGGATGTGCGGTCCGGCCGTGGCCTGCCTGGCCGGTTCGGGTGAGCCCGGGCCCGACCGCCGCCCGCTGGGCTGCCCGGTGCCGCTCTCCCAGCTGGCGGCGGGGCCCACCCCGGAGTCGTAACGGGCCCGCCGTCGAACGGCGGGCCGGGGACCTTGTCTCCGGCCCGTCCGCTCTTGTAAAATGTCACACCTCATCAAGGAGCTCATGTGTCCATCACCCAGCACGACACCAACCGTCCCTGGCGCGGCGTCATGGTCGCCACCACGCTCCCGCTGCGCCCGGACCACTCCGTCGACTACGACGCCTACGCCGAGCACGTCCGCTGGCTGATCGACTCCGGCTGCGAGGGCGTCGTCCCCAACGGCTCGCTGGGCGAGTACCAGACGCTCACCGCCGAGGAGCGCGCCAAGGTCGTCGAGGTCGCCGTCGAGGCGGCCGGCGACGGCTCCCGGGTCATGCCCGGCGTCGCCGCCTACGGCAGCGCCGAGTCCCGCCGCTGGGCCGAGCAGGCCGCCGAGGCCGGCGCCGGCTCCGTCCTGCTGCTGCCGCCGAACGCCTTCCGGGCCGACCACGCCTCGGTGCGCGCCCACTACGCCGAGGTCGCCAAGGCCGGCCTGCCGATCGTGGCGTACAACAACCCGATCGACACCAAGGTCGACCTGGTCCCCCCGCTGCTCGCCCAGCTGCACGCCGAGGGCTCGATCGTCGCGGTCAAGGAGTTCAGCGGCGACGTCCGCCGGGCGTACGAGATCGCCGAGCTGGCCCCCGGGCTGGACCTGCTGATCGGCGCCGACGACGTGCTGCTGGAGCTGGCGCTCGCCGGAGCGGTCGGCTGGATCGCCGGCTACCCGAACGCCCTGCCGGCCGCCTCGGTGGCGCTCTACGACGCCGCCGTCTCCAAGGACCTGGAGAGCGCGCTGCCGCTCTACAAGTCGCTGCACTCGCTGCTGCGCTGGGACTCCAAGACCGAGTTCGTCCAGGCCATCAAGCTCTCCATGGACATCGCCGGGCGCCCCGGCGGCCCGGTGCGCGCCCCGCGCCAGCCGCTCGTCCCGGAGATCGAGGCGGCCGTCCGCGCGGCCACCGAGAAGGCGCTGGCCGACGGCCTGGTCTGACACCGGCGCGAACCCGGGCCTCCGGGCCGGCTGCGGCGGCAGTCGGCCCGGCCCACCCCCCACCATCCGAACCTGTACGGGAGTTGTGACCCATGCGCAGCCGCCACGTGTTCCACGCCGTCGACTCGCACACCGAGGGCATGCCGACCCGGGTGATCACCGGCGGCTTCGGCGTCATCCCCGGCGCCACCATGGCCGAGCGCCGGGTGCACTTCCAGGAGCACCTGGACCACTTCCGCACCCTGCTGATGTACGAGCCGCGCGGCCACGCCGCGATGAGCGGCGCGATCCTCCAGCCGCCGACCCGGCCGGACGCCGACTTCGGCGTGCTCTACATCGAGGTCTCCGGACTGCTGCCGATGTGCGGGCACGGCACCATCGGGGTCGCCACCGTGCTGGTCGAGACCGGGATGGTCCCGGTGGTCGAGCCGGTCACCACCGTGCGGCTGGACACCCCGGCCGGACTCGTGGTCGCCGAGGTGCACGTCGAGGACGGCGCCGCCAAGGCGGTGACCATCCGCAACGTGCCCTCCTACTCGGTCGCCCTGGACCGCAAGATCGAGGTGCCCGGCTACGGCACGGTGACCTACGACCTCGCGTACGGCGGCAACTTCTACGCCATCCTGCCGCTCGCCGAGTTCGGGCTGCCCTTCGAGCGCGAGCGCAAGCAGGAGATCCTGGACGCCGGCCTGGCGATGATGGACGCGATCAACGCGAGCCCGGACCAGCCGGTGCACCCGGAGAACCCGTCCATCCACAGCTGCCACCACGTCCAGCTGCTCGCCCCCGGCTCCACCGCCGAGCACTCCCGGCACGCGATGGCCATCCACCCCGGCTGGTTCGACCGCTCGCCCTGCGGCACCGGCACCTCGGCGCGGATGGCCCAGCTGCACGCGCGCGGCGAACTGCCCCTCGGGCGGGACTTCCGCAACGACTCCTTCATCGGAACCACCTTCACCGGGCGGCTGGTCGAGGAGACCGAGGTGGCCGGGCGGCCCGCGGTGGTGCCCACCGTCACCGGGCGGGCCTGGGTCACCGGCACCGCCCAGTACTTCCTCGACCCGAGCGACCCGTTCCCGGCGGGCTTCCTGCTCTGACCCCTCCTACCTCCTTCGTTCCCCGTACCTCCCTCGAAGGGCTGCTGGCTGTGACCATCACCTCGTACAACCCCGCCGACCCCGCCGACCTCGTGGTCGCCGTCGAGGAGCCCGGCGCCGAGGCCGTGCGGGCCGCCGTCGGGCGGGCCCGGGCGGCGCAGGGCGACTGGCTCGCCGCCGGAGCGGGCGCCCGGTCGGCGGCGCTCGGCCGGATCGCGGACGCCGTGGAGGCGCACGCCCACGAGCTGGCCGCGCTGATCGTGCGCGAGGTCGGCAAGCCGCTGGCCGAGGCGCTCGGCGAGGTCGCCCGCACGGCGGCGATCTGGCGCTACTACGCGCAGGCGCCGTACGCGCCCTCCGGGGCGGTGCACGAGACCGCCGCCGGCCCCGGGCTGCTGCTCACCCGGCGCCGCCCCTACGGGGTCGCCGGGCTGATCGCGCCGTGGAACTTCCCGCTGGCGATCCCGACCTGGAAGGCCGCGCCGGCCCTCGCCGTCGGCAACGCGGTGGTGCTGAAGCCGGCGCCCGAGGCGACGGCCTGCGCGCTGCGGCTGGCCGAGCTGGCCGGGCTGCCCGAGGACGTGTTCACGGTGCTGCCCGGCGGGGCCGAGGAGGGCGCGGCGCTGGTGGAGACCGCGGACGTGATCTCCTTCACCGGCTCGACCGGCGTCGGCCGGGCCGTGGTGCGGGCCGCGACCGAGCGCGGGGTGCCGGTGCAGGCCGAACTCGGCGGGCTGAACGCCGCGCTGGTCCTGCCGGACGCCGACATCGCGCAGGCCGCCGGGCACATCGCCGCGGCCATCGCCGGGTACGCGGGGCAGAAGTGCACCGCCACCAGCCGGGTGATCGCGGTCGGCGCCGCCCACGAGCCGCTGCGCGAGGCGCTGGTCAAGGCGCTGGCGGCGGTCGACGACGCGGTCTGCGGACCGGTGATCAACGCCGCCGCCCGGGAGCGGCTGACCGGCGCCGTCTCCTCGGCCGTCGAGGCCGGGGCGAGCGTGCTCACCGGCGGCCGGGTGCCCGAGCGGGACGGCTGGTACGTCGAGCCGACCCTGCTCGCCGAGGTGCCGGCCGAACACCCGCTGGCCCGCGAGGAGTTCTTCGGCCCGATCGCCGTGCTGCACGCCGCGGCCGACCTGGACGAGGCCATCGCGCTCGCCAACGACACCCCGCACAGCCTCTCCACCTCGGTGCACACCCGCAGCCTGGACGTGGCGCTGGCCGCCGCCGACCGGCTGGACGCGGGCATGATCCGGGTCAACGCCCCGTCCAGCGGCGTCGACTTCCACCTGCCCTTCGGCGGAGCCAAGGGCGCCAGCCACGGCGAGCGCGAGCAGGGCCAGGCGGCCCTGGACTTCTACACCGTCAGCCGGACCGTCAGCGTGCTGCCGGGAGGTGGCGCCTGATGTTCGTCCGCACCGTCGACTACCACACGGCCGGCGAGCCGTTCCGGATCGTGCTGGACGGCGTCCCGCCGATCCCCGGCGACACCGTCGCCGAACGCCGGGCCATCGCGCTCGGCGCGGGCGGCAGCGCGACCGCGCCCCGGCCCAGCGCGCTGGACGACATCCGGCAGCTGCTCGTCCAGGAGCCGCGCGGGCACGCCGGGATGTACGGCGGCTTCCTGGTGCCGCCGGACGACGACGAGGCGCACCTGGGCGTGCTGTTCTGGCACAAGGACGGCTACTCCACCGCCTGCGGGCACGGCACCATCGCGCTCGGCGCCTGGGCCGTGGACTCCGGCCTGGTGCCCGCCCCCGCGGACGGCGTGGCACGGGTGCGGATCGACGTGCCGTCCGGCCGGGTCACCGCCCTGGTGCACCGGGCCGGCGGACACACCACCGGGGTGACCTTCCGCAACGTGCCCAGCCGGGTGACCGCGCTGAAGCTGCCGGTGGAGACCTCGCTCGGCACCGTGGAGGTCGCCGTGGCGCACTCCGGCGCCTGCTACGCCTCGGTGTCCGCGGCCGCCCTCGGGCTCGCCGTGGAACCGGAGCAGCTGCCCGAACTCACCGCCGTGGGGCGGGAGATCAGGGCCGCGCTGGCCGGCGCCGAGGCGGTCGCGCACCCGACGGACGCCCGGCTCTCGGGTGTGTACGGCGTGGTGCTGTACGACGAACTCCCCTCGGTGGACGGGGTGCTGAACCAGCGGAACGTCACCGTCTTCGCCGACGGCCAGATCGACCGCTCGCCCTGCGGCTCCGGCACCTCCGCCCGGCTGGCGGTGCTCGCCGCCGAGGGGCGGCTGGCCCCCGGCGAGCCGCTGCGGCACGAGTCGATCATCGGGACGGTCTTCTCCGGGCGCTTCCTGCCGGGCGGCGACCCGCAGGGCGAGGGCGTGGTCACCGAGGTCGGCGGGGCGGCCTTCCGCACCGGCGAGCACGGCTTCGTCCTGGAGCCGGACGACGAGCTGGGAGCGGGGTTCCTGCTGTGAGCCGGACATCCGAGAGCCGGACCGCTGTGGTTCCGGGCGACCCGAGCCCGACCGCACTGCCCGGTACGGCGGTTGTGCCGCTCCAGTACGCCGTGGCGGGCACCGGCGGAGTCGGGCCCGCCGGTGCGGTGGGGGCGATCGAGCGGGTGCTGCTGGACGGGTTCGACCCGGAGGCGGCACCCGCCCGATCCGCCGTACCGGTGCCCGCCGGGGAACTGCTGATGATGCCGGCCGCCGCCGGGCCGTACGCGGGCGTGAAGATCGCCGGTGTCGCGCCGGCCAACCCGGAGCGGGGGCTGCCCCGGATCACCGGCAGCTACCTGCTGCTGGACGGGCCCACCCTGCAGCCGCTCGCCCTGCTGGACGGCGCCGCGCTCACCGCGCTGCGCACGCCCGCCGTCACCGCGGCCGCGCTGCGGCGGCTGGCGGTGCCGGAGGCCGAGCACCTGGTGCTGTTCGGCTCCGGGCCGCAGGCGTACGGGCACCTGGACGCCCTGCTCGCCGTCCGGCCGCTGCGCCGGCTCACCGTGGTGGCGCGCAACGCCGACCGGGCGCAGGCGCTGGCGGCGTACGGGCGGGAGCTCGGGCTGACGGCCGAGGTCGGCGGTCCGCGGGCGGTCCGCGAGGCGGACCTGGTGGTCTGCTGCACCACCGCGCGCACGCCGCTGTTCGACGGCGCGCTGGTGCCCGCGCACGCGGCGGTGGCCGCGGTGGGCTCGCACGAGCCGGACGCGCGGGAGGTCGACGAGCTGCTGGTCCAGCGGGCCGAGCTGTACGTGGAGGCGCGCACGGTCGCGGGCCGGGAGGCCGGGGACCTGCTGATGGCGGGTGTGGCCGGGCGGCAGCTGTGGAACCTCTCCGAGCTGGTGCGCGGCGACGCGCTGGTGCCGGACGGGCGGCCGCGGTTCTTCAAGAGCGTCGGGATGGCCTGGCAGGACCTGGCCGTCGCGGCGGAGGTGTACCGGGCCGCGTCCTAGCGGTTCAGTCGCCGAGGAACATGAGCCAACTGCCCGGGGTGGCGGCGCAGTTGGCGAGCAGGTTGCGCAGGTCGCGGACGGCCGCCCGCTGCTCCCCGGTGGTGCAGCGGGCGAGCAGCGCGGTGGCTTCCTCGAAGGCGGCGCCGGCGTCCTGCTCGTTGAACAGCGTGTCGCCGTACGGGTCGATCCGGCCGAGCCGGTGGTCGGACGGACGGGCGTGCGCGGCCAGGGCGTCGGCGAGACCGGCGCCGTGGTCGGTGGACAGGTGCAGCAGGTTCGGGCTGGTGCGGCGGCCGTTGTTCGGGCGGCCGTCGTACAGCGCGGCTTCGATCGACAAGTGCGTTACTCCTGGCCGTGGTTGGGAGTTGTGAAACCGGAGTCGGCGCAGCGGGAAGGGATCCCCCGCTGCGCCGGCTCCTCACGTTTTCCGGCCGTCTCCCGGGCTTCTCGGGCCCGTCTTTCGGCTCGTCCTTCGGCCCGTCTTTCGGGCAGGCGGCCCGGTGCCGCGGGTCAGGCCCGGTCGTCGGCGTAGGCGGTGAGCAGGCGGGCCAGGTGCTTGCCGGTGACCAGCAGCGGCTGTTCGCTGCGGGCGACCTGGGCGGCGAGCTCGGCGCCCTCCAGGGTGCTGATCACGGTGCCGGCCAGCTCGCGGGCGTCCTGCTCGCCGATGCCGGCGGCGAGCAGCCGTTCCGCCACGACGGCCCGCCAGTTGGCGAAGGCCTCGGTCACCGCCTCCTCGATCACCGGCACCCGGCCGACCGTCTCCAGGGCCGTGCTGGTGATCGGGCAGCCGTCCTGCCAGTCGGACTCGCGCAGTTCCGTGGCGAGCATCCGGGTGCAGGAGGTCATCGCCTCGCCCAGGTCCGGCGAGGAGCCGAGCCCGGCGCGCAGCAGGACGGCGAACTCCTCGTCCCCGTGCCGGATCGCCTCGGCGGCCAACTCCTGCTTGCCGCCCGGGAAGAAGTGGTAGACGGAGCCGAGGGTGGCCTCGGCCTCGCGGGAGATCTGCTTGATCCCGGTGCCCTCGTACCCCTGGCGCTGCAGCAGCCGGGAGGTGGCCCGGACGATCCGCTCGCGGGTGCCGGGCTTCGCTTCGGCCTTCGCGTTCGTCTTCGAGCTCGTCCTCGCGCTCGTTCTCGCGTCGGCTCTCTCGGGCGTGTTCACGCCGCGATCCTAGCCGAGATTCTGGGTAGAGCGTTCGTTCCAGTCCTGTGCTAGCGTCGGCCCGGCGCTCTGGATAGAGCGTTCGTTCCAGAGGAGGGGAAGCGCATGTCCGTGGAGCAGCAGGCGCGGCGATCAGTGACGGTGATCGGGCTCGGCCCGATGGGGCGGGCCATGGCCGGGGCGTTCCTGGACGCCGGGTACGCCGTCACGGTGTGGAACCGCACCGCCGGGCGGGCCGACGCGCTCGTCGCCCGGGGTGCGCGGGCCGCATCCGACGCCGAGGCGGCGGTGGCGGCGAACGACCTGGTGGTGCTCAGCCTCACCGACTACGACGCGGTGTTCGAGGTGCTGCAGTCGGTCGAGCCGGCGCTGCGGGGGAGGACGATCGTGAACCTCGGCTCGGACACTCCCGGGCGGGCCCGCGAGGCCGCCCGCTGGCTGGCCGAACGCGGCGCCGGCCACCTGACCGGCGGGGTGCAGGTGCCGCCGTCGGGCATCGGCAGCCCCGAGTCGTCCACCTTCTACAGCGGCCCGGTCGAGCTGTTCCGGCGGCACCGGGCCGCCCTGGAGGTGCTCACCGGGGCCGACTACCGGGGCGACGACCCCGGGCTGGCGCAGCTGTACTACCAGATCCAGATGGACCTGTTCTGGTCCTCGATGGTCGGCTACCTGCACGCCACGGCGATCGCCGAGGCCAACGGCATCTCGGCCGAGGAGTTCCGGCCGTACGCCCTGCCCACCGCCTCGCTGGTGCCGCGGATGATCGAGTTCTACGCGCCGCGGATCACCGCCGGGGACCACCGCGGGGACGTCGACCGGCTGGCGATGGCGCTCGCGAGCATCGAGCACGTCCGGGACACCGCGGAGGCCTCCGGGGTGGACGGCGCCCTGCCGGCCGTCCTCGCGGAGGCGGTCCGGCGGGGCGTGGCGGCCGGCGAGGGTGCGGCCAGTCTGAGCAGCCTGGTGGGCCGGTTCCGTCGGGCGTAGCCCTCCGTGCGGACCCGAAGATCGTGTGCCGTCGGCCGTTGTCACGGCCGACGGCCGCTGCCACCATGGCATTCGGCGTCACGGAGGGCCGGCCCGGCGGGCCGGTGACGGGTGTTCGAATCACCAGCTGTCGCGTACGCAACGTAACGTGACATTGTACGCTGGTGTTCTGCACCCACCCGGAGGAACACCATGGCCGACCTCAAATCCCGCACCCTGATCTCCGTACAGGAGCGGCTTCGCGACCAGGTCGCCCACGCACTCCGGGCGGCCCTGATCTCCGGCGAACTGCGCCCCGGCGTGGTCTACTCCGCACCCGCGCTCGCCGCCGACTTCGGGGTCTCCGCGACCCCGGTCCGCGAGGCCATGCTCGACCTCGCCCGCGAGGGCCTCGTCGAGGCCGTCCGCAACAAGGGCTTCCGCGTCACCGAGCTGACCGACCGCGACCTCGACGACTTCACCGAGATCCGCGCCCTGATCGAGGTCCCGACCGTCGGCCGGGTGGCGCGCACCGCCACCAAGGATCAGCTGGAACGGCTGCGCCCGCAGGCCGAGGCGATCGTCGCGGCGGCCCGCAAGCACGACCTGATCGGCTACCTGGAGGCCGACCGCCAGTTCCACCTGGACGTGCTGGGGCTGGCCGGCAACTCCCGCCTGGTCGAGGTCGTCGGCGACCTGCGCAAGCGCTCGCGGCTCTACGGCCTCAACCGGCTCGACGAGCGCGGCGAGCTGGTCTCCTCGGCCGAGGAGCACCTGGAGCTGCTGGACCTGATGCTCGCCGGGGACTCGGCCGGCGCCGAGGCCTGCATGACCCGCCACCTCAGCCACGTCCGCTCGCTGTGGGCCGGCGGCGAGAAGCCCGCCGAGCCGGAGGCCTCGGCCCTGCGACTCGGGGCCCGCCGGAGCTGAACCGCTCGTTCGGGTGAGGACTGAGGATCGGGCGCCGGGAGGCGTCCGAGTTCTACGATGATGCTCTCGACATCGGCAGCCAGGAGGAATTCCATGTCCGCCGCAGCAGTGGAAGAGCCCATGGAGCAGCCGACGCTGCTCGAAGCCGCTGAGCTGATCTCCGAACAGTTCCCCGGCTACCGGGTCGAGATCGTCGGGAGCCAGATCGCCGTGACGCCGCCGCCGAATGCTTCGCACAGCAAGTCGCTGAGCCGCCTGATGCGTGTCCTGTTCGAGGCCGGCCTCGACGGAGGCGGGACCGATGTCCTTCAGGGCGTTGGAATCTGGCTGCCGGACGGGCCATCCGACTATGCGGTTCCCGACCTGGCTGTTGTCGATGCCGACATCGACGATCACCTGATCGAGTACAACTGCTACGACCCGGCGGTCTTCCGGCTCGTTCTGGAAGTCACTTCGTCCAACTACAGCGATGACTTGAAGAAGAAGCCCTTTGTCTATGCGTCGGCGGGGGTGCCGGTCTACGTGATCGTGGACCGGATGAACCAGCGCGTGATGGTGCTGACCGAACCCGACGACGGCGAGTACCGGGTGCACGCCGTCCACCACCCCGGGCAGTCCTTCACCCTGCCGGAGTCGATCGGAGCGTCGGTGACGCTCTCGGTGGACGACGTGCTGACGGCCAAGAAGTAGGTCAGAGCGCCGCCGCGGGCAGGGTCAGCCGGCCGTCGTGGACCTCGGCGACCTGGTCGACGGCCGTCAGGTGGGTGCGGTCGTGGGTGACCAGGACGGTCGCGGTGGCCCGGCGGTGGGTGAGGTCGGTGATCAGGTCCAGGACGGCGGCGCCGCGCTCGTGGTCGAGGGCGCTGGTCGGTTCGTCCACCAGTAGGACGGTGGGGTCGTTCATCAGCGCGCGGGCGATGTTGACCCGCTGGCGCTGGCCGCCGGACAGCTGGTGCGGGCGGCGGGCGGCCTGGTCGCGCAGGCCGACGGCGTCCAGGAGTTCCAGGGCCCGGGGCAGGGCGGTGCGCGGGGCGCGGCCGTCCAGGTGGGCCATCACCTGCAGCTGCTCCACCGCGGTGAGCGAGGGCAGCAGATTGGGCTGCTGGAAGACGATCCCGATCCTGGTGCGGCGCAGCGCGGTGAGTTCCGCCCGGTCGAGGCCCGCGGTGTCGGTGCCGTCGATGACGACCTGCCCGGAGTCCGGGGTGATCAGGGTGGCGGCGACCGCCAGCAGGCTGGACTTGCCGGAGCCGGAGGGGCCGACGACGGCGGTGAGCGAGCCCTTGGGGACGGTCAGCGAGACCTCGTCCAGGGCCGTGAGCCGGCCGTCGCCGTCCGGGTAGGTCAGGGTGATGCGGTCGAGGGTCAGGCTCATCGGGCGCTCCCCAGGGCGGTCAGCGGGTCGACGGAGGTGATCCGGCGGATGGACAGGGCCGCGCCGATCGCGCCGAGGGCGATCATGACGGCGGCGGGCAGCAGGACGGTCGGGGCGTCCAGGACGAAGGGGACGGCGGAGCCGATCAGCGCGCCGAAGCCGGCCGCGACCGCGGTGCCCAGCAGGGTGCCGAGCACCAGCAGCAGGACGGCCTGGCCGAGGGCGTCGCGCAGCAGGTAGCGGGTGGAGGCGCCGAGGGCCTTGAGGACGGCGATGTCGCCGCTGCGCTGGATCGTCCAGACCGTGAAGAACGCGCCGATCACCAGGGCGGAGATGGCGAACAGGAAGCCGCGCATCAGCTGGAGGGAGCCGTTCTCCGAGGTGTAGGAGCCGATCGCGGTGAGGGCGTCGTCGCGGGTGCGGGTCTCGGTGCCGTGGCGGGCGTCGGCGGCGGCCAGGTCGGCGCCCTTCGCCGTGGTGAGGGCGATGACGGTGGCGTGGCCGGTGCCGCCGGGGGCGGCCTGCTGCCAGTCGCCGAGGGAGGTCCAGATCACCGGGGTGTGGCTGTACGCGGCGTCGCCCTGGACGGCGGCGACCCGCAGCGGGTGGCCGCCGAGGGTGAACTCGGCGCCGGGGGCGAGGCCGCCCAGGTTCTCGGCGGCGGTCCTGGACAGCACGGCCTGGCCGGGGGCGATCCGGGTGCCCTGCGGGGCGAGCCCCGAGTCCTCCGGGACGCCGAAGGCGGAGAGCGCGGCGGTGCGCTGCCCGGCGGCGGCCTTGGTGGTGGTGATGCCGAGCGGCTGGGCGGAGGTGACGCCGGGCTCGCGGGCCCAGCCCTGCCACTGGTCGGGGGTGACCTGGGAATCGGTGAAGGAGAGCTTCTGCCCGTCGGCCGGCTTGCCGAAGACCAGGTGGTCGGCGGGCAGGCCGGTGATCGCGGAGATGTTCTGCCGGCCGAGCCCGGCGGTCAGCCCGGACAGCAGGCCGACCAGTACGGTGATCAGCACGATGACGGTCCCCATCAAGGCGAACCGCCCCTTGGCGAACCTCAGGTCCCTCCAGGCGACGAACACGGTGAACCTTCCTCTGCACAGGTGTTTTCGACTCTTCCACCGTCCCGGACGGAGGGGCCCCGGGGCATCGCGCCGGGGATTGCATCCTGGGCATCAAAGGGAAGAGGCCGAGTTCAACCTTTTGATTGATGCCGGACGCCGGCGCGGAACTTAGGCTGGACGGATGGCGACCGAACGATCCAGAACCACCCCCGTCGCCCGCGTCCTCCAGGTCTGCCTGCACCTGCTCGTTGCGGGCCTGCTCGCGCTCGCCGTCGCCCGGGCCGTCTTCGTCGACCGGGGCGGCGATCCCGCCGCCGTCGCCGCCGCGGCCACCGCGATGGCCGCCGTCTACACCGTCGGGCCGCAGCTGGCCGCCGTGCGCCGCTCGCGCCGGGCGGCCGCGCTCTGGCTGGTGCTGCTCGGCGCCACCTGGGCGGGCGTGCTGATCGCCACCCAGGACGGGGTCTGGCTGGCGTTCCCGCTGTACTTCCTGGAACTGCACCTGCTGGGGCGGCGCGGTGGGCTCGTCGCCGTCGGACTGACCGCCGCCGCGTCGATCGCCGCCTGGTCCTGGCACCAGCACAGCTTCAGCTTCGCCGCCTCGATCGGGCCCGCGCTCGGCGCGGCCGTCGCCACCGCCACCGTGCTCGGCTACCAGGCGCTGTACCGGGAGAGCGAGGAGCGCCGCCGGCTGATCGACGAACTGACCGCCGCCCGGGCCGACCTCGCCGCCGCGCACCACGCGGCCGGGGTGCTGGCCGAGCGGGAGCGGCTCGCCCGGGAGATCCACGACACCCTCGCGCAGAGCCTCAGCTCCATCCAGCTGCTGCTGCGGGCGGCCCAGCGGGCCCTGCCGGAGCGCACCGAGGCCGCCGCCGGGTACGTCGAGCAGGCGCGGCAGGCCGCCCAGGACAACCTGGACGAGGCCCGCAGGTTCGTCCGGGCGCTCACCCCGCCCGCGCTGGACGGCGACCCGCTGCCGGTCGCGCTGGAGCGGCTGTGCGCGACGACGACGGCGCACGGCACGCTGCCCGTCCACCTGCACGTCTTCGGCGACCCGGTCCGGCTGCCGGCCGCGCAGGAGGTCGCGCTGCTGCGGATCGCGCAGTCGGCGCTCGGCAACACCGTCCGGCACGCGGGCGCCTCGCGGGCCGACGTGACGCTCAGCTACATGGAGGGCGAAGTGGCACTGGACGTGTACGACGACGGCGCCGGGTTCGACCCGGCGGTGGTGGCGGCCGGCCGCCCCGACGGGGACGGCGGGTTCGGGCTGCCCTCGATGCGGGCCCGGGCGCGGGCGCTCGGCGGCCGCTTCACGGTGGAGTCGGCGCCCGGGCAGGGCACCACGGTGGCGGTGCAGCTGCCCGTCACCCCGGAGGCCGGCCCGTGATCAGGCTGCTCATCGCGGACGACCACCCGGTGGTGCGGGCCGGGCTGCGGGCGGTGCTGGAGTGCGAGCCGGACTTCGCCATCGTGGCGGAGGCGGCCACCGCCGAGCGGGCCGTCGAACTGGCGGCGGAACCGGGCGTGGACGTGGTGCTGATGGACCTCCAGTTCGGGCCGGGCTCGGCGATGAACGGGGCGCAGGCCACCGCGGCGATCACCGCCCGGGCGGGCGCGCCGCGGGTCCTGGTGGTCACCACGTACGACACCGACGCGGACACCCTGCCGGCCCTGGAGGCGGGCGCCACCGGCTACCTGCTGAAGGACGCCCCGCCGGAGGAGCTCGCCCAGGCGGTACGGGCCGCCGCGGCCGGGCGCAGCGCGCTGGCGCCCAGCGTCGCGGACCGGCTGCTGGAGCGGATGCGGACGCCGGCGGCGGCGCTCAGCGCCCGGGAGACCGAGGTGCTGGGGCTGGTCGCGGACGGGCTGACCAACCAGCAGGTGAGCCAGCGGCTGCACCTGAGCCAGGCCACGGTGAAGTCCCATCTGGTGCACATCTACACCAAGTTGGGCGTGGACTCGCGCACGGCGGCGGTGCGCGAGGCACGGCGGCGGGGGCTGATCCGCCGAGCGTAGGGTGGGGGTGTTCCGTACCCGCAGCAGTGTGAGGAGCGCCCGATGACCGTCCGGCTCGACGAGCTCGCCGTCCCCGTGATCGCCGCCCCGATGGCGGGCGGCCCCTCGACGCCCGCACTGGTCGCGGCGGTGAACCGGGCCGGTGGGCTGGGCTTCCTGGCCGCCGGGATGAGGACCGCCGCCGGGATGTCCGAGCAGATCGCCGCGGTGCGGGCGTCGACCGACCGGCCGTACGGGGTGAACCTCTTCGTGCCGGGCACGCCCGGGGACCGGGCGGCCGTCGCCGCCTACCGGGAGCGGCTGCGGCCCGAGGCCGAGCGGTGGGGCGTGACGCTGCCGGAGGAGGACGGGCCGGACCGGGACGACTGGGAGGCCAAGCTGGCCGCGCTGCTCGCGGACCCGGTGCCGGTGGTCTCGTACACCTTCGGGCTGCCGACGGCCGAGGAGGCGGCGGCGCTGCGGGCGGCCGGGACGACCCAGATCGGCACCGTCACCACGCCGGAGGAGGCGCGGGCGGCGCAGGCGGTCGGGATGGACGCGCTGTGCGTGCAGGGCCCGGAGGCGGGCGGCCACCGCGGCACCCACCGGGTGACGGACGAGCCGGGGGAGCTGCCGCTTCTCGACCTGCTGGCCGCCGTGCGGGAGGTGACGGCGCTGCCGCTGATCGCCGCGGGCGGGCTCGGCGACGGCCCGGCCGTCGCGGCGGCCCTGCGGGCGGGAGCGGTGGCGGTGCAGCTGGGCACGGCCCTGCTGCGGTCGGACGAGTCCGGTGCCGCGGCCGCCCACCGGGCCGCGCTCGTCGAGCTGCCGGAGACGGTCGTCACCCGTGCCTTCACCGGCCGCCCGGCCCGCGGCCTGCGCAACGCCTTCATCGACCGCCACGGCTCGTACGCCCCGCCCGCCTACCCCGAGGTCAACCGCCTCACCACCCCCCTGCGCGCCGCCGCCGCCCGCCGCGGCGACACGGCCGCCATGCACCTCTGGGCCGGCACCGCCCACCACCTGGCCCGCACGGGGCCTGCGGAGCAGATCGTCGCGGAGCTGTGGCAGGCGGCGCGGGGGTAGGGCGTCGGGGGCGCGCAGGACTCGGCGTGTTGTCCCTCGCAGGGGTGGATTGAGCGGGAATTCGCGGGGCGTAGTTGGACCGAGGTGCGAGCCGAGGTCGTGAAGCGGTTTCCCGAGCTGGTGACGCCGGAGGCGGAGACGAGGCGGGCGCAGGTCCGCCAGGAGATGCTTGCTCAGATTCGGGGGCATGAGCTGGCCGAGATGCGGAAGTCGGCCAACCTCACCCAGAAGGAGGTGGCGGCGCTGATGGGCGTGAGTCAGGCGCGGGTGTCGCAGATCGAGCACGGGCAGGTGGACAGCCTGGACAACCTGCGGGCGTATTCGGCGGCGATCGGCGGCGAGGTCGAGGTGACGATTCGGCGAGGGGAGCGGACGATCAAGGTGGCTTGATCGTCCGCTGCCTCCTCAGGACAGCAGGTCCGCCATCCAGGATTCGACGTCGGTGGCGGTGCGGGGGAGGGCGCCGGACATCAGGTGGGCGCCGTCGGCGGTGATGACCAGGTCGTCCTCGATGCGGATGCCGAGGCCGCGGAGTTCGGCGGGGAGGGTCTCGTCGTCGGGCTGGAGGTAGAGGCCGGGCTCGACGGTGAGGACCATGCCCTCCTCCAGGGTGCCGTCGAGGTAGCGGTCGGCGCGGGACTTGGCGCAGTCGTGGTAGTCGAGGCCGAGCATGTGGCCGCTGCCGCAGAGGGTGTAGCGGCGGTAGAGGCCGTTGTCCTCGGCGAGGGCCTCCTCGGCGGAGACGGGCAGGACGCCCCAGTCGGCGAGGCCTTCGGCGATGACCCGCATGGCGGCGCGGTGGAAGTCGCGGAACCGGGCCCCCGGGCGCAGTGTGGCGATGCCGGCGCTCTGGGCGGCGAGGACGAGGTCGTAGGCCTGGCGCTGGACCGGGGTGAAGGTGCCGCTGAGCGGGAGGGTGCGGGTGATGTCGGCGGCGTAGAGGGTGTCGGTCTCGACGCCGGCGTCCAGGAGGAGCAGGGAGTTCGGGTCGAGGGCGCCGTCGTTGCGGATCCAGTGCAGCACGCAGGCGTGGGCGCCGGAGGCGGCGATGGTGGTGTAGGAGGTGCCGTTGCCCTCGGCGCGGGCGCGCAGGTCGAAGACGCCCTCGATCCAGCGCTCGCCGCGGTGGTGGCGCAGTGCGGTGGGCAGGGCGCGGACGACGTCCTCGAAGCCGGTGGTGGTGTGGTCGACGGCCAGTTGCAGCTGTCCGATCTCCCATTCGTCCTTGACCAGGCGCAACTCGGAGAGGACGGCGGCCAGTTCGCTGTCCCGGTGGTCGCCGTTCGGGCGCCCGGTGGCCTCGTCGACCAGCGGGTCGGTGCCGGCCAGCACCCGGGTGGGCGGCTGGGGGCCGGTGAGCAGTTTGCCGAGGTCGTCGAGGTGTTCGGTGCGCACCCCGGTGAGCTGTGCCGCCTCGGCGAGGTCGGGCCGGGCGCCGACCCAGAACTCGCCGTAGCGGCGGTCGCGGTAGAACTCGCCGCCGTCGCGGGGGGAGCGGGGGCGCAGGTAGAGCACCGGCTCGTGGCCCTCGGGGCCGGCCGGTTCGAGGACGAGGACGTGGTCGGCCTGGTCCTCGCCGGTGAGGCCGGTGAGCCAGACGTACGCGCTGTGCGGGCGGAAGCGGTAGTCGAGGTCGTTGCAGCGGACCTTGAGCCGGCCGGCCGGGACGATCAGCCGCTCGCCGGGGAAGGCGGCGGAGAGCCGGGCGCGGCGGCCGGGGAAGCGGTCGTGGCCGGGGACGCGCAGGTCGGTGGGAATGGGGGTGGCGGCCCACCGGGTGCCCATGAACGAGGCGAGGGCGGGGGAGACCGGGAGGTCGTGGCTCCCGGTGTTGAGGCCGGTCGGGGGAAGGGTCACCGGTGAACTCCTTGGTGGGGCTGGGGAGATGCCTGGCACGGACACAGCTCGGTAACGGGAGCCGTCACCTCTTGTGCAGTGCAATTTCACATTACTATGTTACGGGTCACACAGCGCAGCGGCCAGATCCGGCGGATCGGGCCCCCCACAGCGGAGTTGCACATGACCAGGCGCACCCACGCCGCCCTCGCGGCGGCCCTCGCGGCGACCCTCACCCTCGGCCTCGGGGCCTGCTCCAACGACAAGAGTGACAGCGGCAGCGACGCCGCCCCCTCCGACGGCAAGGGCCCGGGCGCCGCGTCCGGCTCGGTCATCGGCGGCACCCCCGTCAAGGGCGGCACCCTCACCGTCCTGACCAACCAGGACTTCGCCCACCTCGACCCGGCCCGCAGCTGGGTGGTGCCGCACATGGACTTCGGCACCCGGCTGCTCTACCGCACCCTGACCACCTTCAAGGCCGAGCCGGGCGCGGCGGGCAGCGAGATCGTCCCGGACCTCGCCACCGACCTCGGCAAGTCCTCCGAGGGCGGCAAGGTGTGGACCTTCACCCTCAAGGACGGCCTCAAGTACGAGGACGGCACGCCGATCAAGTCCGCCGACATCAAGTACAACGTCGAGCGGTCCTACTCCCCGGACCTCACCGGCGGCCCCGACTACGCGATCCAGTACCTGGCCGGCGGCGAGAACTACAAGGGCCCGCTGAACGGCGAGCACCTGGCGAGCATCGAGACCCCGGACGACAGGACGATCGTCTTCCACCTGAAGCGCCCGGTCGCCGAGTTCTCCTCCACCGTCTCGCTGCCGACCTTCTCCCCGGTGCCGCAGTCCCAGGAGAAGGGCACCCAGTACGACGCCCGGCCGTTCTCCTCCGGTCCGTACAAGATCGAGACCTACGACCGCGGCAAGCAGCTGGTGCTGGTCCGCAACACCAACTGGGACCCGGCCACCGACACCGTCCGCAAGGCCTACCCGGACAAGGTCGTGGTCACCCAGGGCATCAAGGGCGGCCAGGCCGACGACCGGATCATCGCCAGCGACGGCGCCGACGCCAACGCGATCAACATGCCGTGGATGGCGCACGAGACCGTCGCCAAGGTGCTGCCCAAGCCGGACGTCAAGGCCCGGATGGCCGCCGAGGTCACCGGCTGCACCGACATGCTGTACATGAACACCGCCAAGGCCCCCTTCGACGACCCGAAGGTGCGCGAGGCGATGATGTGGGCGGTCGACCGCGAGGGGCAGGTGACGGCCTTCGGCGGCCCGGCGATGGCCGACGTGGCGACCTCCTACCTGCCGCCCTCGCTGACCGGCGGCGTCAAGTCCGACCCGCTGAAGGTCCCGGCGGCCGGCGACCCGGAGAAGGCCAAGAAGCTGCTCCAGGAGGCGGGCAAGAGCGACCTCAAGGTCTCGCTCACCGTCTCGCTCGGCGACAAGAGCCGTGCCGAGGCGATCCAGCAGTCGCTGTCCAAGGCCGGCGTCCAGGTCACCATCAACACCACCGACCCGTCCGCCTTCCAGGACACCGTCGGCGACATCAAGAACGCCCCCGACCTGACCATCAGCGGCTGGTGTCCCGACTACCCCTCCGGTGCGACCTTCCTGCCGTTCCAGTTCGACGGCCGCACCATCAAGGAGAAGGGCAACCAGGGCAACCTGAGCCAGTTCAAGGACCAGGCCACGATGGACCGGATGGACCAGATCGCGGCCATGACGGACGTCAGCGAGGCCAACAAGGCCTGGCAGCAGCTGGACCAGGACCTGGCGAAGAAGGCCCCGGCCGTCCCGCTGATCTGGCAGCGCCGCCCCCTGCTGGTCGGCACCAACGTGGCCGGCGCCTTCGGCAACTCGGGCTTCGCCGGGATGCTCGACCTGGGTGCCATCGGCCTCAAGGACCCCGCCAAGGGCAAGTGAGGGGCCGGCAGCGATGAGTACCACCACTGAGCCCGCCGCCGTGGCCGACGCCACGGCGGGGGGCGCCAAGAAGAGTGCCGGGCGCGGGCCCTGGCGGCTGGTCTGGGACCAGCTGTGGGCCAAGGGCTCGGCCCGGTTCGGGCTGATCACCGTCGGCGTGCTGATCCTGATCACGGCGCTGGCCGGACCGCTCAGCGCGCTCGGCGGCTGGACCCCCGAGGAGTTCGACAAGCGCGCCGTCGACCCGTACCTGGGCGGCGTGCCCAGGGGCGACTTCGGCGGCATCAGCGCCCGGCACTGGCTGGGCGTCGAGCCGGGCAGCGGCCGCGACCTGTTCGCCCGGGTGCTGCACGGCGGTCAGGTGTCCCTGCTGATCGCGTTCACCGCGACCGCGGTGGTCGTGATCGCCGGCACCCTGGCCGGCATCGCGGCGGGCTACTTCGGCGGCCGCGTCGACACGCTGCTGTCCCGGCTGATGGACCTCACGATGTCCTTCCCCTCGCTGATCTTCATGATCGCGATGATGTCGGTGGCCAAGGACGTCAACCGGATCCTGCTGATCACCCTGGTGATCGGGCTGTTCACCTGGCCCGGCATCGCCCGGGTGGTGCGCGGCCAGACCCTCTCGCTCAAGCACCGCGAGTACGTCGAGGCCGCCAAGGTCGGCGGGGCGCGCTCCTGGCGGATCCTCACCCGCGAGATCCTGCCGAACGTCTCCGGCCCGATCATCGCCTACACCACCCTGCTCATCCCCGGCATGATCGCCACCGAGGCCGCGCTCAGCTACCTCGGCGTGGGCGTCCGCCCGCCGACCGCGTCCTGGGGCCAGATGATCGCCGAGAGCATCGTGCACTACGAGACCGACCCGACCTACTTCCTGATCCCGACCGCCTTCCTGTTCGTCGCCGTGCTCGCCTTCACCCTGCTCGGGGACGCGCTGCGCGACATCCTCGACCCCCGGGGAGGCCGGTCGTGATCCTCTACCTCGGCCGCCGCCTGCTCGGTGTGGCGGGCATCCTGCTCGCCATCTGCGCCATCACCTTCACCATCTTCTACCTGCTGCCCAACGACCCGGCCGCGGCCGCCTGCGGCAAGACCTGCAGCCCCGAGCGGCTCGCCGACGTCAAGGCGGCGATGGGCCTGGACAAGCCGGTCTGGGACCAGTTCCTGGCCTACCTCGGCGGCATCTTCGCCGGCCGCGACTACGGCTCCGGCCCCAGCGCGGTGCACTGCGGCTTCCCCTGCCTCGGCTACTCCTACGAGTACGGGCTGCCGGTCTGGGACCTGCTCACCGACCGGCTGCCGGTCTCCGTCTCGCTGGCCCTCGGCGCGGCCGTGCTCTGGCTGGTCCTCGGCCTCGGCGCGGGCGTCACCTCGGCGCTGCGCAAGGGCCGACCGGTCGACAAGACGCTGATGGTGCTGTCCGTCGGCGCCGCCTCGCTGCCGGTCTACTTCACCTCGATCATGCTGATCTGGGGCGTCGTCAGGACGGCCGGGCTGCTGCCCTACCCCTCGTACCACAAGTTCACCGAGAACCCCTTCGAGTGGGGCTCCAACCTGCTGCTGCCGTGGATCGCGCTGGCCCTGCTGTACGCGGCCATGTACGCCCGGCAGAGCCGCAACTCGATGATCGAGGCGATGGCCGAGCCGTACATCCGCACCGCCCGGGCCAAGGGCCTGCCGCCGCGGACGGTCACCGTCAAGCACGGGCTGCGCGCCGGGATGACGCCGATCCTGACCATCTTCGGCATGGACCTCGGCGGCCTGCTGGCCGGCGCGGTCATCACCGAGTCGATCTTCGGCCTGCCGGGCGTCGGCCGGCTGTTCTACGACGGCCTGGCCCGCTCCGACCAGCCCGTCATCCTCGGGGTCACCCTGCTCGCGGCCTTCTTCATCGTCGCGGCGAACCTGCTGGTCGACCTGCTCTACGCGTTCGTCGACCCGAGAGTGAGGTACTGATGACCAGGCTGTTGGAGGTCGAGGACCTCAAGGTCGCCTTCGACACCCCGCGCGGCACCGTCCGCGCGGTGGACGGGATCTCCTTCGTCGTCGAGGCCGGGCGCACCCTCGGGCTGGTCGGCGAGTCGGGCAGCGGAAAGTCCGTCACCTCGCTCGCCGTCATGGGCCTGCACCGCGGCGCCGCCGTCACCGGCTCGATCCGGCTGAACGGGCAGGAGCTGAACGGGCTCGGGGAGCGGGAACTGGGCACCGTCCGGGGCCGCCGGATCGCGATGATCTTCCAGGACCCGCTGTCCAGCCTGCACCCCTTCTACACCGTCGGGGAGCAGATCGCCGAGCACTACCGGGTGCACTTCAAGGCCAACCGCAAGGCCGGGCGGGCCAAGGCGGTGGAGATGCTGGCCGAGGTCGGCATCCCGGAGCCGGCCCGCCGGGTCGACGAGTACCCGCACCAGTTCTCCGGCGGCATGCGCCAGCGCGTCATGATCGCCATGGCGCTCGCCTGCGAGCCCGAGCTGCTGATCGCCGACGAGCCCACCACGGCCCTCGACGTCACCGTCCAGGCGCAGATCCTCGACCTGATCGCCCGGATCCAGCAGGAGCGCGGCCTCGGCGTCGTGATGATCACCCACGACCTCGGCGTGGTCGCCCGGGTCGCCCACGAGGTGCTGGTCATGTACGGCGGCCGGGCCGCCGAACAGGCCCCGGTGGACCGGCTGTTCGCGCAGCCCGCGCACCCGTACACGCGCGGCCTGCTGGACTCGCTGCCGCGCCTGGACGACGCCGACGACGCCCCGCTGCGGGCCATCCCCGGCAGCCCGCCGTCGCTGATCGCCCCCGCCCCCGGCTGCTCCTTCGCCCCGCGCTGCGCCCGCACCACCGCGGCGTCCGCCGAGGAGCACACCCGCTGCCTGGCCGAGCGCCCCGTGCTCGACCGGCTCGCCCCCGGCCACCAGGCCGCCTGCCACCTGCCGCTGGTGCCGGAAGGGGTGCTGTGATGACCACACCGTCGACGAAGGGCGCGACCGCGCCGCTGCTGTCCGTCCGGGACCTGGTGAAGACCTTCCCCGGCCGGCGCGGCCGCACCGGCCGGCCCGGGGCGCCGATCCGGGCGGTGGACGGGGTGAGCTTCGACGTCGGCGCGGGCGAGACGCTCGGCCTGGTCGGCGAGTCCGGCTGCGGCAAGTCCACCACCGGGCGGATGATCGTCCGGCTGCTCGACCCGACCTCGGGCACCGTCACCTTCGACGGCACCGAGATCGGCGGGCTCTCCCAGGCCCGGCTGCGCCCGCACCGGCGCGACCTCCAGATGGTCTTCCAGGACCCGTACTCCTCGCTCAACCCCCGCCAGACGGTGGCCCGGATCATCTCCGAGCCGCTGCTGGTCCAGGGCGGGAGCGCGGCGGACGCGCGCAAGCGGGCCGGCGAGCTGATGGAGCTGGTCGGGCTGATCCCCGAGCACCTGGACCGCTACCCGCACGAGTTCTCCGGCGGCCAGGCCCAGCGCATCGGCATCGCCCGCTCGCTGGCCACCTCGCCGCGGCTGGTGATCGCCGACGAGCCGGTCTCCGCGCTGGACGTCTCCATCCAGGCCCAGGTGGTCAATCTGATGGAGCGGCTCCAGAAGGAGCTGGGGCTGGCGTACGTGTTCATCGCGCACGACCTCTCGGTGGTCAAGCGGGTCTGCGACCGGGTCGCGGTGATGTACCTGGGCCGGATCGTGGAGATCGGCGACAAGGCCGAGGTGTACGGCGCTCCCGCGCACCCGTACACCAGGGCGCTGCTGTCCGCCGTCCCGCTGCCCGACCCGGAGGCGGAGCGCAACCGGGAGCGGATCGTGCTGCTCGGCGACCCGCCGAGCCCGGCCGACCCGCCGCCCGGCTGCACCTTCCACCCGCGCTGCCCCAAGGCCCAGGACATCTGCCGGACCGAGCGGCCGCTGCTGAGGATCGCCGGGCCCGGCGAGCGGCAGGCCGCCTGCCACTTCCCGGAGGCCTGAGGCCGCACAAGCCCCCGGTCGGACGCGGCGGGGAACCCTGCGAGGGCCGCGTCCGGCCGGGTTCCACCCTTTCCCCGCCCACTCTCCGCGCTCGGCCCTGCTGCCCGCTCACTCCTCGGCGGGCAGCAGGCCCTCCTCCGGCAGCAGCCGGCGAGGGCCGGGCCCCTCGGCGGCCAGCTCGTCCCCCGGGTTGAGCACCCGGCAGCGGCGCAGCGACACGCAGCCGCAGCCGATGCAGCCGGTCAGTTCGTCCTCCAGCCGCTCCAGTTCGGCCCGGCGGGCGCGCAGCTGCTCGGCCCAGCGCAGGGAGATCCGCTCCCAGTCGTGCTTGCCGGGCATCCGGTCCTCGGGCAGGCCGGTGAACACCTCGGCGACCTCGGAGAGCGGGATGCCGAGCCGCTTGGCGACCAGGATGAGCGAGATCCGGCGCAGCACGTGCCGCCGGTAGCGCCGCTGGTTGCCCGTCGTGCGCTCGGAGGAGATCAGCCCCTGGTCCTCGTAGAAGCGCACCGCCGAGGTGGCGATCCCGGCCCGCCGGGCCACCTCGCCGACGCTCAGCAGATCGACCGGCGCGGTGGTCATGGCGGCTCCTTGACTTCAAGTTCTCTTGAAGTCCTAGCGTACCGGACGTGACCGAATCAGCTGCCGTCGACAACGACACCACCACCGCCGAGCTGGACAGTTACCCGTCGGAGTCGCCGTCCGCGGGAGCCCCCGGCGGGTGGCGCGAACTCTTCTCCCGCCGCTACGCCGCCTCCGCCTCGATCCTGGCCGGCGGCGTCGCGCTGTACGCGATGAACCTCTACTTCACCGCCGCCCTGATGCCCTCGATCGTCGCCGACATCGGCGGCGAGCGGTACTACGCGTGGGTGGCCACCGGCTTCCTGATGGCCGCCGTCATCGCCTCGATGCTGGTCAGCCGGCTGCTGGACCGCCTCGGCGCCGCCCGGGCCTACGTGCTGGGCTTCCTGGTCTTCGGCGCCGGCGCGGTGGTCAACGCGCTCAGCCCGTCGATGGCGGCGCTGATCCTCGGCCGGGTGGTGCAGGGCCTCGGCGGCGGGCTGGTGGCCGGGCTCGGCTACGCCGTGATCCGCAGCGCCCTGCCGGAGCGGCTGTGGACCCGCGCGGCCGGACTGGTCTCCGCGATGTGGGGCGTCGGAACCCTGGTCGGACCGTCGCTGGGCGGGCTCTTCGCCCAGCTCGGCGCCTGGCGCGGGGCGTACGTCCTGCTGCTGGTCGCCGCGCTGGTGCTGGCGGTCCTGGCCCGCCGGGTGCTGCCCGGGCGCCCCGGCGCGGGGCACGGCAGCGGCCCGGTGCCGCTGCCCTCGCTGCTGCTGCTCACCCTGGCGGCCGCCGCCTTCAGCGTCAGCTCGACGGTGCCCAGCGGCTGGCCGACGGCCCTGTGCCTGCTCGCCGGACTGGCGCTGCTGGTGGGCTTCGTGGCGGCCGAGCGGCGCGGGGCGGCCACGGTGCTGCCGCAGCAGACCTACCGGGCCGGCAACCCGCTGAAGTGGCTCTACCTGACCGTCGCGGTGCTCTGCGCGGGCGTGGTGACGGAGAACTTCATCCCGCTGTTCGGCCAGCAGCTGGGCGGCCTCTCCCCGCTGGTGGCCGGGTTCCTCGGGGCCACGACCTCGGCCGGCTGGACCACCGCCCAGCTGTTCAGCGTCGGGATCGGGACGGCCCGCGGCCGGGCCCTGGCGATCCGCGTCGCACCGCTGGTGCTGGTCGGCGGGCTGCTGGTCTACGGGCTGACGCAGACCGGGCACGCCTCCGGGCCGCGGGTGGTGCTGTGGGCGGTGGCGCTCTTCGGCGCCGGCACCGGGATAGGCCTGGCCTTCCCGCACCTCAGCGTGGCCGCGATGCGCAGCAGCGGCGACCCGGCGGAGGGCGGCAAGGCGGCCGCGGCGATCAACACCACCCAGCTGATCGCCTTCTCGGTGACCTCGGCGCTGGCCGGCACCCTGGTCAACCTGGGCGGGGACACCCCGGTCGACTCGGCCCGGTACATGACCCTGGGGATCGCCGCGATCACCGCCCTCGGGGTGGCCACGGCCGCGCGCACCGCCCGCAGCCTCGGGCGCTGAGCCGGGGCGGGCACGGGCGGGCCCCGTGGCGGGCACGAGCGGGGTAAGAGCGGGCCCCGACGGGGCGGGCACGAGCAGGCCCCGGATCCCTTGTCGTCGGGGGGATCCGGGGCCTCTTCCGCGGGGCTTCCCGGCTCAGGAGGCCGGGCCCACCCGGACGGTGGTGATCTTCCCGCCCTGGGACTCCCGGACGACCTCGATCTTCGTGTTGGTGTCCGGCACCTTCACCGTCAGCTGCGGCGTGGCCGGGTCGCCGTAGACCCCGGTGCGGTCGTTGAAGACCGGGACGGCCGGCTTCGACGGGATGCGCACCGCGACGCCGCCCTTGTGCAGGGTGAACGGCGTGGTCGGCTTGAGCGAGAAGGTCGCGTCGTAGGTCTGCGCCCGCCCGTTGACCAGCGTCCCGTCGGCGAAGCGGATCGGCGCCGGGCGGGCGTCGATCGGCAGGATCAGCCCGCCGCCGGGGTGGTCCTTGGTGTTGTTGTCACCGTACGAGGTGTCCCACAGCCAGATCAGGACGCCCTCCTGGTACGGGTAGTTGTCCACCACGTTGGCCTTGCCCGCGACGCCGCTGTAGCCGAAGTTGTACGGGCCGGTCTTCAGGAACGCCCCGTAGCCGGTGTAGCGGCGGTTCTCGGCGAGGTACGCGCGCGGGTGCTGCTTGACGGCGGTGCGGCCGTCGATGGCGGTGAAGCCGTTGGCGGTCCAGCCGTTCGCGCCGTTCTCGGCGCCGTCGGTGAACAGCTCGGCGCCGCCGGCGGTGGCCTTGACAGCGTCCACCAGCACGCCCCGGCCGTGGGTGTTGCTGTCCGAGGTGACGTGGAAGCGCAGCCGGACCTGCTGGCCGAGGTAGCCGTCCAGCGGGATGTGCAGCTGCTTGTAGGCGCCGGACGCGCCGCTCAGCCCGGGGGTGTTGGCGCTGGTGTTGCCGATCGGGGCGCCGTCCACGGTGCCGCCGAGGGCGGTCCAGTGCTTGCCCTCGTCGGTGGAGGCCTCGACGGTCAGGAAGTCGTAGTCCTGCTCGGTGTCGTACCAGACCGCCGCGTCCAGGGCGGCCGGACCGGCGGCGGTGCGCAGGTCGACGTCCCGGGTCAGGGAGTTGTCCTGGTTGTCGCCGGTGTCGCTCCACCACTGCCTGGCGCCCTCGTACGGGTCGGCGAGGTCGGTGCGGGTGGTGCCGTCCGGCAGGTGGACCAGGACGGCCTGGGCCTGGTCGGTGTTGTAGCTGCTCACGCCGAGGGCGTGGGTGGAGCGGGTGGCGGCCTGCGCCTCGTCGTAGTCGAGCCAGCCGAACTGCAGCTTGCTCCAGGCGTCGAGGTCGCCGGGGTAGCCGCCGGTGGTGTTCGGGCCCTTGCCCAGGTACGAGCCGGAGGACATCAGCGACCAGAAGTTGACGCTGTTGTCACCGCCGTTGGTGGGGTAGAGGTCGGGCAGGCCGAGGTTGTGGCCGTACTCGTGGGCGAACAGGCCGACGCCGCTGTTCTCGCCCCCCTGGACGTAGTCGTAGACGTACAGGCCGGTGTCGCCGACGGGGGCGCCGCCGATCTTGTTGCCCTCCGGGCCGGTCTGCCCGGTCGCGTCCGGGAAGGTCCAACTGCGGTGCGCCCACAGCGCGTCGGCGCCCTGGGCGCCGCCGCCCCAGGTCTCGTCCACGCCCGCGTGCACCACGACGACGTTGTCCAGGTAGCCGTCCGGCTGGGCGAACTCGCCGTCCTTGTCGTGGTCGTAGCGGTCGTAGACGTCGTACTGGGCGAGCTGCGCCTTGATGTCGGCGGCGGAGCGGCCCTTGGCGATCTCGCCGTCGTACCAGGCCTTGACGGCGTCCCGGACGAACTCCTGCCCCTGGGTCCAGGCGCCGGAGCCCTGCGGGCCCTTGTTGCTGCCGTAGCGGGCCTCGTTGTACGGGAGGGTGACCCAGTCGCTGACGGTGCCCTCGACGTCGTACCGGCCGGAGGACTGGGTGCGGTAGTAGTTGCGCATCGACACGGCGCCGGGCGAGTCGTCGAAGAACAGCTTCTGGTAGTAGTCGCGGTTGAAGTCCTGCGACCACAGGGTGTGGTTGTCGTCCTTGCCCGGCTTGGGGATCAGGTTGTGGGCCGGGCCGGGGGTGCCGCCGTAGCGGGGCTGGCCGTTCCACTGGGTGGTGTTGTCCACCTCGTCGCCGAACTGGGCGAGGATCACGAAGACCTTGTCCGTGCGCTGGTGCGCGAGCTGGACGTAGTCGTTGCCGATCTTCACCTTCGCCGGGGCCCGCTTGCCGGCGCTCTTGGCGACGGAGCCCTTGTTGAGCTGCTCCAGGGCCTTGCCGCGCAGCGCCTGGCGCTCGCGCTCCTGGGGGGCCAGCGGGGCGGGCGGGGCCTCGGCGCCCTGTTCGGCGTCGGCCTGGGCCGCGGCGAGGGCGGCGGGGGTCGGGGGTGCGGCCTGGGCGGGGGTGCCCAGCAGGGTGGCCGCTATCGCGCCGGTGGTGAGCGCGGCGGCGAGGGCGGCGGACAGTCTGCGCAACTGACCGGTCCTTTCGGGGGGATGGGGGTCCTTCAGGTCATCAGTCGGTGAAGCGCAGGTAATATTTCACATGTGACGGGTCACGTGGAAGAGGTGTGGAGCAAGCGGAAGGGCGCCGCACCAGGAGGTACGACGCCCTTGGCCTGCCGGACCGTCAGCCGGTGGTGTACTCCAGGGCCACGCTGACCACCACCAGCGCGCCGTACACCAGCGCGAGGGTGCTCCGCCCGGTGGCGTGCAGGGCGAGCGCGCCGGTGCCGAGGACCAGCAGCTTGACCACGATCTCCGCACCGACCGGCAGCCGGACGGCGGGCCCGCCCGCGGCCAGGAACAGCGCCCAGACGCCGGCTGCCAGGGCCGGAGCGCCGAGCCCGAACAGCAGCCGCAGGCCGGTATTCGGGCCGGCCTGGAAGCCCCAGTAGCAGAGCGACGCCAGCAGGGCGAGCTCCAGCCCGAAGGCGAGTCCGGCGTTGCCCGCGGTCAGTGGCGTCCACTGCCGCCGCCCGACCGGGCCGGGTCGGTCGATCCTCATCCGCGTTCTCCCCGTCGTCCTGGCCCGCCCGGACCGGGCGGCGATCGTGCGGAGTGTCGCAGTCCGGCCCGGGCGGTGCAACGGACTACCCCAGGGACGCCCGCAGGAAGGCGAGTTCGGCCTCGGCGAGCTGCTCCATCAGGCCGCCCGGAGTCATGTGGGTGGCCCCGGGCAGCGGCAGCACGCTGTGCGGCCGGCCGGCCCTGGTGAGCGCCTGGGAGAGCAGCAGGGTGTGCGAGGGGTGGACGTTGTCGTCGGCCAGCCCGTGGATCAGCAGCAGCGGCCTGGCCAGGCCGGGCGCGTCGGTGATCAGGCAGTCGTCGGCGTAGCCCTCGGGGTTGTCCTGCGGCAGGCCGAGGTAGCGCTCGGTGTACGCGGTGTCGTAGAGCCGGAAGTCGGTGGGCGGGGCGCCCGCGCAGGCGGCGTGGAAGACGTCCGGGCGGCGCAGGACGGCGAGCGCCGCGAAGTAGCCGCCGTAGGACCAGCCGCGCACGCCCACCCGGCCGAGGTCGAGGTCCGGGTGCCGCTCGGCGAGCGCGTGCAGGGCGTCGACCTGGTCGTCCAGCGCCACCTGGGAGAAGCGGCGGAAGATGGTGCGGGTGAACTCGGGGGAGACGAACGGGGTGCCGCCGTTGTCGACGGTGACGACCGCGAAGCCCTGGTCGGCCCACCACTGCTTGAGCTGCCAGCGGCGCGGCTCGTTGGCCACCGCCTGGTAGCCGGGCCCGCCGTAGACGTCCAGCAGGACGGGCAGCCGCCGGCCCGGGACGTGGTCGCGCGGGTAGACCACGGCGCTGGGCAGGGCGCGCCCGGTGACCCGGGCGAGTCGCGGTTCCACCCGGTGGGGCAGCGCGGCGCTGTGGTCGGTGAGCGGCAGCTCGCGGCCGTCGCGGCTGACGACGCGCCGCACGCCCTCCGGGCCGGCCGAGGTGAGCAGCAGGGTGTCGGCGGCGGCGAGGGCCGTGTGGGTGCCGGGGCCGGAGGCGAGCGGTTCGGGGGCGCCGCCGTCCGGGTCGACCAGGTGGACGTACTGGTCGAAGGGGTCGCCCTCGCCGGTCTCGCAGAGCAGCCGGCCGTTCAGCCGGCCGACGACCCGGCGGATCTGCAGGCCGGCGGTGTCCAGCGGCTTGCCGTCCAGCGCGAGGCCGCGGGCCTGCGGGGTGTCGTGGACGGTGAGCAGCCGGCCGTCGGCCAGCCGGGCCGGGGTGCCGGGCAGGTCGTCCACCCAGAACTCGTCGGTGGTGCGGGAGAGTTCGGTGCTCGTGCCGGTGGCCGGGTCGACGCTCAGCAGCAGCACGTTCTGCTGCAGGCGGTCGGCGACGGTGAGCAGCACCTCCTCGGCGGAGGCCCAGGAGGCGGCGCAGACGTACGGGAACTCCTCGGCGTCCCAGCGCAGTCGGACCCGGGTGCCGTCGAGGCCGAGCACCCAGAGCTGGACGTCCGCGTTGGGGCCGCCGGCCTGCGGGTAGGCGAAGTCCTCGGGGGCCTCGCCGGGGTGCGCCGGGTCGGCGAAGTAGCGCCGGGGGACGGCGGATTCGTCCACCCGGGCGGCCAGCAGCGCGCCGCCGTCCGGGCGCCACCAGTGGCCGCGGGAGCGGCCGAGCTCCTCGGCGGCGGCGAATTCGGCGACGCCCCAGCGGGCGCCGTCGACGGGGGAGAACGGTTCGAGGGCCGGGGTGACGTACAGGGCGTCCTCGGCGACGTAGGCGACGCGCTGCCCGGTGGCGTCCGGCCGGGGGTCGAACGCGGGCCCGGCGACGGGGAGTTCGTCGCTGGTGCCGGCGGTGGTGTCGGTGCGGAACAGTCGGCCGTCCAGGGTGAAGACGGCGGTGGCGAGGTCGGCGGTGGCGGCGTACGTGCCGATGCCGGCGGCGACCAGCCGGGTGCGCTCGCGCAGCCGGCGCTCGACGACGGGCAGGTCGTCGCGGCGGCCGGTGCGGCCGGGCAGCAGCGCGGCCGGGTCGGCGACCAGGCGCTCCTCGCCGGTCGCGGTGTCGAGCAGGTGGAGGCGGTCCACCGGATCCTCCGGACCGGTGGAGCGGAGCAGCAGCAGCCGGGTACCGTCCTCGGCGAGGGTGTACGCACGCGGCGCGCCGAAGGCGAACCGGCCGGTACGGGCGCTGAGGGCAAGGAAGGCGTCGGTGTTGGTCACGGCCCGATGGTGGTCGCGAGGTGTGGGCCCCGACCAGTAGTCTGTCATGTGAAATGTCACACATCAGTGCGTGCCGGTGTCGACCGGCCCGCCGAGACGTCGAGCCACCGGCGCGCCGCCCACCGGTGCGCCGGCCAGCGGAGGAAACCGTGACCGAGGACCTGCGGACCGCCGAACCCCCGGCCCCCCTGCCCGCCGCCGACCGGCTGTTCAGCGTGTCCCCGCAGACCGCGCACCTGAACCACGGCTCGTTCGGCGCCGTGCCCGTCCCGGTGCAGCGGGCGCAGGAGCGGCTGCGCACCGAGCACGAGCGGGACCCGGACGGCTTCTTCGCCGACCTCCCCGCCCGGATCGCCGCCGCCCGCGCCCTTCTCGCCGCCGAGCTGGACACCGACCCGGACCGGCTCGCGCTGGTCGCCAACGTCACCGAGGCCGTCGCGATCGCCCTGGACAGCATCCCGTTCGCCCCCGGCGACCGGATCCTGGTCACCGACCACGGCTACGGCGCGGTGACCCGGGCCGCGGTCCGCAGGGCCGCCGAGACCGGCGCCGACGTGGTGGTCGTCGAGGTGCCGCTGGACGCCCCGGACGAGCAGGCCGTCCGGGAGGCGGTGCTCGCCGCCGTGGACGGACGCACCACCGTCGCGATCCTGGACCAGCTGACCTCGCCCACCGCCCGCCTGGTGGCCGGCCCGGCCCTGCTCGCCGACCTGCGCGCCCGCGGCGTGACCACCGTGGTGGACGGCGCCCACGCCCCCGGCATGCTGCCCGCCCCGATCGATCCGAACGCCGACTTCTGGTTCGGCAACCTGCACAAGTGGGCCTTCGCCCCGCGCGCCACCGGCGTGCTCGCCGTCCGCCCCGAGTGGACCGCCCGGGTGCGCCCGCTGGCACTGTCCTGGGAACACGACAAGGGCTTCCCGGGCAACGTGGAGTGGCGCGGCACCTGCGACTACACCCCCTGGCTGGCCGCCCCGGCAGGCTTCGAGCTGCTGCGCGACCTCGGCCACGCGGAGGTGGCCGCCCACAACACCGCCCTCGCCGCGTACGGCCGCCGGGTGCTGGCCGAGCGGGCCGGCCTGGCGCCGCTGCCCGCGACCCCCGGGGTCTGGATGAGCACCGTCCGGCTGCCGGACGGGTTCGGCGAGACCGAGCCGCAGGTGAAGGCGCTGATGGCCGAGGTGTGGCACCGGCTCGGCACCCGGATCGCCGTCCGCCCGTGGGCCGGCGGCGGGGTGCTGCGGGTCAGCGCGCAGCTGTACAACCGGCCGGAGGAGTACGAGCGGCTGGCGGACGGGCTGGTGGAACTGCTGAAGGGCTGAGCCCCGGGGCCGGGGCCGGGCCGTCGGCCGGCGCCGGTGGCCCCGGTGGTCCCGGTCGTCCAGGTCACGGAAAAACGGTGCTATCGATGTCCCTCCTCCCGGGTAACCTCTCGCTGAGATGCGAGATCACACCAACCACACCCGGACGGCGATGAACACCCCCGATCCAGAGCCCCAGGACGACCAGGAGCTCAGCCCCGCCGAGGCGTACGCGGCCAGCCGTCGCCGGGCGAAGGAGCAGGCCACCGCCCTGTACGGCTTCCAGCAGCTGTACGACTTCCCGCTGGACGACTTCCAGCTGGAGGCCTGCGAGACGCTGGAGGCCGGATCCGGCGTCCTGGTCGCCGCCCCCACCGGCTCCGGGAAGACCATCGTCGGCGAGTTCGCCGTGCACCTGGCCCTGGCCGCGGGCCGCAAGTGCTTCTACACCACGCCGATCAAGGCGCTCTCCAACCAGAAGTACGGGGACCTGGTCAAGCGCTACGGCGCCGCCAAGGTCGGCCTGCTCACCGGCGACAACACCGTCAACGGCGACGCACCCGTGGTGGTGATGACCACCGAGGTGCTGCGCAACATGCTCTACGCGGGCTCCAGCACCCTCGACGGCCTCGGCTACGTCGTGATGGACGAGGTGCACTACCTCGCCGACCGCCTCCGCGGCGCCGTCTGGGAGGAGGTCATCATCCACCTCCCCGAGTCGGTCACCCTCGTCTCGCTCTCCGCGACCGTCTCCAACGCCGAGGAGTTCGGCGACTGGCTGGACACCGTGCGCGGCGGTACCAAGGTGATCGTCTCCGAGACCCGCCCCGTGCCGCTGTGGCAGCACGTGATGGCCGGCAACCGGATGTACGACCTGTTCGCCGACCCCGACCGCGACGGCCGCCCCAAGCACAACCTGAAGAACCCCGGCAAGGCCGTCAACCCCGAGCTGGTCCGGCTCGCCCGCTCCGAGCTCGACCGCAACCCGCGCGACCGCTTCGGCCGCGGCCGGGGCCGCTCGATGCCCAACGGCCGGCCCGGCCGGGTCTGGACGCCGAGCCGCGTGGACGTCATCGACCGGCTCGACGCCGAGGGCCTGCTGCCCGCGATCACCTTCATCTTCAGCCGGGCCGGCTGCGAGGCCGCCGTCCAGCAGTGCCTCAGCTCCGGCCTGCGGCTCAACAAGGACGCGGACCGCGCCCGGGTCCGGGCGATCGTCGAGGAGCGCTGCGCCGACATCCCCGACGAGGACCTGCACGTCCTCGGCTACTTCGAGTGGCTGGACGGGCTGGAGCGCGGCATCGCCGCCCACCACGCCGGGATGCTGCCCCGGTTCAAGGAGGTCGTCGAGGAGCTCTTCGTGAAGGGCCTGGTCAAGGCCGTCTTCGCGACCGAGACCCTGGCGCTCGGCATCAACATGCCCGCCCGCTCGGTGGTCATGGAGAAGCTCGTCAAGTGGAACGGCGAGACCCACGCCGACATCACCCCCGGCGAGTACACCCAGCTCACCGGCCGGGCCGGGCGGCGCGGCATCGACATCGAGGGCCACGCCGTGGTCCTCTGGCAGCGCGGCCTCGACCCCGAGGCGCTGGCCGGCCTGGCCGGCACCCGCACCTACCCGCTGAAGTCCTCGTTCCGGCCCTCCTACAACATGGCCGTCAACCTGGTCTCCCAGTTCGGCCGGCACCGCTCGCGCGAGCTGCTGGAAACCTCCTTCGCCCAGTTCCAGGCGGACCGCTCGGTGGTCGGCATCGCCCGTCAGGTGCAGCGCAACGAGGAGGGGCTGGAGGGCTACCGCGAGTCGATGACCTGCCACCTCGGCGACTTCGACGCGTACATGGAGCTGCGCCGCAAGCTCAAGGACCGCGAGAACGAGATGGCCCGCGAGGGCAGCAGCCAGCGCCGCGCGGCCGCCGTCGAGTCCATCGAGCAGCTCAAGCCGGGCGACGTCATCCACGTGCCCACCGGCAAGTTCGCCGGCCTCGCCCTGGTCCTCGACCCGGGCCTGCCGCCGGTCAACCGCTCCGGCCGGGGAGGCCCGCGCCACCCCGACTACCAGGACGGCCCCCGCCCGGTGGTGCTCACCGCCGAGCGGCAGGTCAAGCGGCTCGCCATGATCGACTTCCCGCACCCGGTCGTCGCGGTCGAGCGGCTGCGCATCCCCAAGTCCTTCAACCCGCGCAGCCCGCAGTCCCGGCGCGACCTCGCCTCGGCCCTGCGCACCAAGGCCGGTCACCTGGAGCCCGAGCGGTTCCGGCGCGGCCGCGCGGCCGCCGCCGACGACCCGGAGATCACCCGGCTGCGCACCGAACTGCGCCAGCACCCCTGCCACGGCTGCTCCGACCGCGAGGACCACGCCCGCTGGGCCGAGCGCTACCACCGGCTGCACCGCGACACCGAGCTGCTGGAACGCCGGATGCGCTCGCGCACCCACACCATCGCCCGCACCTTCGACCGGGTCTGCGGACTGCTCACCGACCTCGGCTACCTCAGCGGCGACACCGTCACCGACGACGGCAAGCGGCTCGGCCGGCTGTACGGCGAGCTCGACCTGCTCGCCTCCGAATGCATCCGCGAGGGCGTCTGGAGCGGCCTGGCCGCCGCCGAACTCGCCGCCTGCGCCTCGGCGCTGGTGTACGAGGCCCGCCAGTCCGACGACGCCGGCGCCCCCCGGGTGCCGGAGGGCGCGGCCAAGGAGGCGCTCGGCAAGATGGTCCGGATCTGGGGCCACCTGGACGCCCTGGAGGAGCAGCACCGGATCAACACCGCGGAGGGCGTCGGCCAGCGCGAGCCCGACCTCGGCTTCGCCTGGGTCGCCTACCGCTGGGCGCTCGGCCACAACCTCGACCAGGTCCTGCGCGACGCCGACATGCCGGCCGGCGACTTCGTCCGCTGGACCAAGCAGCTGATCGACGTCCTCGGCCAGATCCAGGACGCCGCCGGCGAGGACGTCGAACTCCGCCGGACCGCCCGCAAGGCCGTCGACGGCCTCCGCCGCGGCATCATCGCCTACTCCTCCGTGGGCTAGCCGGACACCCGAAGGGGCCCGCCCGCTCACCCGAGCGCGCGGGCCCCTTCGCTTTCCCGCTCCCACCCCATGCGGCTTCGCCTCGCCGCCGGGGCTTCCACGGCGTTGCGCAGGAAGTCGGCCCGGCCGACTTCCTGCGCAACAGAAGGCGCGGAGCCGCCGCCCGGGCGGCGGGCTCTGGCGTCGGGGCCTTCGCGGCCCCGCTCGATCCGGGCGAGGCCGCGGCCCGGTGGCGCGGTCAGCCCGTCATCGTCCGGTGTTCGGCCCGGGGGCCGGTGCCGGTGAGGTGGCCGTCGCGCGGGGCCGGGTCGGGCCGGTCCTCCCGTCGGGTGGCGACGGTCAGGCAGGCCGCGATCAGCACGATGTTCTTGAGGATGTACTGCCCCTCCAGCGTCGGGACGGGCGGGACGCCGTGCACCCACACGTCGTCCGGCAGCAGGACGAGCGTCGCGAACACCCCGGCCATGTGCACGAAGAACACCGCCAGGGCGACGGGGAGCAGCAGCCCGGTGACCAGTCCGGCCCCGATGGCGACCTCCATGAGGGCCAGCAGCGGCCGGGAGACGCCGGGCGGCACCAGGTCGAAGGTCAGCAGGCTCATGCAGCGGGTGGCGAGGTCCTCGGCGGGGCTGGCCCCGGGGATGAACTTGAGCACCCCGAACCAGAGGTACACCGCCCCGACGCTGACCCGCAGGACTCCGGGGGCCACCCGCCGGTAGCCGTGGGAGAAGTCCTCGGCCCGGCGTCTGCCCGTCCGCACGGCGCGTGCGAGATGCGACTCCATTCGCCCCTCCATCAGATCCCTTTCAGAGTTCCCCGGCACACAGGAGGACGGGGCACACCGCGGTCGGCGGGATCCGGGTGAGGGGCGGCCCGAAGCACCGACCGGGCACGGCTCGTCGGGTGCCGGCTCGGAAGGCCGCAGCCTAGCGCCCTGCTGCCGCGGCGGGAAGGTTCGGTGCGGCGTCCGATGGAGGGACGGCCCGTGGGAGGTCGGCCCGGCGGCCTTCCTACGTCCGGGGGTGTCGGGGCCCGGCGGCGTCGAGGCGGCGGACGAGTTCGCGCAGGGCGCGCAGTTCGCGGTCCAGGGCTTCGGCGCCGTGGGGGGTGAGGGAGACCCAGGTGCGGGGGCGGCGGCCGACGTAGCCCTTGGCGACGGCGACGAGGCCGGACTCCTCCAGGACCTTGAGGTGGCGGGACAGGTTGCCGTCGGTGGCGCCCAACTGCTCCTTGAGGAAGCCGAACTCGACCCGGTCGGCCTCGCGGGCGATGGTCAGGATGCCCAGCCGGACCCGCTGGTGGACGGTGTCGTCCAGGGCCAGGGTCGGGTGCTGCTCCTCGGCTTCGTCCGCAACGCTCATCGGAGACCTCCATGGATACCCCCGGCTTCAGCCGGGGGAGGAAATGGATCTCCTGCGGAGCAGGGCAACGGGCCGCGTTTCGCCGTTGGGCGGACCGTAGCGCTCTGACCGGGAGATTCGATCGTTACAAGTGATCGCGCTAGGTTGTGAGTGTGACCGCGAACCATGTGAAGCGGGCGTTCAAGTACCGCTTCTACCCGACCGGTGCGCAGGCGGCCGAGCTGTCGCGTACGTTCGGATGCGTGCGCAAGGTCTACAACATGGCGTTGCAGGCCCGGACCGAGGCGTGGACGCTGCGCCAGGAGCGGATCAACTACAACGCCACCTCCGCGATGCTGACGGCGTGGAAGAAGACCGAGGAACTGTCCTATCTGTCCGAGGTTTCGTCCGTTCCGTTGCAGCAGGCTCTGCGGCACCTGCAAGGGGCGTTCGCCAACTTCTGGCTCAAGCGGGCGAAGTACCCGACGTTCAAGTCCCGGAAGAAGTCCCGCAGGTCTGCCGAGTACACCAGCTCCGCGTTCCGCTACCGAGACGGCGTGCTGACCTTGGCGAAGATGGCCGAGCCGCTGGACATCGTGTGGTCGAGGCCGCTCCCGGAGGGTGCGCTCCCGTCCACGGTGACCGTGTCGCAGGACAGCGCGGGACGCTGGTTCGTCTCGATGCTGTGCGACGACCGGCCGACGATGCCGGCCCCGGTGAATGCCGCGGTCGGGATCGACGCCGGGATCACCAGCCTCGTGACGCTCTCCACGGGGGAGAAGATCACCAACCCGAAACACGAACGCCGTGACGGCCGGCGCCTGGCCAAGGCTCAACGGGAACTGTCCCGCAAGGCCAAGGGCTCGGCCAACCGCGAGAAGGCCCGCAAGAAGGTCGCGCGTGTCCACGCGCGGATCGCCGACCGGCGCCGCGATTTCCTGCACAAGCTCACCACCCGACTCGTCCGTGAGAACCAAACGGTCGTGATCGAGGACCTGACGGTCCGCAACATGCTCAAGAACCGCAAGCTCGCCCGCTCCATAAGCGACGCTTCGTGGACCGAGCTGCGGTCCATGCTGGAGTACAAGGCCCAGTGGTACGGCCGCGAGCTGATCGCCGTCGACCGGTGGTTCCCCAGCTCCAGGCTGTGCTCGGCCTGCGGCACCCTGCAGGGCAGGATGCCGCTGAACGTCCGCGAGTGGACGTGCGGCTGCGGGACGACCCACGACCGGGACGTGAACGCAGCTGAGAACATCCTGGCCGCCGGGCTGGCGGCAGCAGCCTGTGGAGACGGTGTAAGACCTCAACGGAGCACTCCGGGCGGGCGGTCGTCGGTGAAGCAGGAAGTCGTCCCACCGCCGCGCTCACGCGCAGCGGCTCAGCCGCGAGGCTGAGGGGAAGCCCCTCCTTTAGGGGGAGGAAGTCAAGAGGTGACCGTACGGGATGCTCCCGGTGCGCGGCGGGCCGCCGTCCACTGCGCCAGCCCGGCGGCCAGCAGGACCGCCGCCAGCAGCAGGGCCTTCGGCTGCGGGCCGTCGGCCCAGCCGCCGTCGCCCCGGTCGAGCCACGGCAGCCAGCCGCTCTCCCAGGGGGCCGCGAGGTAGGCGGTGAGCAGCGCCGTGTGGACGAGTCCGGCGGAGGCCACCAGGGGACTGCGCTCGGTCAGCCCGAGGACGATCAGGCCGGCTCCGACCGCGTACCAGGGTGAGGCGTAGGTGTTCGCGAGCATGTCGAGCACGAACGGCACCCGGCGGACGGACAGCAGGGCGACCAGCACGGCGGCGACCAGGACGCCGGCGCCGACCGTGGTGGCGAGCCAGCCGACGCGGCGCGGGACGATCCCGCGGGCCTCGCCGCGCCGCCGGTACCAGCGGGACAGCACCAGCCAGGCGAGCGGGGGCAGCGCGTACCAGACGCCCCAGGCCAGGAAGCGGAGGACGGCTCCGTCGAACTCGCCGGCGAGGCACGGGGCGTCCGGTGCGTGCGGGACGCAGAGGCCGATGAGCTCGGAGTACGCGAAGAGCGGATAGGACGTGACGGACCGCCCGTTGGCGCCGAAGTTGTAGGCCTGGCCGGAGATCGGCACGGCGGCCAGGGCCAGCAGGCCGAACCCGAGCAGCGGCACCCCCGAGCCGCGCAGCCGGGTCCGGGCCCGGACCCGGAGCCCTTCCGTCTCGGCGAGGAGTCCGGCCGGGCCGGCCCGGTGCTCTGTCGTCATGATCCACCCCTTGTCGCGCACGATTGCTTTGCTGTGCCATGAACTTTTCATCGCAAAGTGTGCTGCGGTCAAGGGCACTTGGGGACGGCAGGCCCCGGGAACGCCGAGGGCCCGCACGTTCGCGTCGAACGTGCGGGCCCCTGGGAGGATTCGGGCTCAGCGGGTGGCGAGGGCCTCCAGCAGGCGGTCCAGGGAGGTGCCGAGGCCCCAGCGGGCGGAGAGCTCCTCCAGGGTCATCGGATAGAGCGGCTCGCGGGGGAGGGCCGGGTCGAAGTCCGGCAGCGGGGCGTCGTCGGCGACGCGGACGACCTTGGGGGCGACGTCCAGGTAGCCGGCGCCCTCGACGATGTTGCGGCGGCGGGCCGGGGTGAGCCTGGAGCCGAGGTCGAGGGCGGCGGTGCGGATGGCCGCGAGGTCGCCGTACTCGTTGATCAGCTGGGCGGCGGTCTTCTCGCCGATGCCCTTGACGCCGGGCAGGCCGTCCGACGGGTCGCCGCGCAGGGCGGCCATGTCGGCGTACTGGGCGCCGCGCACGCCGTACTTCTCCAGCAGCAGCGCGTCGTCGGTGACCTGGAGGTTGCCCATGCCCTTGACCGGGTAGAGCACCGTGATCCCGCGGGCGTCGTCCACCAGCTGGAAGAGGTCGCGGTCGCCGGTGACGATCTGCACCGGCCCGGTGGCGCGGGCGGTGAGCGTACCGATCACGTCGTCCGCCTCGTAGTCGGGGGAGCCGACCCGGGCGATGCCGAGCGCGTCCAGCACCTGCTCGATCACCGGGACCTGCGGGGCCAGCGTGTCGGGCACCTCCTCCTCGCCGTCCTCGGCCGCCTCGGCGACCCGGTGGGTCTTGTAGGAGGGGATGAGGTCCACCCGCCACTGGGGGCGCCAGTCGGCGTCCATGCAGGCCACCAACTGCTCGGGCCGGTGGTCGTGGACCAGTCTGGTGATGAAGTCCAGCAGCCCACGGACGGCGTTGACCGGCTCACCCTGCGGCGAGCGCAGGGTGTCCGGTACGCCGAAGTAGGCCCGGAAGTACAGGCTGGCGGAGTCGAGCAGCATCAGTCGCGGTGCGGTCACGACTCAGCATCATGCCGCACCGCGGTGACGGACGGGTGTTGTCAGTGCTCGTGCGGTCCGGCGCGGTGGACCGGGCCGTGGGCGTCGGCGCAGTGCTCGACGGTGGAGTCGGCCGGGGCGGTGATCTGCAGCAGCGCGCCCGCCTCGTCCTCGCCGACGTGGTCGACCTGGAGGGTGGAGTGGGTGATGCCGTACTCCTCCGAGAGCCGGCGCTGCAGGGAGCGCCGCACCGCGTGGCAGTCGCCGCCGGGGGTGACCAGGATGTGCGCGGACAGGGCCGGCTGACCGGAGGTGATCTCCCAGATGTGCAGGTCGTGGATCTCCTCGACCAGCGGCTCGGTGACCATCCGGTCGGCCACCGCGTCCGGGTCGATCCCCGCCGGGGCGGCCTCCAGGAAGATCCGCCCGGAGTCCCGGACCAGCGCGATGCCGGCCTTGAGCATCAGCGCGACGACGATCAGCGAGGCGATCGCGTCGGCCCGGGCGAAGCCGGTGGTCAGTACGATCGCACCGGCGACGGCGGTGGCGATGAAGGCGTAGAGGTCGGTCAGTACGTGCTGGAAGGCGCCCTCGACGTTCAGCGAGCTGCGGTTGGCCTTGGACATGCACCAGGTGGCGGCGAGGTTGACCACGATCCCGACCAGTGCGGTGACCAGCACCAGTGAGCCGGTGACCTCCGGCGGTTCGAGCAGTCGGGTGATCGCCTCGTAGCCCAGCCAGGCCGACAGCACCAGCAGGGTGACCCCGTTGGCCTGCGCGGAGAGGATCTCGGCGCGCTTGAGGCCGTAGGTGTAGCCGCCGCGGGCCGGGCGGGCGGCGAGCCGCATGGCGATCAGCGCGAGCACGATCGAGGCGGCGTCGGTGAGCATGTGGGCCGCGTCCGAGATCAGGGCCAGGGACTGGGCGGCGAAGCCGACCACGACCTCGCCGGCCATGAAGACGACGATCAGGGCGAGGGCGCTGAGCAGCCAGCGGCGGTCCGCGTCGGCGGCTACGCCGTGCGAGTGGCCGCCGTGCCCGTGCCCTCCGGGGCCGTGGGAGTGTCCGCCGGAGCCGTGCGAGTGCTTCTGGTCATGCGCATGATCATCGTGCGAATGCTCGTGCCCGGCCATGGAGGTCCTCTCTGGGCGCACGGGTGGGAAAGGGGGCGCGGCGCGACCGCCCCGCAACCGAAGTGAACCGCAGAATCGACAAAGATCCAAAGGTTGTACTGGTGACCGTTGTCGTTCCCGTCCGGGCGGCCGGACCCGGCGCACTCCGCAGCCGCCCGGCGGGCCGAACTCCCGTTCCCTCATGCCCAGTTGCGCTACCCCAGCGCCAGCGGGTCGAGGGCCGCCGCGGTGGCCGCCCGGACCAGGGCCCGCATCAGCCGCAGGTCCTCCCCCTGCTCCGGATGCCACTGGACCCCGAGCGCGAACCCCGGACCCTCCACCGCCTCCACCGTCCCGTCCGGCGCGTGGGCGCTCACCCGCAGGCCGGCCCCCAGCCGGTCGACGGCCTGGTGGTGGAAGGTCGGCACCTCCAGCTCGCTCTCCGGCAGCAGCCCGCCCAGCAGCGTCCCCGGCACCGGCCGCACCGGGTGCGAGCCGTAGAGCCCGGGCGAGCCGCCGTGCACGTCCACCGGCACCACGTCCGGCAGGTGCTGCACCAGCGTCCCGCCGCACACCACGTTCAGGATCTGCATGCCCCGGCAGACCGCCAGCAGCGGCATCCCCGCCGCCAGCGCCGATCGCAGCAGCGCGACCTCCCAGGCGTCCCGCTCCGGCGACTCGACCTCGGTCGCCGGATGGGCCGGCTGCCCGTAGTACGCCGGGTCGATGTCCGGCCCGCCCGCGATCACCAGGCCGTCCAGCCGGGCCAGCACCTCCGGGGCGCGCTCCGGGACGTCCGGCGGCAGCAGGACCGCGATCCCGCCCGAGTCCCGGACCTGCGCGGTGTACCGCTCGGGCAGCAGGGCCACCCGGCGGCCCCGCCAATCGCTCCAACTCGCGTCCACCAGGTAGGTGCTGACGCCGATCAAAGGCCTGCGATCCATGGCGCGCATTCTCCCCCCGGAGCACCTGATCCACCGTCAGCCACGCGCGTCGGCGCGCCACGGGCACCCGACACCCACCCGCCCTCTTCCGCCCCGCGAGTCGCAGGCCGTACGGTTCGCTGTGACCGCTTGATCTCGAAGAGTGATCGAGGAGGAGGGTTCGGCATGTCCGAACTGCCCGAACAGGCCGCCGCCGGCTCGCCGGCCCGGCCGCCGCTGACCCTGGACGGGCTGCGGACCCTGGTGGACTCCGGCGAGGTGCACACCGTCGCGCTCGCCTTCACCGACATGCAGGGCCGCCTCCAGGGCAAGCGCTTCGCCGCCCGGTTCTTCCTCGACGAGGTCGCCGAGCACGGCGCCGAGGCCTGCGACTACCTGCTGGCCGTCGACGTCGACCTGAACACCGTGGACGGCTACGCCTTCTCCTCCTGGGCCACCGGCTACGGCGACTTCGCGATGCGCCCCGACCTCGGCACCCTGCGGCTGACCCCCTGGCAGCCCGGCACCGCCCAGGTCACCGCCGACCTCGCCCGGCACGGCGGCCACCCGGTGGACGCCGCCCCGCGCCAGCTGCTGCGCCGCCAGATCGCCCGGCTCGCCGAGCACGGCCTGGCCGCCGACATCGGCACCGAACTGGAGTTCCTGGTCTTCCGCGACACCTACGAACAGGCCTGGCTGGGCGGCTACCGCGGCCTGACCCCGGCGAACCTCTACAACGTGGACTACTCGATGCTGGGCACCGCCCGGGTCGAGCCGCTGCTGTCCCGGATCCGCACCGAGATGGCCGGCGCCGGCCTGGTGGTGGAGTCCGCCAAGGGCGAGTGCAACCTCGGCCAGCACGAGATCGCCTTCCGCTACACCGACGCCCTCACCACCTGCGACCAGCACAGCGTCTACAAGACCGGCGCGAAGGAGATCGCCGCCCAGCTCGGCTGCGCGCTCACGTTCATGGCCAAGTACGACGAGCGCGAGGGCAACAGCTGCCACATCCACCTCTCGCTGCGCGACGCCGTCGGCGCCCCCGCCTTCGCCGACCGGGACGGCCGGATGACGGACACCATGCGGTACTTCCTGGCCGGCCAGCTGGTCGCGCTGCGCGAGTTCAGCCTGCTGTACGCGCCGAACATCAACTCCTACAAGCGCTACCGCCCCGGCTCCTTCGCCCCGACCGCCGTCGCCTGGGGCCGGGACAACCGCACCTGCGCCTACCGGGTGGTCGGCCACGGCCCCGGCCTGCGGATGGAGAACCGGGTGCCCGGCGGCGACGTCAACCCGTACCTCGCGGTGGCCGGGATGATCGCGGCCGGCCTGCACGGGCTGCAGCGCAAGCTGGACCTGCCCGCGCCCTGCCTCGGCAACGCCTACGCGGTCGAGGAGTACGTCCGGGTGCCCGGATCGCTGCGCGAGGCGGCCGAGCTGTGGGCGGACAGCGCACTGGCCCGCGAGGCCTTCGGCGACGACGTGGTCGAGCACTACCTGAACATGGCCCGGGTCGAGCAGGCCGCCTACGACGGGGCGGTCACCGACTGGGAGCGCTACCGATCCTTCGAACGGATGTGACGCATGACCGAGCCCGACGCGAGCGCCGGGAGAAGCACCGTCCGCAATCCCGCCACCGGCGAGGTGCTCGCCACCGTCCCCGACACCGCCCCCGAACGGCTGGACGCGGCCGTCCGGCGGGCGGCGAGGGTCCAGACCGGCTGGGCGGCGCTCGCCCCCGGCGAACGCGCCCGGCTGCTGCGCCGGTTCGCCGACCAGGTCGAGGCGCACGTCCCCGAGCTGGCCGCCCTGGAGGTGGCGGAGGCCGGCCACCTGCCGGCCAACGCCCACTGGGAGGCCGGCAACGTCCGGGACCTGCTGGAGTACGCGGCCGGGGGAGTGGAGCGGCTGGCCGGCCGGCAGATCCCGGTGGCCGGCGGCCTGGACGTGACCTTCCACGAGCCGGTCGGCGTGGTCGGGGTGATCGCACCGTGGAACTTCCCGATGCCGATCGCCGCCTGGGGCTTCGCCCCCGCCCTCGCGGCCGGCAACGCCGTCCTGCTCAAGCCCGCCGAGGCCACCCCGCTGACCGCGCTGCGGCTGGCCGAACTCGGCCTCGCGGCGGGCCTGCCCGAGGGCCTGTTCCAGGTCGTCCCCGGCGCGGGCACCACCACCGGCCGGGCCCTGGTGGACCACCCGGCCGTCCGCAAGATCGTCTTCACCGGCTCGACCGTCGTCGGCAAGGAGGTCGCCGCCCGCTGCGCCGCCCGCGCCAAGCGGGTCACCCTGGAACTCGGCGGCAAGAGCCCCAGCATCGTCTTCGCCGACGCCGACCTGGCCCGCGCCGCCGACCCGATGTCCTTCGCCGACAACAGCGGCCAGGACTGCTGCGCCCGCAGCCGGATCCTGGTCCAGCGCGAGGTGTACGAGGACTTCCTCGCCCTGCTGCTGCCCGCCGTCGAGAGCCTGCGCACCGGCGACCCGACCGACCCGCAGACGGAGCTCGGCCCGCTGATCTCGGCCGCCCAGGTCCGCCGGGTGGCCTCCTACCTCACCCCCGACCTGCCGGTGCTGGCCCGCGGCAAGGTCCCGGACGGGCCCGGCTACTGGTACCCGCCGACGGTCGTCGGCCCCGAGGACCCGCAGGTCCCGGCCGTCACCGAGGAGATCTTCGGCCCGGTCGCCGCCGTCCTGCCGTTCACCGACGAGGCCGACGCGCTGCGCCTGGCCAACGCCACCCGCTACGGCCTGGCCGGCTCGATCTGGACCCGGGACGTCGGCCGGGCGCTGCGCCTGGCCCGCGGCGTACGGGCGGGCAACCTGTCGGTCAACTCGCACTCCTCGGTGCGCTACTGGACGCCCTTCGGCGGCTACGGCGAGTCCGGGGTGGGCCGCGAGCTGGGCCCGGACGCGCTGCGCCACTTCACCGAGACCAAGAACGTCTTCATCCACAGCGAGGAGTGACAGCCCGATGAGCGAGAAGCACGCCGCGCGGGACGAGGCCGTCTGCCGCCGGCTGGTCGGCCGCACCGCCGTGGTCACCGGCGCGGGCAGCGGGATCGGCCTGGCCGCCGCCCGCCGGCTCGCCTCGGAGGGGGCGAAGGTGGTCTGCGCCGACCTCGACGAGGAGACCGGGCGGGCCGCCGCCAAGGAGGTCGGCGGGCTGTTCGTGCACACCGACGTCACCGACCCGTACATGGTGGAGGCGCTGTTCGACGAGGCGTACGAGACCTGCGGCAGCGTGGACGTCGCGTTCAACAACGCGGGCATCTCGCCGCCCGAGGACGACTCGATCCTGACCACCGGCCTGGACGCCTGGCGCAGGGTCCAGGAGGTCAACCTGACCTCGGTCTACCTGTGCTGCAAGGCCGCGCTGCCGTACATGCGCCGGCACGGCCGCGGCTCGATCATCAACACCGCCAGCTTCGTGGCCCGGATGGGCGCGGCCACCTCGCAGATCTCCTACACCGCCTCCAAGGGCGGGGTGCTGGCGATGTCCCGCGAGCTGGGCGTGCAGTTCGCCCGGGAGGGCATCCGGGTCAACGCGCTCTCGCCCGGACCGGTGGACACCCCGCTGCTGCGCGAGCTGTTCGCCGCGGACCCGGAGCGGGCCGCCCGCCGGCTGGTGCACATCCCGCTCGGCCGGTTCGCCCGGGCCGAGGAGATCGCCGCCGCGGTGGCCTTCCTGGCCAGCGACGACTCCTCCTTCATCACGGCGAGCGAGTTCCTGGTGGACGGCGGCATCTCCGGGGCGTACGTCACCCCGCTGTAGCCGCCGCCGGTGGGAATCCCGGCCGCGCCGGGCCGCGCCGGACGGGGTTCTCACCGGAATCTCATCGAAAACGGCGGGAATTCCCGGCTGCGCTGATTTCGCGTTTATCCGGCTGCCTTTAGATTCTCTTCTGTGAGCGAGCAGATTCCCGCCGGGTGGTACCCGGATCCCAAGGACACCACGAGCGACCCGAGGCCGCAGCGGTGGTGGGACGGCAAGGGCTGGACGGCCGACACCCGGCCCGCACCCTCGGACGCCCCCGCCTCGGACATCCCCGCGCCGGGAGCGGCCGAGCAGCCCACGGTGCTGGAGGGCGAGGTGCTGGAGAGCGGCCCGACCGTCCGCTACCCGGAGCCGCCGCCCTTCGGCGCCGCCTACGGCACGCCCGGCGGGCCGCCGCGCAAGGCCCGGCGCAGGCCCTCCAAGCTGGTGCTGGCGACCACCGTCGCCGCCCTGCTCGGCCTGGGCGTCGGCGCCGGGGTCACCTACCTCGCGACGGACGGCCACCAGGACCGCGCCCCGCGCAACGCCCGCCCGGCCCCGCAGGGCGGCTACGGCCCGTGGGGCGGCGCCCCGGACTTCGGGGACCCCGGCAACGGCGGCAACGGCGGGAGCGGGAACGGCAAGGGCGGAAACGGCGGCAAGGGCGGAAACGGCGGCGGCCGGACCAGCCCGAACGCCGACAAGGCGATCGACGTGGTCAACCGGCTCACCCTGCCGGTCCCGGACGGCTGGGAGGCCGGCACCACCACGGACGGCTACGCCTCGCTCAGCGTCGGCTCGTACACCTGCGCGGACGGCAAGGGCAGCTGCTCCCTCGGCGGCGTGAACACCGGCCGGATCGACGGCGGCGGCACCGACGCCCAGGCGGCGGCCAAGGCCGACATCGCGACGGCCGCCAAGGCCGCGTACGGCGACGTCACCGGGCACCAGGAGCTCAAGTCCGAGGCCGTGAAGGTCAACGGCCAGGACGGCTACCTGGTCCGCTGGAAGGTGGACGCGCCCAAGGGCAACAACGGCTACGTGCAGACCGTGGTCTTCCCGTCCGCCGACGGGAAGTCGCTGGTCTCGGTGCACTTCGGCTTCGACATCGCCGACAAGTCGCCCGACGTCGCGGTGATGGACACCGTCGTCCAGGGCATCTCCGCCTACAAGGGCAAGCTGCCGAGCATCCCCGGGCTGCCCGGGACCGGCTCGGGCTCCGGCTCCGGCGGGTCCGGTGCGGACGGCGGCGCCGGGGGCACCACCACCTGAGCACCGCGCTCCTCACACGGCGGCGGCCCACCCGGGAGGGAACCCTCCGGGTGGGCCGCCGTTCGTCGTCGTACGGGTGGTGCCACGGGAGCCGGGCCGGACGGGGGTGTGCCGGCCCGGCTCCCGTGCCCGGCGTCAGGAGTCGCGTCGAACAGCCTCGACGCGACGGCGCCGGAGCACCATGCCGGCCCAGCCGACACCGATCGCGGCAGCGCCCGCGAGCAGCAGCGGACCGGTGGCCGAGGTGCCGCCCACGGCCGCGGAGGCGGTCGGGATCACCTGGCCGGCCGGGGAGTTCGGGTCCCCGCCGTGGCCGTGGTGGGCGACCGTGGACTTGGACGCGTCGGCCGCGATCTGGGCGTCGCTGGGAGCGGCCGGGGCCTGGGCGGCGAGCGCCGACACGGCCGTGGTGGAGGCGCCGAAGTCGACGTCGGAGCAGGAGTAGAAGGCCTCCGGGCTGTCGCTGCGCTGCCACACCGTGTAGAGGACCTGGCGGCCGGTGCGCTGCGGCAGGGTGCCGGAGTAGGTGTAGAACCCGTTGACCGCGTTGCGGTCGACCTGCACCTTGGCCACCGGGGCCGGGTCGAGGTCCGACCACTTCAGCGGCTTGGTCGGGTCGTAGCCCGCCTTGGTGATGTAGACGGTCTGGGTGCCGACGTGCGGCGCGGTGGTGCGGAACTGGAAGGTGAAGGATCCGGCCTTCACCGCGGTGGCCGGCCAGTCGGTGCGCGGCCAGTCCAGCGCCGCGTACTTGTCGCGGTTGGCCGAGCAGAGCTTGCCGTCCGGGATCAGCGCCTGGTGGTTGCCGTTGGCGTTGGCGATGTTGACCTCGTTCCAGTCGTACAGCGGCTGGGTGCCGCTCGCGGCGACGAGGTCCTTGCAGATCTGGGACACCGGGTGCTCGGGGCCCTCGGCGTAGCAGGCGGCGACCCGGCTGACGGGGTTGGTCATCGTGCCGTGGGCGCTGGCGGTGCCGGCGGTGGCTCCGGCCACCGCGACGAGCGCGGCGCCGATCACGCCGACGGACAGGGCATTGCGCTTGATGGACATGGGGTGGGGACTCCTTGACCGTCGTTCCGGGCACGTGTGGGGGAGGAGCGGGCACGCCTGCCCGTTCGGAGGCCGCCGGCCCGGCGCACGGCCCCCGGCCAGAGCGTAGGATTGGTCTGGACCAGATGGCAATAGCCGCGCGTACTGTGCTTGTTGACGGACTGTAGGCCCCCGAGCAGCGCAAAGGCCCGACGGACGGCCGTGGTTAGCCGTTCCATCGGGCCCCGTTAAGGCTCCGGAAAGGTCAGTGCCGCATGTCGTGGATGATGCCGGCCTGGATCACGAGGTCGCTGTTGACGGTCGAGTTCCCGTCGATGGTGTTGATGATGTACGTCCCGCCCACCTTGTTGAACCGCCCGGGGGCGAACTCCGCGAGGATCTCGAAGAGTTCCTCGGCCGCCTGCGGCTCCGTCCGGAACAGTGTGCGCAGCCGGTTGCGCAGGGCCGCGGCCTGGTCGGCCAGGACCTCCTGGTCGCCGCCGGCCTCCAGCACCTCGGCGCGGATCACCTCCAGCTCGGCGCTCGCCTCCTCGTCCCGCTCGCCGCGACCGAACAGCCGGGCGATCCGTGAACCGGCCTGATTCCAGGCGGCCGTGGCCATCAGACCGGCCACGGAGGTCGCTCCGGACCTCACCATCTCCTGCACGAGCTCGGCATCCATGCGGCCCCTCCCGGTTCCAGCTTCAGTGTCGGCACCACGGTAGGGCAGAACCGGACGAAGTGTCAGAGGAACGTCCTGCCCTCGCCCCGGTACGTCGGCACGGTCCGTACGATCCGGTCGTCCTCGATCAGGTGCAGCTCGGCGAAGCGTTCGCACAGCTCACCCGCCTTGGCGTGGCGGAACCAGACCCGGTCGCCGATCAGCAGGTCGTCCGCCGCGGAGCCGAGCAGCGGGGTCTGCACCTCCCCGGCGCCCTCCATCGGGTCGTAGCGCAGCCCGGCCGGCAGGTACGGCACCGGCGAGCGGTCCGGGCCGGCCGCGCCGGAGGCCGGGTAGCCGCCGCCGAGGACGGTCACCACGCCGAGGCCGGGGCGGCGCACCACGGGCTGGCCGAAGAGCGCGGCCGGGCGGCCCCGGAACGTGCGGTAGTTGTCGAACAGCTGCGGCTGGTACAGCCCGGAGCCGGCCGCGACCTCGGTGACGGCGCGTTCGGCCACGGTGGACTCCACGCTGCCGGTGCCGCCGCCGTTGACGAACTCCAGGTCGGCCACCTGTCGCAGTCGCCGGACCGTCGCCGCGCGCCGCTGGGCCAGCTCGGTCCGGGCCTTGGCCTGCATCAGCCGGATCAGCCCGGAGCGCACCGGCTGGCCGGGCACCCGGTCGCCCACCCCGGCGACGTGCCCCTCGTACGCCATCAGGCCGACCACCCGGAACCCCCGGCGGCGCTGGACGAGCTCGGCGAAGGCGCCGAGGTCCTCGGGGGTGCGCAGCGGCGAGCGCCGGGCGCCCACCCGGACCCGGCCGCCGAGCAGGTGCAGCGAGGTGTCCAGCTCCAGGCAGACCCGCACCTCGGCGTCGCCGCCGCGGGCCCGGTCGATCAGGTCCAGTTGGGCCGGGTCGTCCAGCACCACGGTGATCTCGCGGGCGGCCCCGGGGTCGGCGGTCAGCTCGGCGAAGCCGGCCCGGTCGGCGGAGGGGTAGGCGAGCAGGATGTCGCGGACGCCGGTGCGGGCCAGCCAGAGCGACTCGTCCAGGGTGAAGCTCATCACCCCGAGGAAGCCGTCCACGGCCAGCGCCCGCTCCAGCAGCGCCCGGCAGCGGATCGACTTGCTGGCCAGCCGGATCGGCTTGCCGCCCGCCCGGCGGACCAGGTCGGCGGCGTTCGCGTCGAACGCGGCGAGGTCCACGACGGCCACCGGCCCGTCCAGGTGGGCGGTGACGCGGTCGTACCGGAGGCGGTCGGAGACCGGGGCGGGCGCGGTCGCGGGTGCGTCGAGGATCACCATGGGCGCAGGGTGCCACACCGCGCTACCGGTGGGTAGGCCCCGCGTACGGGGAACGTGCAGGGAAATGGGGCCGCTCGCGCGCGGTGGCATAGGGTCGGGCGGGTGGACCGCAAAGACTTCTCCAACCCGGCGTTCGTCGGCAAGAGCATCCCGAACCCCGGCTTCTCCGACGACGACGGCACCGCCGACCCGGCGCTCACCGAGGCCCTCGCGCGCTGGTCGCGGGACGGCGCGGCCGAGTCGGAGGTGCTGGCGGCGCTGACCCCCACCCGGCTGATGGTCCCGATCGTCGCGATCCTCGGCGAGGTCGAGGTGGACGCGCACGGGCACCGGCACGAGAAGACCAGCGACATGGCCGTCCCGGTGCTGGAGGCCCCGGACGGGCGCCGCGCGCTGCCGGCCTTCACGTCGCTGGAGGCGCTGGCCCGCTGGCGCGCCGACGCCCGTCCGGCGCCGACGGCGGCCCCGCAGGCCGCGATGGTCGCCTTCTCGGAGCGGGCCGACACGCTGCTGATCGACCCGGCCGGGCCGGTGCCGTTCCGGCTGGGCGGCGCCCGGCTGCGGGCGCTGGCGGAGAACCGGCCGTTCCTGCCGCCGGCCCTGGACCCGGAGGTGCGCGAGGCGGTCCGCGGGCTGCTGGCGGCGGAGCCGCAGGTGGTCACCGGGCTGCTGGCGGGTTCGGAGGGCTCCGACGGGGTGCTCGCGGTGGTGTTCGACCCGGCGCTGGACCAGGCGGGCCTGCAGGCCGCCGCGCAGCGGGTCGGGCGGGCGGTGGCCGCGGACCCGCTGCTGCGGGTGCGGCTGGACCGGGGGCTGGACCTCGCGGTGCTGCCGGCGAGCGCGGAGCTGCCGGGGGAGCCGCTCTACAGGCGTTGACGGAGCGGGAGGTCCGGCACGCGCGTGCCGGACCTCCCGCGAGCGGTCTCAGGAGTAGACCGGCCCGGTGAACTTCTCGCCCGGGCCCGCGCCCGGGGCGTCCGGGACGATCGAGGCCTCGCGGAAGGCGAGCTGGAGCGAGCGCAGCCCGTCGCGCAGCGGCGCGGCGTGGAAGTTGCTGATCTCCGGGGCGCCGGCGGTGACCAGCCCGGCCAGTGCGGTGATCAGCTTGCGGGCCTCGTCCAGGTCCTTGTCCTTGTCGCCGCCCTCGGCGAGACCGCACTTGACGGCGGCGGCGCTCATCAGGTGCACCGCGACGGTGGTGATCACCTCGACGGCCGGGACCTCGGCGATGTCGCGGGTGAGGTCGTCGAAGCCGATCGCGTCGTCGTCCGCGCCGGGGTTCTGGGTGGGCTCGCTGCTCAAGGTGGGCTCGTTCCATCGTGTCGGTCTGTCCGTACCCATGGAGCGTACAAGGGCCCCTTCGGTACCAGGACGCGGCCGTATCCGCGCCGGGAGGCGGCCGTTCCCCGCGCCGGGAGGAGGCCGCGCGGAGGGGCGGAATAGCGTTCGCCCCCCCGACGCTGTAAGCTTCGAGACTGACCGGCCGGGATCCCGTATGGGCACTCGGCCAGCAAGTGGAGGCTCCACTGAGGAGGCCCGAGAGGGCAACCGCGAAAGTCTCCCACCTGGTCGGCCTCAGGGTCGACGGGTCCCGGTCCGCGACGGGCGCCACTGGCGCCGAGTCGCCGCAGCGCCCCTCACCGGGCGTCGCCCCCGGTTGTGTGGAGCCCCGCTTGTACCGAGCGGGGCTTTTTTCGTGTGGCGGTGTACGTACCGGACAGCGCAGCACGAATGAAGCCCCGCCCAGTGGTCGAGTCCACTACGTGCGACCGCCGTCCGACGGCCGCATCGCAGAAGGTGCAACCGAGGAGGCCCCATCAGCACCGAGCCCCGCATCAACGACCGGATTCGCGTCCCCGAGGTGCGACTCGTCGGTCCCAGCGGCGAGCAGGTCGGCATCGTGCCGCTTGCCAAGGCGCTGGAGCTCGCGCAGGAGTACGACCTCGACCTGGTCGAGGTCGCGGCGACCGCCCGGCCGCCGGTGTGCAAGCTCATGGACTACGGCAAGTTCAAGTACGAGTCGGCCATGAAGGCCCGTGAGGCGCGCAAGAACCAGGCGCACACGGTCATCAAGGAGATGAAGCTCCGGCCGAAGATCGACCCGCACGACTATGACACCAAGAAGGGTCACGTCGTCCGGTTCCTCAAGCAGGGCGACAAGGTCAAGATCACGATCATGTTCCGCGGTCGTGAGCAGTCCCGCCCCGAGCTGGGCTTCCGTCTGCTTCAGCGGCTCGCCGACGACGTCCAGGACCTGGGCTTCGTGGAGTCCTCGCCCAAGCAGGACGGCCGTAACATGATCATGGTCCTTGGCCCGCACAAGAAGAAGACCGAGGCGATGGCCGAGGCCCGCGCCCTCGCGGACGCCCGCAAGGCCGAGCGTCAGGGCCGCACCGCCGGCTCCGACGCCGCTGCGGACATCGAGGACGAGGACGTCGTGACCGAGGTCGAGGACGTCGAGGACGTCGTGACCGAGGACGAGGACGTCACGACCGAGGCGCAGGACGCCCCGGCCGAGGCGCCGGCCGTCGAGGCCGACGCTCCGGTCGAGCAGCCGGCCGCCTCCCAGGGCGCCTGAGCCCTCACCGGCCAGGAGGCCCGGGAGACCGGCCCCCAGGGTGACGGGGCGGCCCGCCCGGTCACCGCAGATCCATCCAGTTCACGCCCGCGCGGCGCACGTCGCGCGGGCGCGGACGGGACTGACGAGGAGATACGGCGAAATGCCGAAGCAGAAGACGCACAGTGGCGCCAGCAAGCGCTTCAAGATCAGTGGCTCTGGCAAGGTGCTGCGCGAGCGCGCCGGCCGCCGCCACCTCCTGGAGCACAAGCCCTCGACGCTGACCCGCAAGCTGGCCGGGACCGTCGAGCTGGCCCCCGCTGACGCCAAGAAGATCAAGAAGCTTCTCGGCAAGTGATCGCCCTCCCGCCCGGCGCGAGCCGCGAGCGGGGCAGCTGATCCTTCCCGACCCATTCGAATGACGGACCACGTGAAGTAGTCCGTGGTCCAACCCAAGGAGTAATCAAGTGGCACGCGTCAAGCGGGCAGTCAACGCCCACAAGAAGCGCCGGGTCATCCTGGAGCGCGCCAGCGGCTACCGTGGCCAGCGTTCGCGCCTGTACCGCAAGGCCAAGGAGCAGGTCACCCACTCGCTGGTCTACAACTTCAACGACCGCAAGAAGCGCAAGGGCGACTTCCGTCAGCTGTGGATCCAGCGCATCAACGCTGCGGCCCGTGCCAACGGCATCACCTACAACCGCTTCGTGCAGGGCCTGAAGGCCGCCAGCGTCGAGATCGACCGCAAGATGCTGGCCGACCTGGCCGTCAACGACCCGGGTGCGTTCGCCTCCCTGGTCGAGGTCGCCCAGAAGGCGCTGCCGGCCGACGTGAACGCCCCGAAGGCCGCCGCCGACGCCGCCTGATCTTCCGAGATCGGTTGAGCTCTGACCGGACCCGCAGGCTCGCCTGCGGGTCCGGTCCTGCTTTTCCCCCTCCTTCAGCGCCTCCGGAGAACGAGACCATGCCGAGCACCGACACCCCCCTGCTGACCTCCCTGCGCTCGCCGCGCGTCGTGGCCGCCCGCCGGCTGGCCAAGCGCAACCAGCGCACCAAGGAGCGCCGCTTCCTGGCCGAGGGCCCGCAGGCCGTCCGGGAGGCCATCGCCTTCGGCAGGCTGCCGGGCAGCGGCGAGCACGCCGTGGTCGAGGTCTACGCGACCCCGGAGGCCGCCGAGCGGCACGCCGGCATCGTCGAGGCCGCCCTGGTCGAGGGACTGCCGGTGCTGACCGCCACCGACGAGGTGATCGCCGAGATCTGCGACACGGTGACGCCGCAGGGCATCGTGGCGCTCTGCCGCTTCATCGACACCCCGTTCGCCGAGGTGCTCAAGGCCCGTCCGAAGCTGGTCGCGATCCTCGCCCACGTGCGCGACCCCGGGAACGCCGGCACGGTGCTGCGCACCGCCGACGCGGCCGGGGCGGACGCCGTGGTGCTCACCGACGCCTCCGTGGACCTCTACAACCCGAAGGCCGTCCGGGCCTCCGTGGGCAGCCTGTTCCACCTGCCGGTGGCGGTCGGGGTGCCGGTCGAGGAGGCCGTCGGCAGGCTGCGCGAGGCCGGCGTCCGGGTGCTCGCCGCGGACGGCGCGGGGGAGCGCGACCTGGACCAGGAGCTCGACGAGGGCACCCTGGGGGCGCCCGGCGCATGGGTGTTCGGCAACGAGGCCTGGGGGCTTCCGGAGGAGACCCGCGCGCTCACCGACGAGGTCGTGCGCGTCCCGATCCACGGCCACGCCGAGAGCCTCAACCTGGCCACCGCGGCGGCGGTCTGCCTGTACGCCTCCGCGCGCGCCCAGCGCTCGCCCGGCGGCTGCCGCTCGAACGCCTGACGCACCCGGGGGCGCGTCAGGATCCACGCGGCAAGCCCTACTGCACGGGCCTGGGAGGCGCTAGGGTCTGCCTCGGTGGGGGGAACGGCACGGTGGGTAATCGGGGAGGCAACCCATGGTCGGCAGCGGACCCGAGCTCGACCCGGACGACCTGCCGGACGGCCTGGTGGTCGCCGACGCGCTGGGCCGGGTGGTCTGCTTCAACCGGGCCGCGGCCCGGCTCACCGGCGTGCTCCCGCAGGCCGCGCTCGGCAGCGGACTGGAGGACGTCCTCCCGCTGGAGGACCTGGACGGCCGCCGCTGGTGGCCGCTGACCGACCCGTACGGCGGTCTGGCCACCCGCACCCGCCAGCCGGAGCGCAACCTGCTGCTGCCCGGGGGGCGCGAGGTGCTGGTCTCCGCCCGGTACGTGCGCAGCGCGCCGGGCGGGCCGCTGGAGCGCCTGGTGATCGCCCTGCGCGGCACCGAGGCCCGGCGCCGCACCGAGCGCAGCCACGCCGAGCTGATCGCCACCGTGGCGCACGAGCTGCGCTCCCCGCTGACCAGCGTCAAGGGCTTCACGGCGACGCTGCTGGCCAAGTGGGAGCGGTTCACCGACGGGCAGAAGCGGCTGATGCTGGAGACCGTGGACGCGGACGCCGACCGGGTCACCCGGCTGATCGCCGAGCTGCTGGACATCTCCCGGATCGACTCCGGCCGGCTGGAGCTGCGCAAGCAGGTGGTCGACCTGGCCGCGGCGGTGCGCCGGCACGTCGAGCGCAAGGTCGCCACCGGCATCCCCGAGGACCGCTTCGACATCCGGATCGGCGAACCGCTGACCGTCCTGTGGGCCGACCCGGACAAGGTCGACCAGGTGCTGGCCAACCTGCTGGAAAACGCGGTGCGGCACGGCGAGGGAACTGTCACCATCGAGGTGGCACCGGCCAAGGAGGTCGTCGAGGCGCCCGTCTGGGAGCGCAGCGGCACCCCGCCCCGCATCGTGGAAGGCACAGCGGTCACCGTGAGCGACGAAGGCAGCGGCATCCCCGAGGAATCGATGCCCCGCGTCTTCACCCGCTTCTGGCGCGGCTCCAAGCGCGGCGGCACGGGCCTGGGCCTCTACATCGTCAAGGGCATCGTGGAGGCCCACGGCGGCTCGATCCGCGTCGACCGCGCGCCCGGCGGCGGCGCCCGGTTCCGATTCATCCTGCCCGCCGGGGTGCCCGACTTCATGCTCTGAAAGAGCATGAACGACGAGCACGGCATGCTCTGAAAGAGCATGAACGACGAGCACGGCATGCTCTGAAAGAGCATGAACGACGAGCACGGCATGCTCTGAAAGAGCATGCGCGGCAGGCGCACGGCATGCTCGGAGTTCCCGAGCAGGTCGGACGTCGTCTCCCCGGACGGGCTTCGCGGCAGCGGTGATACCCGCTGCGACTACACTCGACCTTTGGCGTTGGCCCAAAGACCTTGAGCACGGACGAGCAGGAGCACGGGAAAGATAGAGATGTCGGCACCCAACAAGTCGTACGACCCGGTCGAGGTCGAGGCCCTCAAGCCCGAGGTGGTGGAGCAGGCGCGGGACGAGGCGATCGCCGCGTTCGCCGCCGCCGGCTCCCTGGACGAACTGAAGCAGGCCAAGGTCGCCCACACCGGCGACCGCTCCGCGCTCTCGCTCGCCAATCGCGAGATCGGCGCTCTGCCCCCGCACGCGAAGGCGGCGGCCGGAAAGCTGATCGGCCAGGCCCGCGGGGCGGTCAACCAGGCCCTCGCCAAGCGGCAGGCCGAGCTGGAGGCGGAGCGCGACGCCCGCGTGCTGGTCGAGGAGGCGGTGGACGTCACGCTGCCGTACGACCGCGCCCCGCGCGGCGCCCGGCACCCGCTGACCACCATGGCCGAGCGCATCGAGGACACCTTCGTCGCGATGGGCTACCAGGTCGCGGAGGGCCCCGAGGTCGAGGCGGAGTGGCTCAACTTCGACGCCCTCAACCTGGGCCCGGACCACCCGGCCCGCTCGATGCAGGACACCTTCTTCGTCCAGGCCCCGGACGGCTCCGCCGACTCCGGCGTGGTGCTGCGCACCCAGACCTCCCCGGTCCAGGCCCGCACCATGCTCGACCGCGAGCCCCCGGTCTACGTGGTCTGCCCGGGCCGGGTCTACCGGACCGACGAGCTGGACGCCACCCACACCCCGGTCTTCCGGCAGGTCGAGGGCCTCGCGGTGGACGAGGGCATCACCTTCGCCGACCTCAAGGGCACCATCGAGGTGCTGGTCGAGAAGCTGATCGGTGGCGGCCTGGAGCTGCGCTGGCGCCCGTCCTACTTCCCGTTCACCGAGCCGAGCGCGGAGATCGACCTCCAGTGCTTCGTGTGCCGGGGTGCGAGCGTCGGCAACCCGGACCGGCCGTGCCGGACCTGTTCCTCCGAGGGCTGGATCGAGCTCGGCGGCTGCGGCGTGGTCAACCCGCGGGTGCTGGTCGCCTGCGGCGTCGACCCCAACCGCTACAGCGGCTTCGCCTTCGGCCTGGGCCTGGAGCGGATCCTGATGAATCGTCACAACGTCGCCGACATGCGCGACATGGTCGAGGGTGACGTCCGCTTCACCCTCCCGTTCGGGATGGAGATCTGATGCGCGTCCCGCTTTCCTGGCTGCGCGAGTACGTCGACCTGCCGGCCGGCGAGACCGGCCGTGACGTCGCGGAGCGCCTGGTCCGGGCCGGCCTGGAGGTCGAGACCGTCGAGCAGATCGGCACGGACCTCAAGGGTCCGCTGGTGGTCGGCGAGGTGCTCTCCATCGAGGAGCTGTCCGGCTTCAAGAAGCCGATCCGGCACTGCTTCGTGAACGTCGGCGACGCCAACGGCACCGGCGAGCCGCAGGAGATCGTCTGCGGTGCGACCAACTTCGCCGTCGGCGACAAGGTCGTGGTCGTGCTCCCGGGCGCCGTGCTGCCCGGCCCGTTCCCGATCGCGGCCCGCAAGACCTACGGCCACACCTCGGCCGGCATGATCTGCTCCGCCCGCGAGCTGGGCATGGGCGACGACCACGACGGCATCATCGTGCTCCCGCCGGAGTTCGAGCCCGGCACCGACGCCATCGAGCTGCTCCAGCTCGTCGACGAGGTGCTCGACATCGCCGTCACCCCGGACCGCGGCTACTGCCTGTCCATGCGCGGCGTGGCCCGTGAGGCCGCCGCCGCGTACGGGCTGCCGCTGGCCGACCCGGCGCTGCTCGACGTGCCGCCGGCGAACTCCTTCGGCTACCTGGTGAAGGTCAACGACCAGGCCGGCTGCGACCGCTTCGTGGCCCGTACGGTCGTCGGCGTCGACCCGAACGCCAAGTCCCCGATCTGGCTGCAGCGCCGGCTCCAGAAGTCGGGCATCCGCCCGATCTCGCTGACCGTCGACATCACCAACTACGTGATGCTGGAGGTCGGCCAGCCGCTGCACGCCTACGACAAGCAGCGCGTGTCGGGCCCGATCACGGTCCGCCGGGCGGAGCAGGGCGAGAGCCTCACCACTCTCGACGGGGTCGAGCGCAAGCTCTCCGCCGAGGACCTGCTGATCTGCGACAACAGCGGCCCGATCGGCCTGGCCGGTGTGATGGGCGGCGCCTCCACCGAGATCCTCGACCCGGCCGCGGGGCCGGGCACCACCGAGGTGATCATCGAGGCGGCGCACTTCGACGCGGTCGCCATCGCCCGCAGCGCCAAGCGGCACAAGCTGCCCTCCGAGGCGTCCAAGCGCTTCGAGCGCGGCGTCGACCCGGAGGCCGCCCGTGCAGCCGCGCAGCGCGCCGTCGACCTGCTGGTCCTGATCGCCGGCGGCACCGCCGAGGCCGGGGTCACCGACATCGCGGCCCCGCACCCGGTGCGCACCATCACCATCGCCGCCGACCTGCCCGACCGGGTGGCCGGCACCGGGTACGGCCGCGAGACCGTCACCCGGCGCCTGCAGGAGATCGGCTGCTCGGTCTCCGGCGCCGACGTCCTGGAGGTCACCCCGCCGACCTGGCGCCCGGACCTCACCGACCCGTACGACCTCGCGGAGGAGGTCATCCGGCTGGAGGGCTACGACAACGTCCCCGCCCGGATGCCCGACGTTCCCCCGGGCAAGGGCCTGACCGAGGCCCAGCGGGTGCACCGCCGGATCGGCGTCGCGCTGGCCGGGGCCGGCTACGTCGAGGTCAACAACTACCCGTTCCTCGGCGAGACCGCCTTCGAGGCGCTCGGCCTGGAGGCGGACGACCGGCGCCGCCGCACGGTGAAGCTGGTCAACCCGCTGAACGACGAGGAGCCGGCGCTGCGCACCACGCTGCTGCCGGGCCTGCTCGGCGCGCTGCGCCGCAACGTCGGCCGGGGCAACACCGACCTGGCGATCTTCGAGACCGGCACCGTCTTCCTGCCCAAGGACGAGCTGAGCGTGGCCCCGCGTCCGGCGGTCGACCACCGGCCCAGCGACGAGGAGCTGGCCGCGCTGGACGCCGCGCTGCCGGACCAGCCGCGCCGGATCGCCGTCGCCCTCGCGGGCGAGCGGCTGCCGTCGGGCTGGTGGGGCAAGGGTGCCCAGGCCTCCTGGGCGGACGCCGTCGAGGCGGCCCGCACGGTGGCCCGGGCGGCCGGCATCGAGCTGACCGTCCGGCAGGGCCAGCTGGCCCCGTGGCACCCGGGCCGTTGCGCCGAGCTGCTGGTGGCCGGCACCGACCGGGTGGTCGGCCACGCCGGTGAGCTGCACCCGCGGGTGGTCAAGGCGCTCGGGCTGCCGGCCCGCACCGCCGCGATGGAGATCGACATCGACCTGCTCACCGCCGACGGCGCCGAGCGGGTCGGCGGTCCGACCGTCTCCGGTTTCCCGGTGGCGACCCAGGACGTCGCGCTGATCGTCGACACCGCTGTCCCGGCCGCCGAGGTCGAGGCCGCGCTGCGCTCCGGCGCGGGCGAACTGCTGGAGGCCATCCGGCTGTTCGACGTGTTCACCGGTGAGCAGGTCGGCGAGGGCAAGAAGTCGCTGGCGTACGCGCTGCGCTTCCGCGCGACCGACCGCACCCTGACCGCCGACGAGGCGACCGCCGCCCGCGAGGCGGCCGTCGCCGAGGCCGTCGCCCGCACCGGCGCGGTGCTGCGCGGCGTCTGACGCGGCCGTAGTACCCAGGAGGGCCCCGCCCCGGACCACGAGTCCGGGGCGGGGCCCTTTCCGTTTCCTCGGGTTGACACTTCCTCGGGTTGACGGTGCGTCGGTTCATCGTTTATCTCTTTACCTATGGAAGTAGATAAAGACGATGCCGACCAGCCCTCCCCGATCGAGTTCCGCCTGGACCCGGCCTCCGGCGTCCCGACCTACCTGCAGCTCGTGCAGCAGGTCGAACAGGCGCTGCGGATGGGCTGGTTGACCGAGGGGGACCGGCTGCCCCGGGTGCGCGAGGTGGTGGCCGGGCTGGCGATCAACCCGAACACCGTGCTCAAGGCGTACCGCGAACTGGAGCACCGCGGCCTCGCGGCCGGCCGCCGGGGCCAGGGCACCTTCGTGCGGGGCCTGCCCGCCGGGGTGGTGCCGCTGCGCGAGCGGGCCGCGCTGCGCCGCGGGCTGCTGGACTGGATGCGCTCGGCGCGGACCGCCGGGCTGGACGAGGAGGGGATGGCCGCGGTGTTCGAGGACGCGCTGCGCGACCTGCGCGAGGACCGGGACGGGGTGGTGGCCTGATGGCCGTGGACACGGTGATCGACTGCGCCGGGCTCGGCAAGCGCTACCGGCGCTCCTGGGCGCTGCGGGACTGCCGGCTCGCCGTCCCCGCCGGGCACGTGGTGGCCCTGGTCGGCCCCAACGGCGCCGGCAAGACCACGCTGCTCAGCCTGGCCGCCGGACTGACCCTGCCGAGCGAGGGCGCGCTGACCGTCCTCGGCGACCAGCTGCCCGGCTCCCCGCGCGCGTTGGACCGGATCGGCTTCGTCGCCCAGAACGCCGCGCTCTACCCCGGCGTGCCCGTACGCGACCTGCTGGCGATGGGCCGTCACCTCAACCGCCGCTGGGACGACGCCCGGGCCCGTACCCACCTGGACGGCCTGGGCATCCCGCTGGACCGCAAGTACGGCCGCCTCTCCGGCGGTCAGCAGGCCCAGGTCTCGCTCGCGCTGGCACTCGCCAAGCGCCCCGAACTCCTGCTGCTGGACGAGCCCCTGGCCGCTCTCGACCCGCTCGCGCGGCACGACTTCATGGCCGTGCTGCTGACCGCGGTGGCCGAGGACGGGATGTCGGTGGTGTTCTCCTCGCACGCCGTCAACGAACTGGAGCAGAGCTGCGACTACCTGGTGGTGCTCGGCGCCGGCCGGGTCCAGGTCGCGGGGGAGGTGGACGACCTGCTGGCCGGCCACCGGATGCTCACCGGCCCGACCGCCGAGGCCGACCGGGTGGCCGGGCAGCTGCCGGTGGTCCGCGACCGCCGGGCCGGCGCCCAGTCCCACCTGCTGGTCCGCACCGGCGGCGTGGACGCCCCGGTCTCCGGCTCCTGGCACCAACAGCGCGTCGGGCTGACGGAGTTGGTGCTCGCCTACCTGCGCGAGCCGGCCGCCTCCGCCCTCCCCGGTCCGCGCGGGGCCGTCCACCCGAACGAGAAGGTGCTGCTGCCGTGAGCTCCCTGTCCCTCGCCCCGCCCCGCTCCGCCGTCCTGCGGGCGGCCGGGCTGCGGCACCGGCCCGCGCTGCTGACCCTGCTGACGGTGATGGCCGCGATCTCCCTCGCGCTGCTGGTCCACGGCTGGTACCTGCACGACGGCCTGGCCCGCACCGGCGCGGCCTCCTGCGACCCGGCCACCGACGCCTGCATGGCCATGTACAAGCAGTTCCTGCACGAGTACGGCGACGGTCTGCTGGCGCTCGACTCCGTGTTCTACGTCCTCGGCGGGGCCTTCGGGGCCTTCCTCGGGGGCCCGCTGCTGGCACGGGAGTTCGAGTACGGCACGGTGCGTTTCGCCTGGACCCAGGGCGCCGGGCGGACCCGCTGGACGGTGGGCGGCCTGGTCATGGGCGGTGCGGTGCTGGCCGTCGTGGCGGTGCTGTTCGGACTGCTGCTGCGCTGGTGGAGCGGGCCGCTGACGCTCCGGGTCGGGGGGTTCAGCCCGGAGGTCTTCGTGCAGACTCCGCCGGTGCTGGTCGGACGGGTGCTGGTGGCCTTCGGGGTCGCGGTGCTGGCCGGTGCGGTGCTCCGCCGTACGGTGGTCGCGGTGGGGGCCGGCCTGCTGGCCTCGGTGGCGCTGCCGTTCCTCGCCCACTCCGTGCGCGCGCACTACCTGCCTCCGCTGGAGGACGCGGTGCACTCCATGAAGCCCATGGCGCTGGACGACCGCTGGGTGCTGAACGTCTGGTTCTCCGACCCGGCCGGGAAGCGGATCTCGACCGGCGCCTTCTACGACATCGGCGGGGACTTCGCCCACCTCCAGGAGCTGGTGCGCGACGGCGGCTACACCGCGCACGAGGTGTACCAGCCGGCGAGCAGGTTCTGGCCGTTCCAGTTCATCGAGTTCGGCTGGACGCTCCTGCTCGCGGTGGCGCTGTGCGCGGCGGCGGTCTGGTGGGTGCGGCGCCGGGCGTTCTGAGCCCCGGCCGCCAAGATCTCTTGAAGAGGTTCCGTCAAAACCCTTGCGGGAGTGCGGCGTCAGGGCTTTTCCTTTTTCTCGTTAGGAAAGTTTCCTAACCCACGAGGAATCGGAGCGTCCCATGCGCCCTCAGCCCCGTCGTGCCCTCCGCATCGCCCTCGCCGCCGCCCTGGTGGCCGCGCCGCTGACCGTCGCGGCCACCTCGGCGGCCCAGGCCGCCCCGTCGCCGGCCGCCGCCGTCCAGTTCAAGGGGGTCGGGCTGGACGACCCGCACAAGAAGGACATCGCCATGCAGCTGGTGTCCAGCGCGGAGAACTCGTCGCTGGACTGGAAGGCCCAGTACAAGTACATCGAGGACATCAAGGACGGCCGCGGCTACACCGCCGGCATCATCGGCTTCTGCTCCGGCACCGGTGACATGCTGGACCTGGTCCAGCACTACACCGACCTCAAGCCCGGCAACATCCTGGCCAAGTACCTGCCGGCCCTGAAGAAGGTCAACGGCAGCGAATCGCACGCCGGCCTCGGCTCCGCCTTCGAGAAGGACTGGGCCACCGCCGCCAAGGACACCGTCTTCCAGCAGGCCCAGAACGACGAGCGCGACCGGGTGTACTTCAACCCCGCCGTCAACCAGGCGAAGAGCGACGGCCTGCGCGCGCTCGGCCAGTTCGCCTACTACGACGCCATCGTCATGCACGGCCCGGGCAACAGCTCGGACAGCTTCGGCGGCATCCGCGCCGCCGCCATGAAGAAGGCCAGGACGCCCGCCCAGGGCGGCGACGAGGCCACCTACCTCAAGGCCTTCCTGGACGCCCGCAAGGTGGTCATGAAGAAGGAGGAGGCGCACTCGGACACCAGCCGGGTCGACACCGAGCAGCTGGTCTTCCTCAACGCCAAGAACTTCGACCTCAACCCGCCGCTGAAGTGGAAGGTCTACGGCGACAGCTACGCCATCAACAGCTGACGCCCCGACAGGCGAAAGGGCCCGGCGGCCGTGAACCGGCCGCCGGGCCCCGCCGTCCGTCCCGCCGCGGGTGTCAGGCGCTCGCGGTGTAGTCGTAGAAGCCCCGGCCGGACTTGCGGCCCAGCAGGCCGGCGTCGACCATCCGGGAGAGCAGCGGGGGAGCGGCGTACAGCGGCTCCTTGTACTCGTCGTACATCGACTCGGCGATCGAGACGATGGTGTCCAGGCCGATCAGGTCGCACAGCCGCAGCGGGCCCATCGGGTGGGCGCAGCCGGCCTCCATGCCCTTGTCGATGTCCGAGGCGGTGGCCACGCCCGTCTCGAACATCCGCACCGCGGACAGCAGGTACGGCACCAGCAGCGCGTTGACCACGAAGCCGGCCCGGTCACGGGCGCGGATCGGCTCCTTGCCGAGCACCTGGGAGGCGAAGGCCTCGACCCGCTCGGTGGTGGTCGCCGAGGTGGTCAGGGTCGGGATGACCTCGACCAGCTTCTGCACCGGCGCCGGGTTGAAGAAGTGCAGGCCGATCACCTGCTCCGGGCGGCTGGTGGCGGCGGCCAGCTTCACGATCGGGATCGAGGAGGTGTTGGAGGCGAGGATCGCGTCGCGGCGCTCGACCACCCGGTCCAGGGTCTCGAAGATCCGGACCTTGATGTCCTCGCGCTCGGCGACGGCCTCGACCACCAGGTCGCGGTCGGCGAAGTCGGACAGCTCGACGGTGAAGGACAGCCGGGCCAGCGCCTCGTCCCGCTCCTCGGGCGTCAGCTTGCCCCGCTTGACGGCCGTCTCCAGGGAGTTGGTCAGCCGGGTGCGGCCGAACTCCAGCGCCTCACCGCTGGCCTCCGACACCAGGACGTCCAGCCCGGCCCGGGCGAAGACCTCGGCGATTCCCGACCCCATCAGGCCGCAGCCGATCACTCCGACGCGCGCGATGTCACTCACTCAGTTGCCCTTCGACGGTGCTGGGGGTCGCCCAGCCAGCGGGTGGCCCAGCGAGCTGCTGGACAACGGGCCGGTGTGCCGGAATGGGTGCACCGGTCACCGCCCCGACGACGTTACTACTCCGTACCGGCCAGTAGGTCACCCCCTCCCCGGCAGGGTGCCACGGCCGGGAGTCCCCCGAACGAGTGAGGCGGCGACCCCGGACCCGTGTGCCCGGGCCCGGCTCCGCCCGGCGCCCGACAGAATGCCGCAGACGGGGGCCGGGGGCGGAAGAGGACAGGGCCGGGCACGCGAAGGGAGTACGGGGTGTCGACGGGATCGCTCGCAGGACAGGTCGCCCTGATCACCGGGGCCGGCCGGGGCATCGGCCGGGAACTCGCCATCGGCCTGGCCGCCGAGGGGATGTCCGTCGGCCTGGTCGGCCGGACCCACGAGACACTGACCGACACCCTCAAGGAGTGCGTCAGGCGCGGCGCCCGGGGCGTCGCCGTGACCGCCGACGTCACCCGCCCCGGCTCGGTGCGCGAGGCGGTCCGGCTGGTCGAGCGCGACCTCGGGCCGATCGACCTGCTGGTCAACAACGCCGGCCTGGTCGACCGCGCCGAGGTGCCGCTCTGGGAGACCGACGCCAACCAGTGGTGGCAGGTGATCGAGACCAACCTGCGCGGCCCCTACAACCTGCTGCGCTGCGTGCTCCCCGGCATGGTCGCCCGCCGGCGCGGCCGGGTGATCAACCTCAATTCCGGCTTCGCGCTGCGCCCGGACGGCGACTACACCGCGTACGCCACCTCCAAGGGCGCGCTGCTCCAGCTCTCCGACAACATGGCGGACTCGCTGGCCCGCAACGGCATCGTCGTCCTCGACATCAGCCCGGGCGCGGTGGCCACCGACATGACCGCCGGGATGCCGATGTTCAAGGGCACCACGGACTGGGGCTCCATCCCGTACATGGTCGCGGTCACCGTGGACGCGGCCCGCGGCCGCTTCGACGGGCTGCACGGGCGCTTCATCCACGCCGGCCGGGACGACCTGGAGGAACTGGTCAACCGGGCCGACGCGATCCGCGCCGCGGACGCCCGCACGCTGCGGCTGCGCCCGTACAAGGACGACGACCCGATGCTCTGACCAGGGCGTTCAGGCGCAGAGCTGGCTGGCGGTCACCGGCTTGAGCCCCGCCTTGGCCAGGCCGTCCAGGATGCCGGGCAGCGCGTCCACCGTGCACTGGTGCCCCATGTGCAGCGCCACCACCGAGCCGCCGCGCACCGAGTTCAGCACCCGGCGCTGCAGCTCGGCGGCCGAGGGGTCGTTGTAGTCGCGCGGGTCGACGTCGAAGGACAGCACGTGCTCGTACCCGACCGCCCTGGCCTGCTCGCGCACCATCGGGGTGGCGTACTGCGCGGCGGAGGGGCGGAACCAGCGGCCGATCGAGCCGGTGAGCCGCTGCAGGCGCTCGGCGCACTGGGCGATCTCGGCGCGCGCCTGGTCGGGCGCCATGGCCGAGATGTTGAGGTGGTTCTGGGTGTGGTTGCCCAGCTCGTGGCCGCCGTCCAGGATCCGCCGGGCCATCTGCGGCTGCTGGTCGAGCCAGCTGCCGACGACCATCACGGTCACCTTGGCGCCGCGCTGCTCGGCGGCCTCCAGCAGGGCGGTGGCCAGCTTCGGGTCGCCGCTGCCGTGGAAGGTGAGCGCCACGTTCCTCCCGGTGCGCGGCCCGTACGCGACCTCGGCCGGGGTGCCGGGCGCGAGCGGCGGCAGCACGGGCGGGGCCGGCGGGGCGGAGGGCTGGGCGGCGGCCGCGGCGGCGGTCGGCCCACCGTCGGGCCCGGGCTCCGCCGGGGCGGTGGGCGCGGGGGAGGCAGGGCCCTCCGCGCCGTTCCAGGCCGGGTCGGTGGTGTGCTGCGGGTCCACGGTCCCGGGGTGCGCGGCGAGTGCCCCCGGGTCGGCCCGGCGGAGCGTTCCGGTGCCGCACGCGGCGAGCAGGCCGCCGGTGGCGGCGAGGGCGGCGATCCGGGCGGTGGCGCGCAGTACGGTGCGGCGGTCGGCAGTCATCGGCAGCCAGCATAGAGAGGACGGCTCCGGCGGGCGATCCGACCCGACCGGGCCGGCACCGGCTTTGACGTGCACACACTCTGTGACCGGGTGTTGCGTAAACCTGAACTCCCGCTGTTTCCGCGGTGTGTCCTTGGATACGATCACCGCGCACCGTGAGTTGACCGGCGGTGGCCAAACTCTTCCGGCATTGCGCATTGGGGGCGGACAGGATGTACGAGGACGGCGCGGCGACCGGCCGGAGCACGGACACCGAGTGGGACTGGGCCAGAGCCGAGGACTGGCAGCCCCCGAGCGAGCTGGACACCGGCGTCCCGCACACCGCCCGGATGTACGACTACTACCTCGGCGGCAAGGACAACTTCGAGGCCGACCGCAAGGCCGCCCAGGCCGCGATCTCCGCCTACCCCGCGCTGCCGCTGCTGGCCCGCACCAACCGGCAGTTCCTCGGCCGCGCCGTGGAGTTCGTCGCGAGCCGGGGCGTGCGCCAGTTCGTCGACATCGGCACCGGCATCCCGGCGGTCGGCTCCACCAACGAGGTCGCCCAGCGGGTCGCCCCGGACGCCCGGGTGGTGTACGTGGACAACGACCCGATCGTCGCCACCCACGCCCGCGCCCTGCTGGCCGGCCACCCCGCCGGGCACACCTCGGTGATCGAGGCCGACCTGCGCGACCCGGCCGCGATCCTCGGCCACCCCGCGCTGGCCGGCGCCGTCGACCTCTCCCGGCCGGTCGCGCTGATGCTGGTCGCCGTGCTGCACTTCATCCGCGACGAGGAGGGTGCGCAGCAGATCGTCCGCACCCTGCGCGACGCGCTCGCCCCGGGCAGCGCGCTGATCCTCTCCCACGGCAGCCCCGACTTCGCCTCCCGCGAGAGCGCCTCCGAGGGCACCCGCATCTACCGCAGCGCCAGCGCCCCGCTCGTGCTGCGCCCGCGGTCCGGCGTCGAACCCTTCTTCGGCGACTTCGAGTTCGCCGGCCCCGGGCTCGTCCAGCTCCCGCTCTGGCGCCCCGTCCCGGGCCACGTGCCCACCTCCGAACTCCCCGAGGGCTGGCAGGACGTCTCGGCGTACGCCGGTGTCGCCTTCAAGAAGTAGCCCCGAGCATCCCTCGGGGTCCGGTCCCGGTGCCCCCCTCCTGCGCCGGGACCGGACCGTCGAAGCCTATGGACCGCCACTGACAGTCCCTCACCGCCGCGGGTACCCTGCGGCGTGACCACCACCGACCTGCCCCCGCTGCCCCCCGGCGTCGCCGAACTGCTGCGGGCCGTCGACGCCCCGCCCCGCCTGGTCGCCCACCTCGCCCTGGTGCACGAAGTGGCCGGGGAGATCGTCGGCTTCTGCGCCCGCGCGGGCCTGGCCTTCGACCACGAGGCCGTCCTGTACGGCGCCGCCACCCACGACATCGGCAAGACCGTCCACCCCGAGGAGCTCTCCGCCCCCGGCTCCCTGCACGAGCCCGCCGGGTACGCCCTGCTGCTCGCCCGCGGCGTCCCCGAGCACCTCGCCCGCTTCGCCCGCGGCCACGCGAGCTGGGACGGTCCCGGCGTCACCGTCGAGTCACTGCTGGTCAGCCTGGCCGACAAGGCCTGGAAGAACAAGCGGGTCCCGGACCTGGAGGACCTGGTGGTCGAGCGCCTCGCCGCCGCCGGCGGGCAGGAACGCTGGGAGGCCTTCCTCGCCCTGGACGACCTGCTCGCCCGGATCGGCGAGGACGCCCCGCGGCGGCTCGCCGTCCAGGCCGCCCACCCGGTGCGGACCGGGTGAAAATCGGCGCGACACGACGGGCGGGCCGGTGTTAGCTTCCGCGACATGGAACCCCTGAGCGAGAACGAGATCCGCGCGTCCTTCGTCAACTGCTCCAAGGGCGAGGCCCGCCGGCTCAACCTGCCCCGGGGCCTGGCGGAGCTGCCCTGGGAGCACCTGGACTTCCTCGGCTGGCGGGACCAGGGCGCGCCCGACCGGGCGTACCTGGTGGCGCCGTACCAGGGCGAGACGGTCGGCCTGACGCTGCGCTCGCCGGTGATCCGGCGCAGCCTGACCAAGACCAACGTGTGCTCGCTGTGCATCACCGCGCACGCCGGGTCCGGGGTCGCGCTGCTCGCCGCCCGCCGGGCCGGGGCGGCCGGGCGCGAGGGCAACACGGTCGGCACCTACATCTGCGCCGACCTCGCCTGCTCCCTCTACGTGCGCGGGCTGAAGAAGTCCACCCTGGTCACCCGGCCCGACGAGTCGCTGCCGCTGGAGCTGCAGATCGACCGGACGGTGGGCAACCTCGGCGGCTTCCTCGCCAAGGTGCTCGCCACCGCTGCCGTGTAACGGCTCCGGGCCTGTCCGTGCCCGGGCCTGTCCCTGCCCGTACCTCTCCGTGCCCGGGCCTGTCCGTGCCCGGGCACGGTTCGGCGCCCGCGCGGCTCAGGTCCGGCGCAGCTGGTCCAGCTCGCGGCGCTCCCGCTTGGTCGGCCGCCCGGCCCCCCGGTCCCGCGTCCCGGCCGCCGCGACGAACTCGCGCGGCGGCCGCGGCGGGCTGTTGTCGACCAGGCACTGCGCCGCGACCTCGGCGCCGACCCGCTTGCGGATCAGCTTCTGCACCACCACGACCCGTTCGTGGCCCTCCTCACGGACCCGCACCTCGTCCCCGGGCTTCAGCGCCTGGGCCGGCTTGGCCCGCTCGCCGTTCACCTTGACGTGTCCGGCCCGGCAGGCCGCCGCCGCCAGCGCCCGCGTCTTGACCAGCCGGACCGACCAGATCCAGCTGTCCACCCGCACGCTTCCCTCGTGTTCAGCCATCCCCGGAGCCTATCCAAGGCCGGCCGCCGGTCAGCCCCGGGCGCCGCGCGGCGCCTCCTGGACCGCCCAGCCGTTCCCGTCCGGGTCGTTGAAGAACACGAAGTTGTTCCACGCCTCGCCGTGCCCGTTCGCCCGGCCCCCCGCCACGAAGTGCTGGACCGGGCTGACCGCCACGCCCCGCGCCGCCAGTTCGGCGTGCGCCTTCTCGATGTCCGGCACCACCAGCTGGAGCCCCTTGACCGATCCGGGCGGAGAGTCGATCACCCCCTTGCCCACCACGATGGAGCAGGGCGAGCCGGGGGGCGTCAGCTGGACCACCCGGATCCCGTCCCGCAGCAGGGTGTCGTGGTCGACGGTGAACCCGGCCTGCTCCTCGTAGAAGAGCTTCGAGCGGTCCACGTCCGACACCGGGACCACCACGACTTCGAGTTTCCACTCCATCGCCCTCACCCCTCTCGGTCGGGCTCTTCCAGTATCCGTCCGTAATCGCTCCCGGGGGCCGTCGGATAGCCTGAGAACACGATGAATCCCCAGACCACGCCCGCCGCGACCCCGCCGGACACCGCCCTGGCCACCCCGTGGGGCGCCTTCGAGCTCACCCGTTTCCCCGTGGACCCGCGCGAGCGGCTGCGGGCCTGGGACGCCGCCGACGAGTACCTGCTGCGCCACCTGGCGGGCGAGGCCGACAGCGCGGCCGGCGCCGCGACGGAGCTGGCCGGCCGTACGGTCGCCGTCCTCGGCGACCGCTGGGGCGCGCTGACCACCGCGCTCGCCGAGTACCGGCCGGTCCAGATCACCGACTCCCACCTCGGCCGGCAGGCCACCCTGGCCAATCTGGCCCGGGCCGGCGCCGCCGTCGACGAGACCCGGCTGCTCACCACCCGGGACGCCCCGCCGGAGCGGATCGACGTGCTGCTGGTGCGCGTCCCCAAGAGCCTGGCCCTGCTGGAGGACCAGCTGCACCGGCTCGCCCCCGCGCTCCACGAGGGCACCGTGGTGATCGGCTCCGGCATGGTCACCGAGATCCACACCTCCACGCTCCAGCTCTTCGAGCGGATCCTCGGGCCGACCCGCACCTCACTGGCCGTGCGCAAGGCCCGGCTGATCCTCTGCACCCCGGACCGGGCGCTCGACGCCGGTCCCAACCCGTGGCCGCACCGCTACGCGCTGCCGTCGGACATCGGTGCCGCCTCCGGCCGTACGGTCGTCAACCACGCGGGCACCTTCTGCGCGGACCGGCTGGACATCGGCACCCGCTTCTTCCTGGCCCACCTGCCCGTCCCCGCCCCCGGCGCCCGGGTGGTGGACCTCGGCTGCGGCAACGGGGTGGTCGGTACGGCCGCCGCGCTGGCCGGGCCCGGCGCGGAGCTGGTCTTCGTGGACGAGTCGCACCAGGCGGTGGCCTCCGCCGAGGAGACCTTCCGCACCAACCTGGGCCCGGACGCCCCGGCCGGGTTCCTGACCGCCGACGCCCTGGCCCCGGACGTGGTCGCCGCCGGCTCGGTGGACCTGGTGCTCAACAACCCGCCGTTCCACTCCCACCAGGCCACCACCGACGCCACCGCCTGGCGGATGTTCACCGGCGCCAAGCGGGCGCTGCGGCCCGGCGGGGAACTCTGGGTGGTCGGCAATCGCCACCTCGGCTACCACGTCAAGCTGCGCCGCCTCTTCGGCAACTGCCAACTCGTCGCCGGTAACCCCAAGTTCGTGGTGCTGCGGGCCGTCAAGCGCTGACCGGGCCGCCCCGCCCCGGCGGGGTCCGGCACGCACTCCTTGCATGAATTTTCCGTCACGCGTATATTCATGCCACGACTAAGGAGGAACGCCATGGCATTGCGAGTCGCCGTCGCCGGCGCGAGCGGTTACGCGGGCGGCGAGGTGCTGCGCCTGCTGCTCGGCCACCCGGAGATCGAGATCGGGGCGCTGACCGGCGGCTCGAACGCGGGCACCAGACTGGGTGCGCTCCAGCCGCACCTCCTCCCGCTCGCCGACCGCGTCCTGGAGGCCACCACCCCCGAGGTGCTGGCCGACCACGACGTGGTGTTCCTGGCGCTGCCGCACGGCCAGTCCGCCGCGGTCGCCGAGGAGCTCGGCCCGAACGTCCTGGTGATCGACTGCGGCGCCGACTTCCGGCTCAGGGCCGCCGCCGACTGGGAGCAGTTCTACGGCTCCGCGCACGCCGGCACCTGGCCCTACGGCCTGCCCGAACTCCCCGGCCACCGCGCCGCGCTGAAGGGCAGCAACCGGATCGCCGTGCCCGGCTGCTACCCGACGGCCGTCTCCCTGGCGCTGTTCCCCGCCTACGCCGCGCAGCTCGCCGAGCCGGAGGCCGTGGTGGTCGCCGCCTCCGGCACCTCCGGCGCCGGCAAGGCCGCCAAGCCGCACCTGCTGGGCAGTGAGGTGATGGGCAGCGTCAGCCCGTACGGCGTCGGCGGCGTCCACCGGCACACCCCGGAGATGGCGCAGAACCTCACCCCGCTCGCGGGCGAGCCGGTCTCCGTCTCCTTCACCCCCACCCTCGTCCCGATGCCGCGCGGCATCCTCGCCACCTGCTCGGCCAAGGCCCGGCCGGGGGTGACGGCGCAGAGCCTGCGCGCCGCCTACACCGAGGCGTTCGCGGACGAGCCCTTCGTCCACCTGCTGCCCGAGGGGCAGTGGCCGCAGACCAGCAGCGTCTACGGCGCCAACACCGCCCTGGTCCAGGTCGCCCTGGACGCCGCCGCCGGGCGGATCATCGCGATCAGCGCGATCGACAACCTGGTCAAGGGCACCGCCGGCGGCGCGGTGCAGAGCATGAACATCGCCCTCGGCCTGCCCGAGGAGCTCGGCCTTCCCGTGAACGGAGTCGCACCGTGAGCACGACCACCAACGTCGGAGTGACCGCAGCCAAGGGCTTCCGCGCCGCCGGCGTGACCGCCGGCATCAAGGCTTCCGGCACTCCCGACCTCGCCCTGGTGGTCAACGACGGCCCCTCGCTCGCGGCCGCCGGCGTCTTCACCGCCAACCGGGTCAAGGCCGCGCCGGTGCTCTGGTCCGAGCAGGTCCTCAAGGGCGGCCGGGTCTCCGCGGTCGTCCTCAACTCCGGTGGCGCCAACGCCTGCACCGGCCCGCTCGGCTTCCAGGACACCCACGCCACCGCGGAGAAGGTCGCCGCGGAGCTGGGCCTCGGCGCGGGCGAGGTCGCCGTCGCCTCCACCGGCCTGATCGGGGTACGGCTGCCGATGGACATCCTGCTCCCCGGGGTCGCCCTGGCCGCCGGCGAGCTCGGCGAGGACGGCGGCGAGGCCGCCGCGATCGCCATCAAGACCACCGACACGGTGCACAAGACCGCCCAGTACACCAGCCCGGCCGGCTGGACGGTCGGCGGCATGGCCAAGGGCGCGGGCATGCTCGCCCCGAGCCTCGCCACCATGCTGGTCGTCCTCACCACCGACGCCGACCTGGACAGCGCCGCCCTGGACGCCGCGCTGCGCGGCGCCACCCGCACCACCTTCGACCGGATCGACTCCGACGGCTGCATGTCGACCAACGACACCGTGCTGCTGCTGGCCTCCGCCGCCTCCGGCACCACCCCGGAGCAGGCCGAGTTCGCCGAGGCCGTCCGCACGGTCAGCGCCGACCTGGCCCGCCAGCTGATCGGCGACGCGGAGGGCGCGAGCAAGGAGATCCGGATCGACGTCACCGGCGCCGCCACCGAGGACGAGGCGGTCGAGGTCGCCCGGACGATCAGCCGCAACAACCTGCTCAAGTGCGCCATCCACGGCGAGGACCCGAACTGGGGCCGGGTGCTGGCCGCGATCGGCACCACCTCCGCCGCCTTCGACCCGAACGAGCTGGACGTCGCCATCAACGGCGTCTGGGTCTGCAGGGCCGGCGGCGTGGGCGAGGACCGCGACCTGGTGGACATGAAGGGCCGCGAGGTCGTCGTCACCGCGAACCTCAACGCCGGTACGGCGGGCGCCACGCTGTGGACCAACGACCTGACGGCCGACTACGTTCACGAGAACAGCGCCTACTCGACCTGATCCGCGTCACTTCGTCCGCGACACCCTGAGCCGCGACACCCTGAGCCGCGACACCCCGAGCCGCGGCACCTGATCCGCGACATCCTCCCCCAGCCTGCGGCCGGGGGGACCCCCATCGACGAGGGAATCCCGTGCAGATCGCACCCAAGGGCGAACAGGCCCGCAACAACACCGCGTTGCCCAAGGCCATGACGCTGATCGAGGCGCTGCCGTGGCTGGAGCGCTTCCACGGCAAGACCGTCGTGATCAAGTTCGGTGGCAACGCGATGGTGGACGAGAGCCTCAAGGCCGCCTTCGCCCAGGACGTCGTCTTCCTGCGCTACGCCGGTCTGCACCCGGTCGTGGTGCACGGCGGCGGCCCCCAGATCAGCGCCCAACTCGACCGGCTGGGCCTGGAGTCGAGCTTCACCAACGGCCTGCGGGTCACCACCCCGGAGACCATGGACGTGGTCCGGATGGTGCTCGCCGGCCAGGTGCAGCGCGAGCTGGTCGGCCTGCTCAACGGGCACGGCCCGTTCGCGGTCGGCATGACCGGCGAGGACGCCCACACCATGACGGCGGTCAAGCGCTACGCGGTGGTGGACGGCGAGCAGGTCGACATCGGCCTGGTCGGCGACATCGTCAACATCGAGTCCGGCGCGGTGAAGGCGATGATCGCCGACGGCCGCATCCCGGTCATCTCCTCGATCGCCCGCGGTACCGACGGCCACGTCTACAACATCAACGCCGACACCGCCGCCTCCGCCCTCGCGGTCGCGCTCGGCGCCGAGATGCTCGTCGTCCTCACCGACGTCGAGGGCCTCTACAAGGACTGGCCGAACTCGGACGACGTGATCAGCCAGCTCACCGCGAGCGAGCTGGAGGAGCTGCTGCCCGACCTGGCCAGCGGCATGCTCCCCAAGATGGAGGGCTGCCTGCGCGCCGTCCGCTCCGGCGTGGGCACCGCCCGCGTGCTGGACGGCCGGGTCCAGCACAGCCTGCTGCTGGAGATCTTCACCGACGAGGGCATCGGCACGATGGTCGTGCCGGACGACGAAGCGACCGTGACCGGGGGACTGGCATGACCGGCGGGACCGACATGACCGACGTGACGCACAACGAGCAGCTCGCCCAGCGGTGGCAGCACTCCTTCACCGACAACTACGGCACCCCCCGCATCCCGCTGGTGCGCGGCGAGGGCAGCAAGCTCTGGGACGCCGACGGCAAGGAGTACACCGACCTGCTCGGCGGCATCGCCGTCAACGCCCTCGGCACCGCCCACCCGGCCGTCGTCGAGGCCGTGAGCCGGCAGATCGCCACCCTCGGCCACGTCTCCAACCTCTTCATGGCCGAGCCCACCATCGCCCTCGCCGAGCGGCTGCTGGAGCTGGACGGCCGCCCGGGCGGGCGGGTGTTCTTCTGCAACTCCGGCGCCGAGGCCAACGAGGCCGCCTTCAAGATCAGCCGGCGGACCGGCCGCACCCACCTGGTCGCCCTCCAGGGCGCGTTCCACGGCCGCACCATGGGCGCCCTCGCGCTCACCGGCCAGCCCGCCAAGCAGGAGCCGTTCCGGCCGCTGCCCGGCGACGTCACCCACGTCCCGTTCGGCGACGTCGAGGCGCTGCGCGCGGCCGTCACCACCGGGACCGCCGCCGTCTTCCTGGAGCCGATCCAGGGCGAGAACGGCGCCGTCCCGCTGCCCGAGGGCTACCTGCGGGCGGCGCGCGAGATCACCCGGGCCACCGGCACCCTGCTGGTCCTGGACGAGATCCAGACCGGTGTCGGCCGCACCGGCCACTGGTTCGCCCACCAGGCGTACGAGGGCGTCGAGCCGGACGTGGTCACCCTGGCCAAGGCGCTCGGCGGCGGTCTGCCGATGGGCGCGGTGCTCGCCTTCGGGCCGGCCGCCGAACTGCTCACCCCGGGCCAGCACGGCACCACCTTCGGCGGCAACCCGGTGGCCGCCGCGGCCGGGCTCGCGGTGCTGGACACCATCGAGTCCGAGGGCCTGCTGGAGCACACCCGCAAGCTGGGCGAGCGGCTGCGGCACGGAATCGAGGCGCTCGGCGACCCGCTGGTCTCGCACGTGCGCGGGGCGGGCCTGCTGCTCGGCATCGTGCTCACCGAGCCGGTCTCGGCGCGGGTCCAGGCGGCCGCCCAGGAGGCGGGTTACCTGGTCAACGCGGCCGTCCCGGACGCCGTCCGGCTGGCCCCGCCGCTGGTGCTGACCGAGCAGGAGGCGGACGCCTTCCTGGCCGCGCTGCCGGGCATCCTCCGGACGGTGCGCGAGAGTGCCCCGGCCGATGCGAGTTGACCGTCGTCCGGGAGAATAATCACATGACCGCTTCCCGCTCCGGCTCGTCCGCCGCCGGCCCGACGCCGCAGGTCCCGCAGACCCGCACCGCGCGCCACCGGCGGATCGTGGACCTGCTCACCCGCCAGCCCGTGCGTTCGCAGAGCCAGCTCGCCAAGCTGCTCGCCGACGATGGACTCGTGGTGACCCAGGCCACCCTCTCCCGGGACCTGGACGAGCTGGGCGCGGTCAAGATCCGCAACCGGGACGGCGCGCTGATCTACGCCGTCCCGGCCGAGGGCGGCGACCGCACGCCGCGCGCGCCGATGGGGGAGTCGGCCAGCGAGGGCCGGATGGCCCGGCTGGCCGGCGAACTCATGGTCTCCGCGACGGCCTCCGGCAACCTGGTGGTGCTGCGCACCCCGCCGGGCGCCGCCCAGTTCCTGGCCTCGGCGATCGACCAGGCCGAGGTCTTCGAGATCATCGGCACCATCGCCGGCGACGACACCGTGCTGCTGATCAGCCGCGACCCGGCCGGCGGCCAGGCGCTCGCCGACCACCTCATGCAACTCGCCCAGGCGAAGGCCCAGTAGCGCCGCGCAGCGCCTGACCTCGACGAACCCCGGCCGACGGAGAACCCTCCGGCCGGGGTTTTGTGTTTCATACGGCGTCGTGCATACTTATGCCGTCCACTGCACATGCATGAAGGAGTCACGCGATGACCGCCGAGCAGCCCTCCGACGTCCGCCTCTGGGGCGCGCGCTTCGCCGACGGCCCGTCCGAGGCGCTCGCCCGGCTCTCGGCCTCGGTCCACTTCGACTGGCGCCTCGCGCCGTACGACATCGCCGGCTCCAAGGCCCACGCCCGGGTCCTGCACAAGGCCGGCCTGCTCTCCGACGAGGAGCTGACCGGCATGCTGGGCGGCCTGGACCGGCTGCTGGCCGACGTCCGGGCGGGCACCTTCACCGGCACCGTCGCCGACGAGGACGTGCACACCGCCCTGGAGCGCGGCCTGCTGGAGCGCCTCGGCCCCGACCTCGGCGGCAAGCTGCGGGCCGGACGCTCCCGCAACGACCAGATCGCCACCCTGTTCCGGATGTACCTGCGGGACCACGCGAAGACCATCGGCAGCCTGCTGCTCGACCTCCAGCAGGCCCTCGTCGGCCTCGCCGAGGCGCACCCGGACACCGCGATGCCGGGCCGCACCCACCTCCAGCACGCCCAGCCGGTGCTCTTCGCCCACCACGTCCTCGCGCACGTGCAGGCCCTCGGCCGGGACGCCGAGCGGCTGCGCCAGTGGGACGCCCGCACCGCCGTCTCGCCGTACGGCTCCGGCGCGCTGGCCGGCTCCTCGCTCGGCCTCGACCCGGAGGCCGTCGCCGCCGAGCTCGGCTTCGAGGGCGGCTCGGCCGGCAACTCCATCGACGGCACCGCCTCGCGCGACTTCGTCGCCGAGTTCGCCTTCGTGACCGCGATGGTCGGCGTCAACCTCTCCCGGATCGCGGAGGAGGTGATCATCTGGAACACCAAGGAGTTCGGCTTCATCACGCTGCACGACGCCTTCTCCACCGGCTCCTCGATCATGCCGCAGAAGAAGAACCCGGACATCGCCGAGCTCGCCCGCGGCAAGTCCGGCCGGCTGATCGGCAACCTGACCGGCCTGCTGGCCACCCTCAAGGCGCTGCCGCTCGCCTACAACCGGGACCTCCAGGAGGACAAGGAGCCGGTCTTCGACTCCTGCGACACGCTGGAGGTGCTGCTGCCCGCGTTCACCGGGATGATGGCCACCCTCACCGTGCACCGGGAGCGGCTGGAGGAGCTGGCCCCGGCCGGCTTCTCGCTCGCCACCGACATCGCCGAGTGGCTGGTCAAGCAGGGCGTGCCGTTCCGGGTCGCGCACGAGGTGGCCGGCGCCTGCGTCAAGGTCTGCGAGGCCGAGGGCATCGAACTGTCCGACCTGACGGACGGGCAGTTCGCCGCGATCTCGGAGCACCTGACGCCCGAGGTGCGCTCGGTGCTCAGCGTCCACGGCGCCATCGCCGCCCGCAACGGGCGCGGCGGAACGGCCCCCTCGGCGGTCGCGGTCCAGCTCGCCGAGGTGAAGGCGGACCTGGCGCGGCAGCAGGAGTGGGTCCGGGGCTGACCCCTCGCGGGCGGCCGGCCCGCCGACGGAGGGGTCGACCCCCGGCACGGTCGGGATCGACGCCCGGGCGCGACGGGATCGACCCCCGGTGCGGCGGGGGAGGGGCGCGGCGGTCCGACCGGCGCGCCCCTCCCGTGTCCGCGCCCCGGCCCGGGCGTAACCGGCCCCGCCCCGGGCCGTCATGCACGGTGTGTGCACCCCCCTCCCGCCCGCCCCCTCCGCCGAGGACGTCTACCTCGCCGAAGCCCGCCGCCGCGCGGTCCGCGAGACCGTCGCCGCCCTGCCCGGCCGCTGTCCGCAGCTGATCGCCGCGCTCGCCGAGGACCCGCCGCCCACGTACCGTGAGCTCTCCGAGCGGCTCGGCATGCCGCGCGGCTCGATCGGCCCCACCCGCTCGCGCTGCCTGGCCTGCCTGCGGATGCTGCTCCACGCGGAGCGCTACCCCTGAGCGCCACCCCTGAGCAGCCCGTGCGGCCGGGCGGAACCCGTGCGGCACGGGAGGTGACCCTGCTCACGTCCGCCCCCGCGAAGGTTGAGCGGAGCTGACACCCGGGTAGAGCGCTGGCGAACGCAGCTCTTGACGGTGGTGCGATCACTCGGATACTGAGCGTGAGCGCGCCACCCTCTGCGCGCCGGGCACGACGACTGGGGAGGCCCCTCCACATGGGCATGAGCGTGATCATCTCGGCTGCGGAGGCCGAGGACGCGGAGCAGATCCTCAAGCTCCAGTACCTCGGCTACCAGCCCGAGGCCGAGCTGTACGGCGACTGGGCGATCGAGCCCCTGACGCAGAGCCTGGAGAGCCTGCGCGCCGAACTGTCCGAGGACCACTTCCTGGTCGCCCGGCTGGGCGACGAGGTGGTCGGCACCGTCCGCGGCCGCGTCGGCGACGACGGCGTCGCCCGGATAGGGCGCCTGGTCGTCCACCCGCGGATGCAGCGCCACGGCCTCGGCGGCCGCCTGCTGGACGCGCTGGAGCGCCGCATGGCCCAGGAGGGCCCGGTGAGCGCCTACCGGCTGTCCACCGGCCACCGCAGCCTCGGCAACCTGCGGCTGTACGCTCGACAGGGGTACCGCCAGACCGGGGTCGAGCAGATCACCAGCCGGCTGAGCTACGTCCACCTGGAGAAGCCCGCCGCGACGCCGCTCGCGGCGACGGCCTGAGCCCGCCGCCCCGCGCACGTTTCCCGGCGCCGCCACCATCCGGACCACCGGTGGCGGCGCCGAGCCGTATCCATGCAGGTCACAGGGGTATCTGTCCGCATTGCGGACAGCTCCGCCAAACAATTGGGCGGAATTCGACCCATCTGTTTTACTGGCTCACATGACTGCGACGACGAACTGGACCCCCACCGGCACCCTGCCGGCAGGTGAGCGTGCCATGTGTCGTCGAATGTGTCACTGCTGAGGGCCACCGCCCCCGGCGCCCCGCTGAGGGCGCCTCCCCCTCGCGCCCCGAAGCGAGACTCCGGCAGCGCTCCCGCCCGTGCGAGCGCGCCCCTCCTCCCGGACCCCTTCCCCCGTCGTGCCCGCATCCGCGCGGGTGCCGTTGACCCGTTGGGGCCACGCCGTCGCGCGGCCCCGGCGTCCAACGGCCACGATCGAGGGACGCCAGGTCCGGACCCTCCTGGCGCAGCGCCGTGAGGTCGCCCCGCCGACCGCAAGCAGGTCGGGCGGTCGACCCGCGCCGCCCGCCCCCGACCCACGGAAAGCCGCTGTGATCACCACCACGGACCTGACGAAGGTCTACCGTTCCCGAGGCCGCGAGGTGACCGCCCTCGCCGGTGTCGACCTGCACGTCCGCCCGGGCGAGGTCTACGGAGTCGTCGGCACCAGCGGTGCCGGCAAGTCCACCCTCATCCGCTGCGTGAACATGCTGGAGCGCCCGTCCTCCGGCACGGTCACCGTGGACGGGGTCGAGCTGACCGCGCTGGCCGGCGGCGAGAACCGGGCCGGCAAGGAGCTGCGCGAGGCCCGCCGCCGGATCGGCATGGTCTTCCAGCACTTCAACCTGCTCTCCTCGCGGACGGTGCAGCAGAACGTCGAGCTCCCGCTGGAGATCATCGGCCTGGACCGCACCGAGCGCCGCCGCAAGGCCGCCGAACTGCTCGACCTGGTCGGCCTGGGCGACAAGGCCCGCAGCTACCCCAACCAGCTGTCCGGCGGCCAGAAGCAGCGCGTCGGCATCGCCCGGGCGCTGGCCGGCGACCCCAAGGTGCTGCTCTCCGACGAGGCCACCTCGGCGCTCGACCCGGAGACCACCCGCTCGATCCTCAAGCTGCTGCGCGAGCTCAACCAGCAGCTGGGCCTCACCGTCCTGCTGATCACCCACGAGATGGACGTCATCAAGTCCGTCTGCGACTCCGCCGCCCTGATGCGCGGCGGCCGGGTGGTCGAGTCCGGCGAGCTCACCGACCTGCTCGCCAGGCCCGGCTCCGAGCTGGCCCGCGAACTGTTCCCGCTCAGCGAGTTCGGCACCGGCCACCCCGGCTCCACCGTGCTGGAGATCACCTTCCAGGGCGACAGCTCGGCCCAGCCCTTCGTCTCCCAGCTCGCCCGCACCTACCAGATCGACATCAACATCCTCGGCGCCGCGGTGGAGACCATCGCCGGCCGGATGGTCGGCCGGATGCGGGTCGAGCTGTCCGGCGGCCACCAGGACAACGTGGTGCCGATCGGCTACCTGCGCGAGCAGGGCCTGCAGGTGGACGTGATCGGTGCGACGGACGGAGCGGTGGCATGACCTGGGACGAGATGTGGGCCCTGATGGGGCCCGCCACGCAGGAGACCTTCCAGATGGTCGGGGTGTCCGCGGTCGTCACCGTCCTGCTCGGCCTGCCGCTGGGCGTGCTGCTGGTGCTCACCGACAAGGGCGGCCTGCTGGCCAACCGGGCCGTCAACAAGAGCATCGGCTTCGTCGTGAACCTCGCCCGGTCGGTGCCGTTCATCATCCTGATGATCGCGCTGATCTCCTTCACCCGCTGGCTGGTCGGCACCTCCATCGGCTGGCAGGCGGCGACCGTGCCGCTGACCATCGGCGCCATCCCGTTCTTCGCCCGCCTGGTCGAGACCTCGGTCCGTGAGGTCGACCGGGGCCTGGTCGAGGCGGTCCAGTCGATGGGCGGCAGCACCTGGACGATCGTCCGCAAGACCCTGCTGCCCGAGGCCCTGCCCGGCATCGTGGCCTCGGTCACGACCACGGTCATCACCCTGATCAGCTACTCCGCGATGGCCGGCACGGTCGGCGGCGGCGGCCTCGGCACCCTCGCCGTCAACTACGGCTACCAGCGCTTCGAGACCACCTTCATGTGGGTCATCGTGGCCGAGCTGGTGATCATCGTCACCGCCGTCCAGCTGATCGGCGACTTCGTCGTCCAGCGGCTCTCCCACCGCGGGCGCACCGGCGGCCGGACCCGGCTGCTCGGCCGCTCCCGGACGACTCCCGACGAGGACCTCGTCGCCTCCTAGACCTCCCCCGTCCGACCCCGGGCGCGGCTCCCCGTTCCACGCAGAAAGGCACTTTTCGTGCGCAACGTTCTGAAGTTCACCAGCATCCTCGCCACCGCCGGCGTCGCCCTCTCGCTCGCCGCCTGCGGCAGCTCCGGGTCCTCCTCCTCGTCGGACGCGAACGCGCCGCTCAAGGTCGTGGCCAGCCCCACCCCGCACGGTCAGATCCTGAAGTTCGTCAAGGACAACCTCGCGGAGAAGGCGGGCCTCAAGCTCGACATCAAGGAGGTCACCGACTACGTGACCCCCAACACGGCGGTGCAGGACGGTTCGGCCGACGCCAACTACTTCCAGCACGTCCCGTACCTGGAGGACTTCAACAAGAAGCGCGGCACCGACATCGTGTCGGTCGAGCCCGTGCACCTGGAGCCGCTGGGCGTCTACTCCAAGAAGGTCAAGGCGATCGCCGACCTGCCGGACGGCGCCACCATCGGTCTGCCGAACGACGCCACCAACGAGGGCCGCGCGCTCAAGCTGCTCGCGGACAACAAGCTGATCACCCTCAAGGACGGCGTCACCACCGCCGCCACCCCGGCGGACGTGACCGGCAACCCGAAGAACTTCAAGTGGAAGGAGCTGGAGGCCGCCCAGCTGCCCCGCTCCGTCGCCGACCTCGACGCCGCCGTCATCAACGGCAACTACGCGATCGACTCCGGCCTGAAGCCGGCCACCGACGCCCTGGTGCTGGAGAAGGCCGAGGGCAACCCGTACGCCAACATCCTGGCCGTCAAGAAGGGCAAGGAGAACGACCCGCGGGTCAAGAAGCTGGCCGAGCTGCTGCACTCCGACGAGGTCAAGAAGTACATCAACGACACCTTCCAGGGTTCGGTCATCCCGGCCTTCTGAGCCGCGGTCCGCTCGACACCCCGATCCCGACCGGGCCCCCGCCGCACCTCGGCGGGGGCCCGGTCGGGCAGTATGCGGCAGGGACACTCCGGCCGACCGCGTTCTGACGTACCGTCGTGCGGGCAGCGCACCGCGTGGCACCCGGGGCACGACGGAGGCGTACGGTGTTGTGTTCACGACCCGGCGAGGAGAGACGGCATGGCAGCGAGCTTCCCCGAGACCGCCATCAGCACCGAACGGCTGCTGCTCCGGCCCCTGGCGGAGGACGACGCCCCCGGGCTGGCCACCATGATGGCCGACGACCTGGTCCTCGCCTGGACGGACCTGCCGCACCCCTTCACCGAGGAGTACGCGGCCGAGCTCGCCCGCACCCTCGCCCCCGCCCACCGGGCCGCCGGGCGCGGCATCGTCTTCGCCGTCACCGAGAACCTGACCCAGCGCCTGGTCGGCCTGGTCGAGCTGCGCAACACCGACTGGCGGCTGCGCAGCACCGAGATCTCCTACGTCACCGCCGTCTGGGCGCGCGGCGAGGGCTACGCCCCGGAGGCCGTCCTCGGCGTCGCCCAGTGGCTGTTCGAGGACCGCGGCTTCCTGCGCCTGGAGCTGCGCACCGCCGCCGGCAACACCGCCGCCCAGCAGGTCGCCCAGAAGATCGGCGGCATCAGCGAGGGCGTGCTGCGCAGCGCCTGGATAGTCCGGGGAGAGTCCGGCGAGGCGGTGCCGGAGGCATCTCCCGGCGGCCGGACCGGGGGAGAGAGCCGCAGCGACCTCATCCTGTGGAGCCTGCTCCCGGAGGACCTGGAGTCGCCCGAGCCGCTCCGCGGGGGCTGGCACGGCGACCAGCGCTACGTGCTCCGCGACTGAGCCCCGAAGCCCCTGACCCGGCGTGGACATGTGTGCGAGATGTCGGGGTCCGGGGTACCGCACCCGGTAGCCTCTGGACCGGCACCGCACGACGGCGGATCGCGTGGCGCACCGAGGCGAGGGAGAACGGCCGCAGATGGCTGACCGGATCACGGTCATCGGGTGGGACGGCACACCGCTGACCGAGGCCGCCGGCGCGGCCCTGGCCGCGGCGACCCTGGTGGCGGGAGCCCCCTACCAACTGAACGCCCTCCCGGTGCCGGAGGCCGCCGAGCGGATCACCCTCGGCAACGTCCGGCAGGCCGCCCGCCGGATCGCCGAGCACCGCGGCGCCGCCGTCGTGGTCGCCGAGGGCGACCCGGGCTTCTTCGGGGTGGTGCGCACCCTGCGCCGCCCCGAGTACGGCCTCGAACTGGAGGTGCTGCCCGCCGTCTCCTCGGTGGCCGCCGCCTTCGCCCGGGCCGGCATGCCCTGGGAGGACGCCCAGGTGGTCAGCGTCCACGGCGGACGGCTGCGCCGTGCGGCCAACATCTGCCGGGCCCACCCCAAGGTCGCGGTGCTCACCGCGCCCGGCGCCGGGCCCGCCGAACTCGCCCTGATGCTGCGCGGGGTGCACCGGACCTTCGTGGTCTGCGAGGCCCTCGGCACCCCGGACGAGGACGTCACCGTCCTCACCTCCGACCGGATCGCCGACCACGTGTGGCGCGACCCGAACGTGGTGCTGGTGATCGGCGGCGGCGCCCAGGCCTCCGCCGTGGACGAGGCGGCCGGCTGGCTCGCGGGGCGCCCGGTCGGCTACCCCGGCGCGGAACGCGGCTGGGCGCTCCCCGGTGACGCCTATGCGGGCGCCGGGCGCACGGAGGGTGAGCCGGGCGCACCGGAGGCGCTCCCCGCCCATGTGCGCGCCCTGGTACTGGCCCGTCTGGGCGCGCGCCCCGGGGACCTGGTCTGGTCGGTCGGCGCCGGCAGCGGCGCCCTCGCGGTGGAGGCGGCCCGGTTCGGCGCCGCCGTCGTCGCGGTCGAGGATTCCCGCTCGGCCTGCGCCCGGCTGACCGTCAACGCCCGCCGCTACGGCGTCGAGGTGGAGACGGTGTACGGGAGCGGCCCCGAGGTGCTGGGCGGCCTGCCGGAGCCGGACGCGGCGGTGGTGGAGTCCGGCGGACTCGACGTGGTGCGCGCCGTCCTGGCCCGCCGGCCCGAGCGGTTCGTCGCGCTGCCCCGGACCCTCGCCGAGGCGCAGGAGGTCCACCGGGCGATCGCCGGGGCCGGTTACCGGGCGGACGGCGCGCTGCTCCAGGCGACCCCGTTGCGGCCGGTGGGGGAGGGCGACGGTCTGGCGCTGGGGGCCGGCGGGACCGGCGCGCTGGTGCTCTGGGGTGAGCAGATCGTGTGAAGGCCGTGGGCGCGTGCCGGGGCCGTCCGGTGGCGCCGACGGTGATCCAGGTCGCATCCGGACACCGATTCGAGAGGTGACCGCGCCGTGCCGGTAGTGTGACGTCCTGGACGGCCGTATCGGTCGGCGACCCACCCGATTCGGTCGGTTTGTCACCTTTTTGACGCGGTGCAATCCGATTCCGCTCGGAGTGTGGGCAATTCGACGGGCCGCGTGCCGGACCTGGAGAATGCCGTAGGGTCCGGTGCGGTCGTGCCGGTTGCTCCGGGTTGTCGTTGTTTCAGACGATGTGCCGCCCCGTACGGGCGGCGCGCCGGGCCGGGGTGCCGCAGTGCGCCGGATGGACTTGGGCCGCAGCGCCACGGCGCGGCGGCCGCGTGTGGTTAGGGGCGGGCCGGTGCTGGTGCGGCCCGTGCGGATGGGCGCTGCGATCGGTGATCGTGTCGCCGAGGGCGCGGCAGCGGCCTGGAAGGAGCTTTGACAATGACCGATGGCGGCCACGTCCCGGGCGAGGGACTGCCGGAGCACCTGCACGCCGGGCATGACCCGCTCGGCGGACCGGAGGGCGTCGCGGGCGTTGCACCCCTCCAGGGCGTCGCGACGGACGGCGGTGCGATCCCGAACCCGGCTCCGGTCGGCGGCGTCCCCGGCGCGATGCCCCCGGGTGCGGGCGTCATCCCGCCGCAGGGCCAGCACGGGTACGGCGTTCCCGGCGTGCCCCAGCCCGGCCACCCCGGCGACGGCTGGGCCGTCGACCAGGGCGCCCCGCGCCCGGCCTTCCACTTCCTCGACCAGCCCGACACGCCGGACGGCCTGGACGACGATGACGACGTGCTGCTGATGCCCGGCCCGCAGGGCTCCTGGGGCGAGCCGGCCGTGCCGGCCGAGCAGATGCCGCTCGCGCCGCAGCAGGACGGCACGCCGGTCGAGCCGTCCTGGCCGCCGGTGGACCCGCCGGTGCTCGGCGCCGAGCACGCCGTTCCGCAGCAGCCCGTCCAGACGCAGCCGCAGCAGCCGATGACGCAGGCTCAGCAGCCGCGCCGGCCGCTGCACGCCGGCCCGCCGATCCCGGACCCGTCGCTGATGACCGGCCAGGTGCCGGTCCGCTCGCTGGCCGACCGCGGCCCCTCGCAGGGCGGCACGCCCGCGCACGGCATCCCGGTGGTCGGCCGCCCGCCGATGGCCGAGGCCGTCGCCCCGGCGCACGCCGCCGCCCCGCAGGCCGTCCCGACGGCGCCGGTCGCCCCGGCGGTTGCCGGGGTTCCGGTCGTGGACGGGCAGCAGCTGCCGCAGGCGCAGGACTTCCAGCAGGTTCAGCACGCCCAGCAGGTGCCGCTGGCCGGGCCGCCGGTCGAGGTCGTGCTGGCCGTGGAGACGGTCGGGGCGATCGAGGTGATCGAGGTCGTCGAGACGCCGGAGGCCGTCCACGCCGACCCGGTCCAGCCCGCGCAGGACGTGACGGCCCAGGCCACCCAGGCCGCCCAGGCCACCGCGCCCGCCGTGGAGGCCGTGGAGGCCGTCGCCGTGGCGGCGCAGGCCGCCCCGGCCGAGTCCGCCCAGCCGGTGGCCGGGACGGCCGACGCGCCCGTCGTCGTCGAGCCCGTCGCCGAGGGCGTTGCCGCCGAGGCCGTGGCCGCCGACGGCGCCGCCGTGCCCGTCGAGCAGACCGAGGCCGCGGCCCCGGCCGGCCAGCCGCGCCGGATCTCCGCCTTCCTGGCCGCTCCCACCCCGCACGGCCTGCCCAAGGTCGAGAAGGCCGGGCAGGCCCAGGTCGTCGAGGAGACGGCTCCGCAGCAGCCCGCGCCCATAGCGGCCGCCGACGCGCCGCAGCCCGCGGCCGAGGCCGTCGCGGCCGTCGAAGCCGTCGAGGCCGTCGAGGCCGTTGATTCCGCGCAGCCCGCCGAGGCCGTCGCGGTCGCCGAGTCCGGCCCGGTCGCCGTGGTGGCCGAGGCCGCCGAGCAGGCCCACCCGGCGGAGACCGCGTCGGAGGCCGTCGCCGAGCCGGTCGCGGAGACCGCCGCGGGCACCGGTGAGATGCCCTCCGGCCAGGCCGTCGCCGAGCCCGCCGCGGAGGCCGAGCAGCCGCAGCAGCAGGCCGAGGTCCAGGCCGAGGCACCCGCCGGACAGGCCGTGGAGCAGGCCGTGGAGGCGCCCGCGGAGGCCGAGGCCGCCGAAGCCGTCGAGCCGGCCCCCGAGTCGCCCGCCGAGGCTCCGGCCGAGGCCGCCCCCGAGGCTCCGGCGGCGCAGCCCGCCGAAGCCGTGGAGCAGCCCGTGGCCGAGGCCGTCGAGGCCGTCGAGCCGGCCGGAGAGGCCGAGGAGACCGCTCCCGCCGAGGGCGCCGTCGAGCAGCCCGTCGAGGCCGTCGCGGAGGCCGAGGCCCCCGCGGAGCCGGCCGCCGAGCCGGCGCAGGTCCCGGCCGAGGCCGAACCCGCCGCCGTCGCGCAGGCCGCCGCCGCCGCTCCGGAGGCGGAGCCCGCCCAGGAGCAGGCCGGCGAGGCGACCGCCGGAGCCGTCGAGCAGCCCGCCGCTGAGGCCGTTGACGCCGCTGAGGTCACCGAGGCTCCTGAGGCCCCTGAGGGCACCGCCGCCGAGGAGGCGCAGGAGCAGCCGGAGCAGCAGCCCGAGGAGCCGGCCGAGCCGCGCGGCCCGGCCGCCCCCGGATACGACGAGGCCGGCCGCGAGGCCGTCCACCAGGTGATCCGCGAGCGTCGCGACGTGCGCAACGGCTTCCGCCCGGACCCGATCCCGCACGAGGTGCTGATCCGCGTCCTGGAGGCCGCCCACACCGCGCCCAGCGTCGGCTACTCGCAGCCCTGGGACTTCGTGGTGATCCGCTCGGCGAAGACCCGCAAGCGGATGCACGCCCTGGCCGAGCGCCAGCGCGAGGCGTACGCGGACTCGCTGCCCAAGGGCCGGGCCAAGCAGTTCAAGGAAATCAAGATCGAGGCCATCCTCGACACCCCGGTCAACATCGTGGTGACCTCCGACCGCACCCGCGGCGGCCGGCACACCCTGGGCCGGCACACCCAGCCGCAGATGGCCCCGTACTCGGCCGCCCTGGCCGTCGAGAACCTCTGGCTGGCCGCCCGCGCCGAGGGCCTGGGCGTCGGCTGGGTGAGCTTCTTCGACGACGAGCAGCTGGTCCGCGAACTCGGCCTGCCCGAGCACCTGGAGGTCGTCGCCTACCTGTGCGTCGGCTTCGTCGACGAGTTCCCGGACGAGCCCGAGCTGGAGCAGCAGGGCTGGGCCAAGAAGCGCCCGCTGTCCTGGGTCGTCCACGAGGAGCAGTACGGCAACCGCGCGCTGCCCGGCGAGGAGCCGCAGAGCCTGCTCGCCGAGACCCTGCGCGGCATCCGGCCGCTGGACGCCAAGGCGCTCGGCGAGGCCTGGGACCGTCAGAAGCGGATGACCAAGCCGGCCGGTTCGCTCGGCATGCTGGAGATCATCTCCGCCCAGCTGTGCGGGCTGTCCCGCAAGTGCCCGCCGCCGATCCCGGAGCCCGCCTGCGTGGCGATCTTCGCCGGCGACCACGGTGTGCACGCCCAGGGCGTCAGCCCCTGGCCGCAGGAGGTGACCGCCCAGATGGTCGCCAACTTCCTGGCCGGGGGAGCGGTGATCAACTCCTTCGCCAAGCAGATCGGCACCGAGGTCTGCGTGGTCGACGTCGGCGTCGCCGCCGAGCTGCCGGACGCCGTCCAGCAGGGCCGCGCCACCGGCCTGCTGCCGCGCAAGGTCCGCCCCGGCACCGCCGACATGACCCAGGGCCCGGCGATGACCCGCGAGGAGGCCCTCAAGGCCATCGAGGTCGGCATCGAGACCGCCCGCGACCTGGTCGCGGCGGGCAACAAGGCACTGGTCACCGGCGACATGGGGATCGCCAACACCACCGCCTCGGCGGCCCTGATCTCGGTGTTCACCGGCCTCGACCCGGCCGAGGTCACCGGCCGCGGCACCGGCATCGACGACGAGACCCACGCCCGCAAGATCGAGGTCATCCGCGCCGCGCTGGCCCTGCACCGGCCCGACCCGAGCGACCCGGTCGGCGTCCTCGCCGCCGTCGGCGGCCTGGAGCACGCCGCCCTGGCCGGCTTCCTGCTGGGCGCCGCCTCGCTGCGCACCCCGGTGGTCCTGGACGGCGTCATCGCCGGCTCGGCCGCGCTGGCCGCCAAGGCCATCGCCCCCGAGGTGCTGGCCGCCTGCATCGCCGGGCACCGCTCCGCCGAGCCCGGCCACCAGGCCGCGCTGGCGAAGCTCGGCCTGCGCCCGCTGATCGACCTGGACCTGCGGCTCGGCGAGGGCACCGGTGCCCTGCTGGCCCTGCCGCTGGTGCAGAGCGCGGCCCGGGCGATGCACGATGTAGCCACCTTCGACTCCGCCGGGGTCACCGAGAAGGCCTGACGCACCCCGTCACCGCTCCGCGGACCGGCCCGAGGGCGCGCCGGACCGCGGAGCGGTGCCGTACCTTCCCCAACCCTCACCCCCGATCAGGAGCACCGCCGATGAGCGCGCCCACCCCGCACCCGAGCACCGAGGGCCGTACCCCCTACCCGGTGGGCCTGCTGCTGGCCGGCCGCCGCGTCGTCGTGGTCGGCGGCGGCCAGGTCGCCCAGCGGCGGCTGCCGGCCCTGATCGCCTCCGGTGCCGACCTGCACCTGATATCGCCGGCCACCACCCCGGCCGTCCAGGCGATGGCTGACGCCGGCGAGCTCACCTGGCACGCCCGCCCGTACCGGGACGGCGATCTGGCCGGCACCTGGTACGCCCTGGTCGCCACCGACGACCCGGCCGTCAACGCGGCGGTCAGCGCCGAGGCCGAGCGCGAGCGGGTGTTCTGCTCCCGCAGCGACGACGCCGCCGCGGCCACCGCCTGGACCCCGGCCAGCGGCCGCGACGCGGGCGCCACCGTCGCGGTCCTCACCGGCGACCCGCGCCACTCCGCCGCCCTGCGCGACGCCATCGTCGACGGCCTGCGGGACGGCTCGCTGGCCGCCCGCCAGTACCGCGCGCACGGCGCCGGCGTGGCCCTGGTCGGCGGCGGTCCCGGCGACCCGGACCTGATCACCGTGCGGGGCCGCCGGCTGCTCGCCGACGCCGACGTGGTCGTCACCGACCGCCTCGCCCCGCGCGAGCTGCTCGCCGAACTGCCCGAGCACGTCGAGGTGATCGACGCCTCCAAGATCCCGTACGGCCGCTTCATGGCCCAGGAGGCGATCAACCGCACGCTGGTCGAGCACGCCAAGGCCGGCAAGTTCGTGGTCCGGCTCAAGGGCGGCGACCCGTACGTCTTCGGCCGCGGCGGCGAGGAACTGCTGGCCTGCGCGGAGGCCGGGCTTCCGGTCACCGTGGTGCCCGGGATCTCCAGCTCGATCAGCGTCCCCGCGGCGGCCGGCGTCCCGGTCACCCACCGCGGCATGACCCACGAGTTCACCGTGATCTCCGGCCACGTCGGCCCGGACGACGAGCGCTCGCTCACCAACTGGGAGGCCGCCGCGAGGATGAGCGGCACCCTGGTGCTGCTGATGGCCGTGGACAAGATCGGCGCGATCGCCGCCCGGCTGGTCGAGTACGGCCGGCCGGCGGACACCCCGGTCGCCGTCGTCCAGGAGGGCACCACCGCGGCCCAGCGCCGGGTGGACGCCACCCTCGGCACCGTCGCCGCGGTGGTCGAGGCCGAGGGCGTCAAGCCCCCGGCGGTCATCGTCATCGGCGACGTCGTCAACGTGCTGGCCGCGGCCTTCCAGCCGTAGGCCGGCGCGGACCCGCCGGCGTCGACCCGCCGGGGCGAACGCGCCGCAGCGGCCGCGGGGGCGAACGCGCTGCGGCCAACGCGCCGGAGCGGGAAGTCGGCCGGTCCGACCTCCCGTTCCGCGGCCGTTCCGCGGCTACTCCAGCGGCTGCTCCGTCCAGATGACCTTCCCGGTCGCCGTGTAGCGCGTCCCCCAGCGGTCCGCGAACTGCGCGACCAGGAACAGCCCGCGCCCGCCCTCGTCCTCGGTCGCCGCGTACCGCAGGTGCGGCGAGGTGCTGCTGCCGTCCGACACCTCGCAGATCAGCGAACGGTCCCGCAGCAGCCGCACCCGGATCGGCCCGGAGCCGTACCGGATCGCGTTGGTCACCAGCTCGCTCAGGATCAGCTCGGTGACGAACGCGGCCTCCTCCAGCCCCCACGCCGTCAGCCGCTCCGCCACCGCGGCCCGGACCTCGCGCACCGCCGCCGGGTCGGAGGGCACCTCCCACTGCGCCACGTGGTCCGGGGCCAGCACCCTGGTCCGGGCCACCAGCAGGGCGATGTCGTCCTGCGGGTGCGCCGGCAGCATCGCCCCGAGCACGTCCGCGCAGGTCTGCTCGGGCGTGCGCGGCGGCCCGGTCAGCGCCGCCCGCAGCAGCTCCAGCCCCTCGTCGATGTCCCGCTCCCGGTCCTCCACCAGCCCGTCCGTGTACAGCACCAGGCGACTGCCCTCGGCGAGCTCCAGCTCGGCGGTCTCGAACGGCAGCACCGCCAGCCCCAGCGGCGGCCCGGTCGGCAGCTCCGGGAACACCACCCGGCCCTGCGGGTCCACCACGGCCGGCGGCGGATGACCGGCGGTGGCCAGCGTGCAGCGCCGCGACACCGGGTCGTAGATCGCGTACAGACAGGTCGCCCCGGCCAGCTCCGCGCGCCCGCCGCCCGCCGCCTCGTCCTGGTCGATCCGGTTCACCAGCTCGTCCAGGTGCCCCAGCAGCTCGTCCGGCGGCAGGTCCAGGGTCGAGAAGTTGTGGATCGCCGTGCGCAGCCGGCCCATCGTCGCCGCCGCGTGCAGCCCGTGCCCCACCACGTCCCCGACCACCAGCGCCACCCGCGCACCCGGCAGCGGGATCACGTCGAACCAGTCCCCGCCCACCCCGGCCTGCGCCGGCAGGTAGCGGTGCGCCACGTCCAGCGCCGTCTGCTCCGGCAGGTTGCGCGGCAGCAGGCTGTGCTGGAGCGTCACCGCCATGGTGTGCTCCCGGGTGTAGCGGCGGGCGTTGTCGATGCACACCGCCGCGTGCGCGACCAGCTCCACCGCCAGCGCCAGGTCGTCCGCCTCGAACGGCTCGGCCCGCTGCGCCCGCCAGAACCGGGCCACCCCCAGCAGCACCCCGCGCGCCCGCAGCGGCACCCGCACCAGCGAGTGCACCCCGTACGCCAGTACCTGCGCCGACCGCTCCGGGTCCTGGTCCCGCCACTCGTCCACCTCCGCCAGGTGCGGTTCGATGCCCGGCTCACCACTGTGCAGCGCCCCGGCCAGCGGGGTCTCGGGCACCACGTCCAGCACCGTGCCGACCGGGTAGAACGGCGCGTCGTCCCGTACGCCCGCCACCGCGGCGCGGCGCATCCGCCCCAGCGACGGGCCCGGCGGCGGCTCCTCGCCGGTCAGCACCTGGTCCGCCAGGTCCACCGTGACGAAGTCCGCGAACCGCGGCACCGTGACCTGCGCCAGCTCCTCCGCCGTCCGCGTCACGTCCAGGGTGCTGCCCACCGTCACCCCGGCGTCGTACAGCAGCCGCAGCCGCCGCTGCGCGCGCTCGGCCCGGCCGGACAGCGCCGCCAGCTCGGTGGAGTCGCGCAGCGTGGCGACGCATCCGGGCAGGCCGCCCGGCCGGTCGATCAGCCGGACGTTCACCGCCAGCAGCCGCTCCCCGGCCAGCACCACCTCGTCGGTCACCTGGCGCTCGGCGGTCAGCAGCTCCAGCGGCGCCTGCTCCAGGCCCAGCCCGGTCACCGGGCGGCCCTCGGCGTCCGGCGGCAGGTCCAGCAGCCGGCGCGCCTCGTCGTTGCAGAGCAGCAGCCGCCCGTCCCCGCCGATGATCATCACGCCCTCGCGCACCGCGTGCAGCACCGCCGCGTGGTGCTCGTACATCCTGGTCATCTCGACCGGGCCCAGCCCGTGCGTCTGGCGCCGCAGCCGCCGGCTGATCAGCGCCGTCCCCAGCGTGGCGAGCCCCACCGCGGCCGCCGCCGCGCCCAGCACCACCGGCAGCTGCCGCTGGCTGGCGCTGCTGATGTTCTTCAACGTGACGCCCGCCGAGACCGCCCCGACCACCGAGCCGTCCGGCGCGTACACCGGGACCACCGCCTGCACCAGGCGGCCGAGCGTGCCCGAGACCTGCTGCGTCACCACCTGCCCGTGCAGGGCGGGCTCGTAGACGCCGACGAACTTCTGGCCGATCCGGGCCGGGTTCGGGTGGGTGTAGCGGATGCCCTGGTCGTTCAGCACGACGATGAAGTCCACGCCCGAGGCGACCCGTGCGGCTTCCGCGCTCGGCTGCAGGAGGGCCGTCGGATCGGGGGAGCGCAGCGCGGCGACGATGCCCGGGGAGTTGGCGAAGGTCTGCGCCACCGCCACCGAACGGTTGCGGGCCTCGTGCGTGGCGTCGTTGCGCGACTGCACCACCAGTGCCACCGCGGCCGCCACCACGAGCAGCAGCACGACCAGCACCTGGAGTGCGAAGACCTGCCCCGCCACCGACCGGTGCCAGACCGGCCACCGCCGCTTCGCGTGCGGCAGCTGTGGCCGACCGTGTGGGCGCCCACCGGGGGAGCCGGCGGAGCCAGTGGCGCCAGAGGCCGACGGAGCCCAGGATCGGCCCGGATTTCGGGCCATACGGTCATATTTGCACTACGGCCAGCCGGGGACCACCCCGCTCCCTCCGCCGTTTGGCCTTCCCCGCCCGGGCTTGGCAAGATCGCAGGGTGTCCGAACCCCGCACCATCACCGACCCGGCCGACCCCCGCCTCGCCGACTACACCGGCCTGACCGACGTCGAACTGCGCCGCCGCCGCGAACCCGCCGAGGGCCTCTTCATCGCCGAGGGGGAGAAGGTCATCCGCCGCGCCCTGGCCGCCGGCTACCGGATGCGGTCGATGCTGCTCACCTCCAAGTGGCTGGAGGTGATGGGCGACGTCATCGCCGAGGCCGACGCCCCCGTCCACGTGGTCGAGCCCGCGCTCGCCGAAGCCGTCACCGGCTACCACGTGCACCGCGGCGCCCTCGCCTCGATGGAGCGCAAGCCCCTCCCCGACGCCGCCGAGGTGCTCGCCGGGGCCCGCCGGGTCGCCGTGCTGGAGGGCCTCGTCGACCACACCAACCTCGGCGCCATCTTCCGCAGCGCCGCCGCCCTCGGCATGGACGCCGTCCTGCTCTCGCCCGACTGCGCCGACCCGCTCTACCGGCGCGCGGTCAAGGTCTCCATGGGCGCCGTCTTCGCGGTCCCGTACGCGCGCCTGGACCCCTGGCCCGCCGCCCTCGACACCGTCCGCGAGGCCGGCTTCACCCTGCTCGCCCTCACCCCGGCCGAGGCCGCGGTCGACCTCCACACCCTCACCCCGCACGGCCTCCCCAAGGCCGCCCTGATGCTCGGCGCCGAGGGCGACGGCCTCACCCCCCGTGCCATCGCCGCCGCCCACCACCCCGTCCGCATCCCCATGGCCCACGGCATCGACTCCCTCAACGTCGGCGCCGCCGCAGCCGTGGCCTTCTACGCCGTCACCACCCCCACTCCCTGACCGCCCGACTCCTCACGCACGCCCGGTCCACCGGAGCCCCCACCGCCCCCGCCCGCAGCGTCCTCCGGGGGCCCTGCACGAGAAGTCGGCTGGATCGACTTCTCGCGCGTGCCGGTTTTGCCGAGACCGCATTCCAGGCGCTCGCCCGCAGCGTCTTCCGGAGCCGCGCCGCATGAGAAGTCGGCCCGCCCGACTTCTCGTGTCGGCCGTCGTGGTGCGGACGGGGTCCGGGTGGCTTCAGCCGGTGGGGGAGGTGGGTGGGGCCGGGGCGGCGGCGGGGGGTGGGGTAGTGGCGCCGGGCCAGGATTCGTCGAGGGTGCCGTCGGGGCGGACGGTGTAGCGGGTGGAGGCGACGGCGCCGGTGACGGCCGAGCGTTCCTCGCGGACGACCGTGCTGCCGTCCAGTCGCCAGGTGGCCGCCGCCTGCGGGTCCGCCACCGAGGTGCGGGAGGTGGTGGCGACCGGGGTGTCCCCGGTGAAGGTGTAGAGCTGGACGAGGTCGACCTGGGTCGAACCCTCCGCCCGCCGCAGGACGACCACCGCGGCCGGCAGGCCCTTGTACCGGGCCGGCAGCACCGCGCTCAGTGTGACCTGCGGCCCGGGCCCGACCGAGTGCCCGTTCTGCAGGGCGACGGCCGGTCCGCCGGCCCCGTCGGGGTAGCCGCGGTTGGGCCAGTCCACCGGTGGCACGGGCGCCTGCGGGGCTGTCAGCCCGCTGTCCGCGCCACCGCGCGCCGCCGCCGGGAGCGGCGCGGTCGAGGCCTGTGGCGCGGTCGAGGACTGCGGCACGACGTCGGCCGAGGTCCCCGGCACCGCCTGTTCGCCGCCGGAGCCCGTATTCACCACCACCGCGCTCGGTGGCCGCACGCTCCGGTTGTCCCGGTTCTCGCAGCCCTGCGCCGCCGCGATGGCCAGCGCCACCCCGATGGTCACGGTGACGAAGACCACCAGCCGCTGCCGGAGCAGCCGCTGCCGGGCGGTGCCGGGCCGCCCGCCGGGGGCGGGGGTGTGCTGGCGGTCCCGGGGGCGTGCCCGGTCGTGGGGGCCGGGGCGGCCCGGGGGCGGGGTCTGCGGACGGTCCGGACGTGCCCGCAGCGGGCGGGTCACCGGTGTGGCTTCGGGCCGCGGCGCGGGCGCGGCCGGTCCCTGGGGTCGCCGTCCGGCGGCCCCGGCCGCCTGCGCGCCGGGGCGGCCCGCCGCAGCCCGGGCCCGTGCCGCGGCGGGCGGCTCGGGCGGGCGTCCGGGGGCCGGCACGCTCTGCCGGCCGTTCTCCTGCTGGGCGGGTGCGGGTGCGGGGGCGGTCCGTGCGGGTCGTGTGCCGCGGGCGCCGCCGGCGTTCCCGGCGGCCGCACCGCGCGCCGCCAGTTCGCTGAGCCGCTCGTGCAGCGCGGCGGCTCCGGGGCGTTCGGCGGGCTCCTTGGCCAGGCAGGCCCGGATCAGCGGCGCCAGTTGCGGCGGTACGGCGGAGAGGTCGGGCTCCTCGTGGACGACCCGGTACAGCATCACTTCGGAGGACGCCCCGGAGCCGAACGGGGTGTCCCCCGTGAGTGCGTACGCGAGGGTGGCCCCGAAGGCGAAGACGTCGGTGGCGGGCGTGACGGCGACCCCGCGCACCTGCTCGGGCGCGAGGAAGCCGGGGGAGCCGACCGCGGTGCCGACGTGGGTGAGCGTGCTGGCGCCGCGCGACCACGCGATGCCGAAGTCGATGATCCGCGGGCCTCGGGGCGAGAGCAGGATGTTGGACGGCTTGAGGTCCCGGTGGACCACTCCCGCCTCGTGCACCTTGACCAGTCCGTCGGCGAGCGCGGCCCCGATCCGGGCGGCCTCGGGCCAGTTGAGCGGTCCTTCGTCGCCGACCCGCTTGTAGAGCGAGGGCCCCGGCACGTACGCGGTGGCCAGCCAGGGCCGTTCGGTCTCGATGTCCGAGCCGACCACGCGCGCGGTGCAGCCGCCCCGGATCCGGGAGGCGGCGGCGATCTCGCGGGCGAAGCGGGTGCGGAACTCCTGGTCCTCGGCGAGCTCGGCGCGGATCAGCTTGAGGGCGACGCGCTGCCCGCGGCGGTCGGAGCCGAGGTAGACCACGCCCATGCCGCCGGCGCCCAGTCGCCGGTGCAGGCGGTACGGCCCGACGATGCGGGGGTCCTCACGCCTCAGCCGCATCATCGCCATGTTTCGTTCCCCGTCAGCCTGTGGGTGAGGCCCCGTCGGTTGGGCCATCGTCAGTTCCTGTCTGGCACAGCTTACGGACTGCCCGCTGCGGTGTGCTGATACGCAACACCTGAAGCCACCGTGCGATTGTCGGATCTTGCGTTGACCTGCAGGTCACAAGGACGTCGAAGGGCTTCTCGGGGTTGCCCCTCAGGGTTCCCTCGGGGGTCGGATGAGCCTTCCGTCCCCCTGCGGTAGTAGGCCCCGAGTCGGATCGTCATCCTCCCGGACGTCCGAGGAACAGTACGACGGCATGACGCCCGGAGGACCCTCCGGCCAATAGCGTTGTGTCCAGCGGTGGACGGGGAGCTCGTCCCCCGAGGTAAGCCGTCCACCGCGCCAACTCGACCGGATCAGGAGCAAGGACATGGCACCGCAGATCACGGGAACCCCCCGCCGTCGGCCGGCCTCCGTCCAGTCCCGGTCCACCGAGCAGCCCACGCGGCACCCCGCCGTTGCGTTGGCCATGGCCCTGCCGTGCGCCGTGCTCCTGGTGCTGCTGTTCGGCGGGTGGGAGCAGATGGCGAACCAGGCCCAGGCCGTCGCCGATCTGATCACCCGCTGAGCGGGGAAAGAAGGACTCCGGCCCCGAGGCCGGTCGAAGACGGGCACCGAACCCCTGGGGACGGGGAGCGGTGCCGCCGGGGAGGCCGCGGCCGCGATGACACGCGGACGGGCGAGAGCGGTGCGCAGAGCGCCCCGGCAGGCGGAGACGCCGCGTACGGACGTCGGTGAGGGCGTCCGTACGCGGCTCTTCTCTTTTCCCAGCCCTGTTCTCGCCGGCCGAGTCGCCGGCCGCCCCGGTCGTCCGGGACGCCCCGGTCGTCCGGGCCCGGGGAACCACCGGAACGGGACGACAAAAGGCCGGGGCCGCGATCCTCATGGATCGCGGCCCCGGCCGTTACTGTGCGCGTACG
>NZ_JBICVH010000003.1:160293-396934 GCF_043198905.1 Kitasatospora sp. NPDC048715 | reverse complement strand
CGATACTGGGATTGAACCAGTGACCCCTACCGTGTCAAGGTAGTGCTCTCCCGCTGAGCTAATCGCGCCTGATGTGGCGGTCCTGCAGCAGACCCCGAAGGGTCCGACGTGCGCGATACTGGGATTGAACCAGTGACCCCTACCGTGTCAAGGTAGTGCTCTCCCGCTGAGCTAATCGCGCCTGGGGCGGCGGTGTTGCAGCAGACCCCGGAGGGCCCGTTACTGTGCGCGATACTGGGATTGAACCAGTGACCCCTACCGTGTCAAGGTAGTGCTCTCCCGCTGAGCTAATCGCGCCTGATGTGGCGGTCCTGCAGCAGACCCCGGAGGATCCGACGTGCGCGATACTGGGATTGAACCAGTGACCCCTACCGTGTCAAGGTAGTGCTCTCCCGCTGAGCTAATCGCGCGGGGAGGCCCCCGGTCGAACCGGGGGACCTCTTGGAGGTGGAGACGGGATTTGAACCCGTGTACACGGCTTTGCAGGCCGTTGCCTCGCCTCTCGGCCACTCCACCAGGCAACGCATGAAGAACGATCTTACACTGTTCTCCATCGAGCGGACGACGAGATTCGAACTCGCGACCCTCACCTTGGCAAGGTGATGCTCTACCAACTGAGCCACGTCCGCCTGTCTTCCGGGGGGCTTCACCGCTTTTCTTCGGCTGCGCTCCCTGGCGACGTGTTGAACTCTAGCGGATTCCCGGGCCAGCTAAAAATCCGTTCCCGCAGCATGCCGAGGGGATGGCCGGTGAGCGCCGTCCCGTCAGCGCTCCCGGACGGCCACCGGCCGCCACCTGCGGCGCTCCCGGACGATCATCCGCAGGTCACCCGGCGCACACCCGCGTGACGCACGCAGCTGCTCGTGCGCGGGGCGCGAACCGGACCGGGCCCACGCCCCCCGACCTACACTTCAGGCACCGCCGCCCAGCACCACCGCGCAGGAGAACCGTGTCCGGCCACCCCGACCCCCGCACCCCGCTCGCCCGCTTCGGCGGCCGCCTGGCCACCGGACTGCGCGACGTCACCTCGGACCCGGCCGCCCTGGACTCCGCCGGCTACTGGGCCGTCGCCCACGACTTCGAGGGCCGGCTGACCTGCGCCCGCTTCGACCAGGTCCGCCCGGCCCCCGCCCCACCCTCCGGCGCGGGCTGGCGCGGACCGGAGGCCGGCAGCTGGCACAGCTCCCTCGACCGCACCGCCTACACCGCGGGCGTCCGCCGCATCCGCGAGCACATAGCCGCCGGCGAGGTCTATCAGGCCAACCTCTGCCGGGTGCTCTCCGCACCGCTGCCCGACCCGGACCTCAGCGACGTCGACGCGCTCACCGGCCTCCTCGCCCACGGCAACCCCGCCCCCTACGCCGGCACCGTCCGCCTGCCCGGGCACGGCGTCGAGATCGCCACCGCCTCACCCGAGCTCTACCTGCGCCGCACCGGCCGCACCGTCTCCTCCGGCCCGATCAAGGGCACCGGCCGCACCGAGGACGACCTCCTCGACAAGGACCACGCCGAGAACGTGATGATCGTCGACCTGGTCCGCAACGACCTCGGCCGGGTCTGCGCGACCGGCAGCGTCACCGTCCCCGACCTCTGCGCCGTCGAGAAGCACCCCGGCCTGGTCCACCTGGTCTCCACCGTCGAGGGCACCCTGCGCGACGGAGCCGGCTGGCCCGAGCTCCTCGCCGCCACCTTCCCGCCGGGTTCCGTCACCGGCGCCCCCAAGTCCAGCGCCCTGCGGATCATCGAGGCCCTGGAGACCGCCCCGCGCGGCCCGTACTGCGGCGCCGTCGGCTGGGTCGACGCCGACCGCGGCGAGGCCGAACTCGCCGTCGGCATCCGCACGTTCTGGATCGACCGGGCGGACCCCGGCGCGCCCGTCCTGCGCTTCGGCACCGGCGCCGGCATCACCTGGGGCTCCGACCCCGAGCGGGAATGGGCCGAAACCGAACTGAAGGCCGCCCGCCTCGTCGCGATAGCGTCGGGCGGCGAACCCGGTGGCGAATCCGGCACCGGATCCGACCCGACCGGGGCCTGCGCCCCCACCGCCTAGGAGCAGCACCCGATGCACAACCGCACCACGAGCTGGGTCAACGGCTCCCTCGTCGACTCCGCCGACGCGGCCGTCTCGGTCCTCGACCACGGCCTCACCACCGGCGACGGCGTCTTCGAGACCCTGAAGACGGTCGACGGCCGGGCCTTCGCGGTCACCCGCCACCTGGACCGGCTCACCCGCTCCGCCCGCGGCCTCGGCCTGGCCGACCCCGATCACGACCTGGTCCGCGAGGCCTGCGCCCAGGTCCTCGCCGCCAACCCCGCGCCGCTCGGCCGCCTGCGCGTCACCTACACCGGCGGCAACGGCCCGCTCAGCTCCGAGCGCGGCACCGCCGGCCCCACCCTGGTCGTCGCCCTCAGCGCGATCGGCCACCGCCCCGACGAGACCGCCGTCGCCGTCGTCCCCTGGCGCCGCAACGAGCACAGCGCCGTCGCCGGCCTCAAGACCACCTCGTACGCGGAGAACGTCGTCGCCCTGGCCGCCGCCCACCGCGCCGGCGCCTCGGAGGCCCTGCTCGCCAACACCGCCGGACGGCTCTGCGAGGGCACCGGATCCAACGTCTTCGTGGTCCTCGGCGGCCGCCTGCTCACCCCCGCCCTCGCCTCCGGCTGCCTGGCCGGCATCACCCGGCAGCTCGTCGTCGACTGGTGCGGCGCCGAGGAGGCCGACCTGCCGCTCAGCGTCCTCCAGGACGCCGAGGAGGTCTTCCTGACCTCCACCACCCGCGACGTCCAGGCCGTCACCCGCGTCGACGACCGCGAACTGCCCGGCATCGGCCCCGTCACCGCCAAGGCCATGGCCGTCTTCACCGAGCGCAGCGGCGACGACCTCGACCCGTGATTCCCCGTCCGGGAGAGCGTCCCGGAGGAACGCCGGGGAAGCGCACCGGCCGCGTGGATAACCCCCCGTGCAAGGGGAAGGGACCACCACATGACCACCACGCTGCGCCCCGAGGGCCCGGAGACACCCACCGCGGCCGGCGGCCGCACCAGACGCTGGCTGATCCTCGCGAACGGCCGGCCGGTCGGCGCGCTGCGCACCACCGCCGACCCGCAGGGCGATCAACTCTGGGGCCGGATATCCGAGTTGGAGATCACCGAGGGGCGCGGCCGGGGTCGGGGAACGTTCGGCGGGCTGGCCGCCGAGGAGGTGCTGCGCACCTGGGGCTGCACCCGGGTCGACGTCGGCGTCCCGGAGCCGGCCGCGGCGGCCCGGGGGCTCGCCGTGACGCTCGGGTACACCGAGCGGGCCCTGGCCATGTCCAAGCGGCTGACAGTCGCCCCGGACCTGCCCGCGGGGCTGAGCGTGCGCCCGTTCGACCGGAGGGCCGAGATCCGGGACTGGTTCGACCGGTCCGTGCAGGACTACGTCCGCATGATGGTGGCTTCCGGCCTCACCGAGGAACAGGCCCGCGCCCGCTCGGGCGGCGGGCCGCAGAACCCGGCGGCCCCGGACCCGGAGGCCCCGGGCATGGTCCTGCGCCGTCTGTACGGCGCCGACGGCGGGGAGGAGCCGTACGGCCTGCTCTGGCTGCAGCCGCGGCTGCGCGACCTGCCGGACGGCGAACCGCTCGCCTGGGTGATGAAGGTCGAGGTGTCCCCGGCCCACCAGGGCCAGGGACACGGACGCACGCTGATGCTGCTCGCCGAACGCGAGTGCCTGGCCGCCGGAGTGCGGAACCTCGGCCTCAACGTCTTCTCCGGCAACGAGGTCGCCATCCGGCTCTACACCTCGCTCGGCTACCGGGTCACCGAGCGCCTCTACGGCAAGCAGCTGTGACCCGGCGTGTCGTCAGGAAGCCTTCGCCGCCTCGATGACGGCCACGATCCGCTCGCGCAGCCCGTCCTGGCTCTTGCCGCCGTCGAGGCGCTGCCCGCCGATCACGTACGTCGGCGTGCCGGTGACCCCGATCGCCTTGCCCTCGGCCTGGTCGGCGTCGACGGTCAGCATGTGCCGGCCGTCGATCAGCGCGGTGTCCACCTCGTCGACGTCCGCCCCGACCTCCCGGGCCACGTCCAGCAGCACGTGCTGCCCGCGCGCGTCCAGCTCCGCGGTACGGGCCAGCAGCGCCTCCACGAACGGCCAGCCCAGCCCCTGCGCGAACGCCTCCTCGGCCGCTTCCGCGGCGGCGTAGGCGTGCTTGTGCTTCTCCAGCGGGAAGTGCCGCACCTCCACGGGCAGCGCGTCGCCGTACTGCGCGCGCAGCGCCCGTACGTCGTCCAGCGCGGTGTGGCAGTCCGGGCACTGGAGGTCGCACCAGAACTCGAGGCGGGGGAGGGAACCATCGATCATTCCCCCAGTGTTCCACTAGTGGGCGCCCGCTCCGGCCGGAGGTGCGCCCGAGGGCGGACCGAGAGGAAGGCACCGATGACCAGGACGACCGGACACGAAGGAGCGGCACCGTGCTGAGCGCGGCGATCAGCTTCGTCCTCACCGCGGGCGGGGTGGCCTTCGCCGGGCTGCGGGCCTACCGGCGGCGCTTCCTGTCGGCGACCCGCTGGTTCGCGGTGGCCCTGCTGCCCGCCGGGCTCTACCTGACCGGCCTGTTCCCGCTGGCGAGCACGATCGGCCGGGAGTTCGCCGACTGGGCGACCAAGCTGGTCCTCGACCCGCGGGTGTGGACCGGCATCGCGCTGCTCGGCGTCTCGGCGGTGCTGCTGGTCACCACCCGCTGGGTGGGCCGCCGGGGCGCCGGGGCGGTGGAGAGCGCCCAGGAGCGCCCGGAGCGCCCGGCCGCGGCCGGGCCGGCGCCCGAGCGTCCGGCGGTGGCGCCGACGCCCAGGGCCCCGAAGAAGCCGGCCGCGGGCAAGCGGGAGGACGGCCTCGGCGACTTCGCCGACATCGAGGAGATCCTCCGCAAGCGCGGGATCTGAACGGGAGGACCGGCCGGTCAGGCGGAGGGGACGGCCTCCGCCGACCGCTGCCGCGCCCGGTAGGCGGCGACGTGCAGCCGGTTGCCGCAGGTGCGGCTGTCGCAGTAGCGCCGTGAGCGGTTCCGGGAGAGGTCCACGAAGACCCGCGCGCAGTCCGGCGCCTCGCAGCGGCGCAGCCGCTCCCGCTCGCCCGCCATGAGGATGAGGGCCAGCGCCATGCCCAGCTCGGCCGCCAGGTGGTCGCCGAGGGCGGCGTGCGGCGCGAAGTAGTGGATGTGCCAGTCGTGGTCGTCGTGGTTGGTCAGCCGGGGCGTCGTCCCGGCGGCCGCGACGATGGAGTTGACCAGCTCCGCGGCCTGCGCGGTGGACTCCGTCGCGAACACCTCGCGCAGCCGGGTGCGCAGCTCGTGCACCCGCCGCAGGTCGTCCTCGGTCAGCGAGTCGATCTCGCTGATCTCCCGGCGGACCACGAAGGCGTCCAGCGCGGCGACGTCCGGCAGCCGCTCGGCGCCGCACACCTCGGGTGCGGTGTTGAGCAGCTCCACGAGGAGGCTCAGCGCGCACTCGGTGTCATGGGTGATCAGCACGTTGGGGGCTCCTCGCGCAGGGGACTCCGATACCCCGCGTCCACGGTTACCCCAGACCATACCGGGCCTCGTGCCGGTAGGGCGGCGCCTTCTTTCGAAGATGTGTGCGCAGTCCGACAAGGCGTCCGAAACCGGGCGCCGCCGAGGCCGGCCGGCCCCCGAACCGGCCCCCGAGGGCGTGCCGCCACCCGCCGGAAGACGTCGGCGCCCGGCACCGAGGCCGGCCACCCGTGAGGGTGGCCGGCCTCGGTGCCGGGCGCCTGCGGTGCTGTGGACCCGCTCCGGTGGGAGCGGAGCCGCTCACCGGCCCCGAGACCGCGACGTGCGCGGCTGAGTCCGCTGCCGTGCCCCCGAGTAGGACGGCTGCGATGAGGCAGGGGGTAGGGCCCCGCCGACGGCGGGGCGTGACCGCCTCCGGATGGGGTCAGCTTTCGGCGAGGATGTGGGACAGCTCCCGGTCGAGGTCGAAGTGACGGTGTTCGGTGCCGGGGGGCACCGCGGCGTCCGTCCGCTTGAGGAACGACTCAAGCGCTCGGGCCGGGGCCTCCAGCAGGGCTTCTCCTTCCGGAGAGCTCAGTGCGATGCAGACCACCCCTTGCCCGTGGCTGCGCGACGGCCACACCCGGACGTCGCCGGTACCAGTGGGTCGGTGCAGCCCCTCCGCGAGGAGATCTCGGGCGAACACCCACTCCACGGTCTCGTCGGCGCCTGTGTGGAACGTGGCGTGCACGGCATAGGGGTCGGCGGTGTCGTAGCGCAGGCCCGCGGGGACGGGCAGTGATGACTCGCTGGACACGATGAGGCGCAGGTGCAGCTCGCAGCTGACCGTGGTGTTCATAAGCGCCATGGCCTTTCGCTCAGTGTGCGCTCGGGGAATCGCACGTCGGCGAACGGACCATCCCACCCCCAAGACCGATGTAAACCCCTCTGTCCCGATTCGGGCGCGAGTCGTACCCCTTACGGCGCATTGCGGAATCGCCCCGCAGCGGCCGGGCCGGGCATTACCCGGCGCTTCTTGGTTAGTTTCCTGGCATGACTGTGCGAAACGACAAGACGGCCGGGAACACGGGAACGGGTGAAGCGGCTGTGGCGGTTGACGCGGCCGTCGACGGCGGACGGGCGGTCGGATCGCGGGCCCCGGCCTTCGTCCGCCGCTCGCCCGCGCTGCACCGGGTCTGGCAGGTGGCGATCTTCCTGGCGGGCCTCGCCGTGGTGGTGCTCGGGCTGATCATGCTGCCGCTGCCCGGCCCCGGCTGGCTGGTGATCTTCCTGGGCATGGGGATCTGGGCGACCGAGTTCGTCTGGGCCCAGCTGGCCCTGCGCTGGACCCGCCGCAAGGTCGCCGAGGCCGCCCAGCGGGCCATGGACCCGCGGGTGCGCCGCCGCAACCTGACGCTCACCGCGATCGGGCTGGCCGCCCTCGTCGGGGTGGGCGGCTGGTACTTCGCCCGCTACGGCCTGGCCGCCCCCTGGCAGCTGGACGGGAGCTGACCCGCCCGGACGCGGGGCCGCGGGCGGGGAGCGTGTTCGGAGCACCCTCCGGGATGCGGTAATGTTTTCTCTGCACCCGGGCGATTAGCTCAGCGGGAGAGCACTTCGTTCACACCGAAGGGGTCACTGGTTCGATCCCAGTATCGCCCACCGGAATGCATTGTGATACGTGAGGCCCAGCCGATTATCGGCTGGGCCTCACGTGTATTTCCGGAATCCGCCTGAAGGGCCGCCGGTAATCGGCTGAGGGACAGTCACCTTCCCTGCGGGGCGCGAGTTCTGCGGAGGCGTCGGCGGTACCCGGAACGGGCGAGTTGTACGACCGGCCCCGAATGGTGCTAGAGTTCTTCTCGTTGCCCGGGCGATTAGCTCAGCGGGAGAGCACTTCGTTCACACCGAAGGGGTCACTGGTTCGATCCCAGTATCGCCCACCGGACAGCACGCAGGCCCTGACCAGGAAACCGGTCAGGGCCTGCGGCGCGTTTCGGGCCCGGAACGCCGGGCCGCGCCTTACGCCGCCGCCTCGCAACGGTGCTCCGGCTCCAGCCGGCGCCCGCATCCGCACCGGGCCGGCCGCAGCGGCCAGGACAGGTCCACCCGCTCCGGCGTCCCCGAGCGGTCGAACCAGTTCTGCAGCCCGCGTGCCTGCGCCGCGTGCCAGACCGCCTGCCGCAGATGCAGCTCCGCCGCCGACAGCCCGCCGAGCGCCGCCGGGTAGCGGGAGCCGATCCGCCGGGTCAGCGCCAGTGCCGCCGCCGCGTCCGCCGCCGCGTCGTGCGCCCCGGCCAGGACGACGCCGTAGTGGGCGCACAGGTCGGTCAGCGTCCGGCGGCCCTTGCGGTAGCGGTCCACGTGCTTGTCCAGCACCCGGGGATCCAGCACCACCAGCCCGGACGCCGCCAGCCCCGCGGCCAGCGTCAGCCCGTGATGGCGGCGCAGCTCCCGGTCCAGCAGCGTCAGGTCGTAGGGCGCGTTCATCACCACCACCGGACGCCCGGCCCGCGCCTCGGCCGCCAGCGCCCGGGTGACCTCCGCCACCACCGTGCGGGCCGGGCGGCCGTGGGCGCGCACCTGCTCGTCGGTGATGCCGTGCACCGCGCGGGCGCCGTCCGGGATCGGGACCCCCGGATCGGCGAGCCAGGTCGTGGTCCGGGCCGGCTCGCCCGGCGCGAGCTGGACGACCAGGGCGGCGGAGACGATCCGGTCGTTCTCCACGTCCACACCGGTCGTCTCGGTGTCGAAGGAGGCGAGCGGGCCGGTGTACCAGTGCTGCTGCATGACTGCCCCTCAGACGAGCGTTGCGCCCGGTTGATACCCGGTTCTGACGCCCCTTCAACCCGTTTGGCCCAAGCCCGGCCGGGGATCCTGCCCATGACTGTCCCGTTCGAATCGACCGGCCCGTCCGGAGCGGGACGGGCCCGGAACCGGGGGAGGGCACGGGGCGATGGCACTGACCCAGCCGCAGCCCGAGGAGGCGGCGGCGGCCGTACTGCGCGGGAACCTCGCGGTCACCGCCTGCATGGAGACCCTGCAGGTCGGCTACCTGCACGCGGTCGCCGCCGCGGCCGGCTGCTCGCTCTCCCAGCCGTTCCCGGACAACGGCATCGACTGGCACGTCAGCCACGGCTCCCGGGCGCACGAGGTGGACGACGAGGTCACCGTCAAGATCCAGCTCAAGGCCACCCAGCAGGTCGCGCCCGACCCGGCCGGGCCGTTCTTCAGCTTCACCCTGGACAACGACCACCTGCGCAAGCTCGCCCGGCCCCGGGTCGCCGTGCCGCGGATCCTGGTCGTGCTGCTGCTGCCGCGCCGGGTCGACCAGTGGCTGCGGGCCCGCCCGGACGCCCTGGAACTGCGGCACTGCTGCTACTGGGTCAACCTGGCCGGCCACCCGGTCACCGGGCAGCGGCGCACCAACGTCCGGGTGCCCACCGCCAAGGTCTTCGACGACCGCGCGCTCTGCGACATCATGGCCCGGGTCGGCGCGGGCGGCAGCCCGTGACGGCCCGGGCCCGGCAGGGAGGAACCGGACCCATGACACCGCCGCACGCACCGGGCGAACCGGCCCGGCCCCTGCCCGACCCGGCCACCGTCGACCCGACGGTCCTGGCCACCCTGCTCGCCCGGCACGGCTGGGTCCGCCGCGGCGGACCGGCCGCCCGGTACGGACGCTGGACCCCGCCCGACGACGAGCCCGGCACCAGCCTGCTCGTCCCGGCCGGGGACGGCTTCGACGACGCCGTCGAACTCCTCGCCGACGCCGTGACCGCGCTCTCCCGCTCCCGCACCCCCTCCGCCCGCTCGATCCTGCTCGCCCTCACCGTCCCCGGCGACGAACTGCGCTGGCACCGCGAACCGTCCGGCCCCGCCGGGGCCACCCCCTGGGACGAGGCCGAGCGGCTCCGGCGGGCCGCCCGCGGGATGCTCGCCGCCGGCGCCAAGGCGGCCCGCACCAGGGCCGGCTACTTCGGCGCCCGGCTGGACGCCCTCGCCGGGGACTTCCTGGACCGCGTCCTGCTGGTCGAACAGGGCGCCGTGCTCACCGCCCACACCCCCGCCCCCGAGGGCCGCGCCGCCGTCACCACCCTGGTCCGCGCCCTGGAGGCACTGCGCGACGCCGTCGACTACCGCCGGGTCAGCGGCGGGCCCGAGGCCTTCGGGAACGCCGTCCGGGCCGGGGTCAGCCGGGAGCTCGTCCGGTCCGTCGAGGAGCTGGTGCGCGACGCGACGGCCGCCCGGCTCAGCGTCGCCTGGTCGCCCGCCGCCGGGACCCCGGGCGGCTTCGGGGACCGCCGGATCGACCTCGACTTCTCGCCCGGCGACCTGCCAGCCCTGGCGGAGGCCGCCGAGCTGCTGGAACGGATCGAGCCCGCAGTCGACGTCACCGTGGTCGGCGTGGTCACCCGGCTCAAGCGCGCCGACCCGGCCGGTCCCGGCTCGGTACGACTGCGGGTGCTCACCGGCGCCGAGGTCCGCGAGCTCAAGCTCCGCCTGCCCGACCCCGACTACCGGCTCGCCGCCGAGGCCCACCTCGCGGGCCTGCCGGTCCGGGTCTCCGGCCGGCTGGAGCGGCACGGCGGCTTCCGCCGGCTGACCCGCCCGCACGGACTGGAACTCCGCGGCTGGGAGGAAGGGGACCGCGAGCGGCTGCTGAAGGCGCTCGGGGAGAAGGCGGAGCGGGAGGGGGAAGGGGCGTAGGTGGACGGCGGGGGCGGCGCTCTCGGTACCATCGTCACGCGCAGCGCAGTGTTGCGTCCTCTGAAATCCAGCACGTCAGGAGAGACCGGTGACGGACGTCCGGGTAATCATCAGCCGCGAACCCGATCGGGAAGAGCGCGTGGTGACGACGGGCACCACGGCCGCCGAGCTCTTCGCCGACGACCGCTCGATCATCGCCGCCCGCGTCGGCGGCCAGCTCAAGGACCTCGCCTACGCCGTCCAGGACGGTGACGAGGTCGAGCCGGTCGAGATCGGCAGCAAGGACGGCCTCGACATCCTGCGCCACTCCACCGCGCACGTCATGGCCCAGGCCGTGCAGCAGCTCTACCCCGAGGCCAAGCTGGGCATCGGCCCGCCGGTCAAGGACGGTTTCTACTACGACTTCGACGTCGAGAAGCCCTTCCACCCCGATGACCTCAAGGCCATCGAGAAGAAGATGCAGGAGATCATCAAGCGCGGGCAGAAGTTCTCCCGCCGCGTGGTCACCGACGAGTCCGCCCGCGAGGAGCTGGCCGCCGAGCCGTACAAGCTCGAACTGATCGGCCTCAAGGGTTCCGCCGCCACCGCGGGCGAGGGCGCCGACGTCGAGGTCGGCGCCGGCGAGCTCACCATCTACGACAACCTGGACGCCAAGACCGGCGAGCAGTGCTGGGGCGACCTCTGCCGCGGCCCGCACCTGCCCAGCACCCGGAACATCCCGGCGTTCAAGCTGATGCGCAACGCGGCCGCCTACTGGCGCGGCAGCGAGAAGAACCCCATGCTGCAGCGCATCTACGGCACCGCCTGGCCGACCAAGGACGAGCTCAAGGCCCACCTCGACTTCCTCGTCGAGGCCGAGAAGCGCGACCACCGCAAGCTCGGCAACGAGCTCGACCTCTTCTCCATCCCGGAGGAGATCGGCTCCGGCCTCGCCGTCTTCCACCCCAAGGGCGGCATCATCCGCCGGGCGATGGAGGACTACTCGCGCAAGCGGCACGAGGAGGAGGGCTACGAGTTCGTCTACACCCCGCACGCCACCAAGGGGAAGCTCTTCGAGAAGAGCGGCCACCTCGACTGGTACGCGGACGGCATGTACCCGCCCATGCAGCTCGACGAGGGCGTGGACTACTACCTCAAGCCGATGAACTGCCCGATGCACAACCTGATCTTCGACGCGCGCGGCCGCTCGTACCGTGAACTGCCTCTGCGCCTCTTCGAGTTCGGGACGGTGTACCGCTACGAGAAGTCCGGCGTCGTGCACGGCCTCACCCGTGCCCGCGGCTTCACGCAGGACGACGCGCACATCTACTGCACCCGCGAGCAGATGGCGGAGGAGCTCGACTCCACGCTGACCTTCGTGCTCAACCTGCTCCGCGACTACGGTCTGACCGACTTCTACCTGGAGCTGTCGACCAAGGACCCGGTCAAGTACGTCGGCAGCGACGAGACCTGGGAGGAGGCCACCCGCGTCCTGGCGAGCGTGGCCGAGAAGCAGGGCCTGCCGCTGGTCCCGGACCCGGGCGGCGCGGCCTTCTACGGCCCGAAGATCTCGGTGCAGGCGAAGGACGCCATCGGCCGCACCTGGCAGATGAGCACCATCCAGCTGGACTTCAACCTGCCCGAGCGCTTCGACCTGGAGTACACCGCGGCGGACGGCTCGCGCCAGCGGCCGGTCATGATCCACCGGGCGCTGTTCGGCAGCATCGAGCGCTTCTTCGCGGTGCTGCTGGAGCACTACGCCGGCGCCATGCCGCCGTGGCTGGCCCCGGTCACCGTCACCGGCATCCCGATCACCGACGAGCACGTGCCGTACCTGCTGGAGGTCGCGGCCGAGCTGAAGAAGCACGGGATCCGGGTCGAGGTCGACACCTCGGACGACCGCATGCAGAAGAAGATCAGGAACGCACAGAAGACCAAGGTGCCGTTCATGCTGATCGCCGGCAACGACGACGTCGAGGCGGGTGCGGTGTCGTTCCGCTACCGCAACGGCGAGCAGAAGAACGGCGTTCCGCTGGCCGACGCGGTTCAGGAGATCGTGGACGCGGTGAAGAGCCGCATCCAGGTGTGAGTTCGGCCCCGCCCGAGCGGGGACGGCGCGGGGCAGGCTCTCGATGAGTCTGCCCCGCGCGGCTTTGCAAGCACCGTCGGGCGAATATGCTGATCAGCATGACGACTGAGCCGGAACTTCAGCGGGGCGTCGGTGAGCCGGACGGCTTCCGCCGCTTGTGGACGCCTCATCGGATGGCGTACATCCAGGGTGAGAACAAGCCCACCGGCCCGGCTCCGGACGACGGTTGTCCGTTCTGCTCGATCCCGTCCCTGAGCGACGAGGACGGGCTGATCATCGCCCGGGGGAGTGCCGTGTTCGCGGTGCTGAACCTGTACCCGTACAACGGCGGGCACCTGATGGTGGTCCCGTACCGGCACGTCGCCGACTACACCGACCTGGACGGGGCCGAGACGGCCGAGCTGGCGGACTTCACCAAGAAGGCGATGACGGCGCTGCGGGCGGCCTCCGGGGCGCACGGGTTCAATATCGGGATGAACCAGGGCGCGGCGGCCGGGGCCGGGATCGCGGCGCACCTGCACCAGCACGTGGTGCCGCGCTGGGGCGGGGACACCAACTTCATGCCGGTGGTCGGCCACACCAAGGTGCTGCCGCAGCTGCTGGCGGACACCCGGAAGATGCTGGCCGAGGCCTGGCCGCAGGGCTGATCCGAGGAACAACGCGGGAGGGCCCCACCGAGATCCTCGGTGGGGCCCTCCCGCGTGCGCTGCGCCGGATCAGCCGGCGTTGAAGGTGTCGACGTCGTAGGGGCGGGGGCTCTGCGCCTCGGACTTGATGATCGAGGTGCGGTTCTTGAAGAAGCGGTCGGCGTCCAGGTCGTGCTCCTCCAGGAACTCCAGCGTGGCGGCGTGGACCGCCGCGAGCACCGGGACGGCGGCGTTCTGGGCGTTGTCGACCATGGAGCGGTTCTCCCAGGCGCGGCCGGCCCAGATGTGCCGCAGCCCGAAGGGCTCGGGCAGGCCGAGTCCGCCGCCGAGCCAGCCGAGCAGGCCGGGCATCCGGTAGAAGGGGGCGCGGACGGCCTGGCGGACGACCTCGTCGTTGTCGATCAGGGGGAGCTTGACGGTGCGCTCCTCCCAGAACCGCACGGTCTTGGCGACCGACTTCTCCTTGTCCTTGGGCTTGTCGAAGAAGACGCCCTTGACCGGGCCGAGCGCGTAGCCGGACACGGTGATGTTCAGGACGTTGGCGAGCAGGGTGACGGTGACGGTGAAGGTGAGGACCAGCTTGCCGTCGTGGGTGATGAACTGGGTGGCGAGGTAGTGCCGGGGGCCGCCGGAGAAGGTCTGCTTGTCGGCGACGCTCTGCACGGCGAAGTCGCGCATCCGGTCGCCGTCCATGTCGGCGTTGCCGGGGCGGCTGATCTCGTCGGCGCCCTCGCCGATGTCGAAGACCACCCACTGCTTGATGGCGACGTTGGGCATGCCGCTGTTGGCGACGTGGCTGACGCCGAGGCCCTTGAGGTGGGAGGAGATCCGGCGGATCAGGTCCCAGGGGTGGAAGGCGCGGAAGTCGGCGTGGCCCTCCGCGGGGTGGAGGGTGTCGGCGAGGCGCCATTCGCCCCAGCGGCGGCCGGCACCGAGGATGCCCTTGGGGCCGGCGTAGTGGTGGATGTTGGTCTCCTGCTCGGCGTCCAGGCGGCCGAGCTTGTCGCGCAGGTCGGCGGCCTTCTTGTCGAGGTCGTCCCGGGGGACGGCCTTGGCGACGGAGGCGGCCACCACGCTGCCCTCGACCAGTGCCTGCCAGCGGGAGCGCAGGTCCTTGGCGGAGCGCTCGACGATCCGGCGGGCGAGGTACCAGCCGACGACCGGGGCGAGCATGGTCACGCGCAGGTAGACGCCGATGAAGCCGCCGGCCGGCGGGCGCAGCGCGAGCAGGACGGCGAGGGCGGCGGCCGCGGCGAGCACGATGCCGCCGTAGACGGCCGCGTTCTTCGGGTTGTCCCGCTTGAGCCAGGCGCGGAGCTGGAAGGCGCCGAGCCAGATCAGGGTGCCGGGGAGGAAGAGCACGCCGGTGGCGATGGAGACGGTGCTGAGTTGCCGGTCGCGGGTGTTGCGCAGTTCCTCGGCGGCCAGGCAGTGTTCGACGACCTGGCGGGTGTCGACTCCGAAGGCCGGGACGATGGGCTTGCGGCCGCCGCCCAGGGCACGGGAGATCAGCGCCTTGCTGAAGGCCTCGCCGAGGTTGGGGCGGAAGAGCGCGAAGCGGCCCTTCTTCTCGGTGGCGTCGGTGACGGCGCCGACGAAGCCCTTGATCTCGCCGTCGCGGTACGCGGTCGAGGAGAGTCCCTGGGTGATGGCGGTCTGCGGGCCGGCGTCGGTCCGGGGTATCTGCGCACCCGGGGTCATGTCGAGTGTGGTCACGGTGGCGTCCCCTCCTCCCCTTGTCAGCGGCAGGTTACCGTGCCGTGGCACCCCCGCGCGGATGATCGTCTGAAGTACCGTCACCGGAGGCCTGAGGGGCATGATGCCCAGCTTCGGGCGGGTCGATACCCGTCGCGAGGAGGATGGGGGAGGTGGGGCAGGATGGACGGTGGGAGCGAGGAAAGGGGAGCGGCCGTGAAGGATCCGGTGCTGGTCTACGACGGGGACTGTTCGTTCTGTTCGTCCTGTGTGCGCTGGTCGGAGCGGTACCTGCGGCAGACGCTGGCCTCGGGGGGCTGGGAGGCGGTGCCGTTCCAGTTCGCGGACCTGGCGGGCCTGGACGGGTGCGCGGGCGGCCGGGGTGAGGTGTCGGCGGAGCGGGCGGAGCGCGAGGTGCTCTGGGTGACGCCGAGCGGCCGGGTGTACGGGGGCGCGCAGGCGGTTGCGCGGCTTCTGATGCGCTCCGGCGGGGTGTGGGCGTACCTGGGTGCTGTGTTGACGGCGGCGCCGGTGCGGCCGCTCGCGGGGCTGGCCTACCGCTGGGTGGCGCGCAACCGGCACCGGATGCCGGGCGGGACGGCGGCGTGCGAACTGCCGGCCCGGAAGCCCGTCCGGCCGTGAGGCCGCCCGGCCGTGGGGCCGCTCAGTCGGTGTAGCGCTGGGCGAGCGCGGGGGGCATGGGTTCGTGGCGCAGGTAGGCGCGGGAGAACTCGGCGGTGCCGTGGGTGAGCGAGCGCAGGTCGATCGGGTAGCGGACGAGTTCGAGCTCGGGGACCTCGGCGCGCAGCAGGGTGAGGCCGGTGCCGCCGGTCTCGCTGCCGAGGACGCGGCCGCGGCGGGCGGAGAGGTCGCCGAGGACGGCGCCGAGGTAGTCGTCGGGGAGCAGGACGCTGACGGCGGCGACGGGTTCGAGCAGGCGGATGACGGCGTGCTCGGCGGCGTCGCGCAGGGCGAGGGCGGCGGCGTTCTGGAAGGACGCGTCGGAGGAGTCGACGGAGTGCGCCTTGCCGTCGGTGAGGGTGACCCGGACGTCGACGAGCGGGTACCCGGTGGTGACGCCCTTGGCGAGCTGGGCGCGGACGCCCTTCTCGACGGAGGGGATGAAGTGCTTGGGGACGGAGCCGCCGACGACGTGCTCCTGGAACTCGAAGCCGGAGCCGGCGGGGAGCGGTTCGACCTCCAGGTCGCAGATGGCGTACTGGCCGTGGCCGCCGGACTGCTTGACCAGGCGGCCGTGGCCGGCGGCGGCGGTGCCGAAGGTCTCGCGCAGGGCGACCTTGGGTTCGACGGTGTCGACGTGGACGCCGTGGCGGGTGCGGAGGCGGTCGAGGACGACGTCGGCGTGGGCCTCGCCGGTGCACCAGAGGACGAGCTGGTGGGTGTCGGGGTTCTGTTCCAGGCGTAGCGCCGGGTCCTCGGCGGTGAGGCGGGCGAGGGCCTGGGAGAGCTTGTCGTCGTCGGCCTTGCTGTGGGCCTCGACGGCGATCGGGAGGAGCGGTTCGGGGAGGGTCCAGCCTTCGAGGGCGACGGGGTGGCCGGGGTCGTGGACGGTGTCGCCGGCGCGCGCGGTGGTGAGTTTGGCGGCGCAGACGAGGTCGCCGGCGACGGCGTGCGGGACGGGGCGCTGGGCCTTGCCGAAGGGGCTGGTGAGGGCGGTGACGCGTTCGTCGCCGTTCTGGTCGGCGGTGTGGGCGGGGCCGACGAGGCGGATCCTGGTGTCGGGGCGCAGGGTGCCGGCGTACAGGCGCAGCAGGCTGATCCGTCCGACGTAGGCGTCGCCGGTGACGCGGACGACCTGGGCGGCGAGCGGGGCGTCGGGGTCGCACTCGGGGGCGGGGCGGGTGCGCTCGGTGGGGTCGGGGAAGGTGTGCGCGACGAGGTCGAGGAGTTCGGCGGCGCCGAGGCCGTTCTCGCTGGTGGGGACGGCGGGGTGGAGGGCGCAGGAGAGGACCTCGCGGCGCAGGCCGGCTTCGAGGGAGTCGGTGTCGAGGGTGTCGCCGGAGAGGTAGCGCTCCATGAGGGTGTCGTCCTGGCCGGAGATGGCTTCGACGAGGCTGTCGTGGGCGGGGGCGGTGTCGGGCAGGGGGTCGGCGTCGCCGTAGGTGTCGCCGGTGAGGAGGTCGACGCTGCCGTCGGGGTGTCCGTCGTGGTGGACGGGCAGGAAGAGCGGGCGCAGGGTGTCCGGGCCGAGTCCGAAGGCGTCGTGGCAGGCGGTGAGGATGTCGTCGAAGCCGGTGTGGGCGAGGTCGAGTTTGGCGACGGCGATGGCGCGGGGGATGCCCTCGGCGGCGCATTCGCGCCACAGGGCGCGGGTGGGGGCGGTGACCGGGTCGGTGGCGGAGACGACGAAGACGGCGGCGTCGGCGGCGTGCAGGGCGGCGCGCAGGTCGGCGGCGAAGTCGGGGTGGCCGGGCGGGTCGATCAGGTTGATCTTGACGCCCTTCCATTCGAGCGGGAGGAGCGAGAGCTGGACGGAGCGCTGCTGCTGGTGCTCGATGTCCTCGTGGTCGGAGACGGTGGTGCCGTCGGTGACGCGGCCGGCCCGGCCGGTGGCGCCGGCGGCGAGGGCGAGGGATTCGGCGAGGGTGGTCTTGCCCACACCGCTGGGGCCGATGAGGACGACGTTGCGCAGGTCCTTCGGGCCGGTGACGGCGGGTGCCTGGCCGGCTCGTGCCGTGCTGCGGTCGGGCATCGGGGTCTCCTCCCGTGGCGCCGAGGCTTGTCCATCGCAGTCTAGGGTCGGGTGTCGAAGTGGCGCGTGTCGTACGGCCGATCGGTGATCGTGCGTGTGCACGGCGTGGCGGGGGCGGCGTCCGGCGGTGCGTGCGCCGGAGCGTGTCCTCGGCCTGGCTACGATGGGTGGGCCGGACGGGCTGATCCGCCCGGCCGTCTGCCGCGCGTTCTGCGCCAGGCGGGTATCTGGGAGATCGGAGCGGCTGGGAAGGCCATGCTCAACAAATACGCGCGTGCCTTCTTCACACGTGTCCTGACCCCGTTCGCCGCGTTCCTGATCCGGCTGGGCGTGAGCCCGGACGCCGTGACGCTGATCGGTACCGCCGGCTCGGTGGCCGGTGCGCTGGTGTTCTTCCCGCGCGGGGAGTTCTTCTGGGGCACCATCACGATCACGCTGTTCATCTTCTCGGACCTGGTGGACGGGAACATGGCCCGCCAGCTGGGCCGGAGCACGAAGTGGGGGGCGTTCCTCGACTCCACCCTGGACCGGGTCGCCGATGCGGCGATCTTCGGCGGTCTGGCGATGTGGTACGCGGGCAAGGGTGACAACAACCTGCTCTGTGCGGTGGCGATCTTCTGCCTGGCGAGCGGTCTGGTGGTGTCGTACACGAAGGCGCGGGCGGAGAGCCAGGGCCTGCCGTGCGACGTGTCGGGGCTGGTGGAGCGGGCCGAGCGGCTGGTGGCCAGCCTGGTGGCGGCCGGGGTCGCGGGTCTGCACAAATTCGGTGTGCCGTACGTGGAGTGGCTGCTGCCGGTGGCGCTGTGGCTGGTGGCGGCGGGCAGCCTGGTGACGGTGTTCCAGCGGATGCTGACCGTGCGCCGGGAGGCGTTCGAGGCCGACCGAGCGGCGGCCGGGAGCTGATGGGGGGCGTCCTGCGGTGACGGACCGACTGGTGTACTGGGCGTACGCGCTGGGGTGGGGGCTGCTGAAGCACCTGCCGGAGCGGGTGGCCCGCGGGCTGTTCGACCGGCTGGCGGACTACGCGTGGCGCAAGCGCGGCAAGCGGGTGCTCCAGCTGGAGGCGAATCTGCGCCGGGTCCGTCCGGGCCTGGACGAGGCCGCGGTGCGGGAGCTGTCCCGGGCCGGGATGCGCTCGTACCTGCGGTACTGGATGGAGTCGTTCCGGCTGCCGGTGTGGAGCCGGGAGCGGGTGGCCCGGGACGTCCAGGTGGAGGGCTTCGAGCACCTGCGGGAGTCGTTGGAGGCGGGGCGGGGCGCGGTGATAGCGCTGCCGCACATGGGCAACTGGGACCTCGCGGGGGCCTGGGTGGCGCAGCAGGGCTACCCGTTCACCACGGTCGCGGAGCGGTTGAAGCCGGAGCGGCTGTTCGACCGCTTCGTGGCGTTCCGGGAGGGCCTGGGCATGGAGGTCCTGGCGCTGACCGGCGGTTCGGTGAACGTGATCGGCACGCTGGCGCGGCGGTTGCGCGAGGGCCGGCTGGTCTGCCTGGTGGGGGACCGGGACCTGTCGGAGGCGGGCATCGGGGTGTCGTTCTTCGGTGAGCCGACCCGGATGCCGGCCGGTCCGGCGGCGCTGTGCCAGCGCACCGGGGCGGCGCTGCTGCCGGTGACCCTCTGGTACGACGGCCCGGTGCTGCGGGCGCGGATCCATCCCGAGGTGCCGGTGCCCGAGGAGGGCGACCGCAAGGAGCGCACCCGGGCGATGACCCAGGCGATGGCGCAGGTGTGGGAGCGGAGCATCCGCGAGCACCCGCAGGACTGGCACATGCTGCAGAAGTTCTGGCTGGCCGACCTGCCGGTCCGTGAGACGGTGAAGGCGGCGCCCGCGGAGCGCGCGGAGGCGGTCCCGGAGCCCGCGGCCGAGGCCTCCGGGTCCTGAGCCGTTCCGTCCTGCCCGCCCGCACCACTGTCCGAAGGAGCTTGAGGAACCCGTGAAGATCGGCATCGTCTGCCCGTACGACTGGGACGTCCCCGGCGGGGTGCAGTTCCACATCCGGGACCTGGCCGAGCACCTGATCGGTCTGGGGCACGAGGTGTCGGTGCTGGCGCCGGCCGAGGACGACGAGGCGCTGCCGCCGTACGTGGTCCCGGCCGGGCGGTCGGTGGCGGTGCCGTACAACGGGTCGGTGGCGCGGCTGAGTTTCGGGATCCTGTCGGCGGCCCGGGTGCGGCGCTGGCTGCACGACGGGCGCTTCGACATCCTGCACGTGCACGAGCCGGCCGCGCCGAGCCTGTCGATGCTGGCCGCCTGGTCGGCGACCGGGCCGATGGTGGGGACCTTCCACACCTCCAATCCGCGTTCGCGGGTGATGATCGCGGCCTCGCCGATCCTCCAGCCGGGGCTGGAGAAGATGCGGGCCCGGATCGCGGTGTCGGAGTACGCCCGGCGCACCCTGGTGGAGCACCTGGGCGGGGACGCGGTGGTGATCCCGAACGGCGTGGACGTGGGGTTCTTCGCGGCGGCCGAGCCGGACGAGCGGTGGACCGGCGGCGCGGCGAAGGGGGAGCCGGGCACGATCGGCTTCATCGGCCGGATCAACGAGCCGCGCAAGGGCCTGCCGACGCTGCTGGCGGCGCTGCCGCGGATCCTGGCGGAGCGGCCGGGGGTGCGGCTGCTGGTGGCGGGCAAGGGCGACGAGGAGGAGGCCGTCGCGGGCCTGGCGCCCGAGGTGCGCCGGCAGGTGGAGTTCCTCGGCATGGTGAGCGACCGGGACAAGGCCCGGCTGCTGCGCAGCGTGGACCTGTACGTGGCGCCGAACACCGGGGGCGAGAGCTTCGGGATCATCCTGGTCGAGGCGATGTCGGCGGGCGCGCCGGTGCTGGCGAGCGATCTGGACGCGTTCAAGCAGGTGCTGGACGGCGGGGACGCGGGCGAGCTGTTCCCGGTGGAGGACGCGGACGCGCTGGCCCGTACGGCGCTGCGGCTGCTGGGTGATCCGGCGCGGCTGGAGGAGCTGCGGGAGGCGGCCTCGCGGCATGTGCGGCGGTTCGACTGGTCGACGGTGGGCGCGGACATCCTGGCGGTGTACGAGACGGTGACGGCCGGCGAGGCGGCGGTGGTCGAGGAGGACGTGCGCGGCGGGCGGCGCCGGTTCGGGCTGGCCCGGGACTGATCCGCCGCGGCGGTCCGGGCCGGTCCGGGACCGGTCCCGCGCGGCGGGCCGGGGCGCCGGTGGCGTTAGGGTCGGGCGTCCGTACCACTGCGATCCACGGGGGCAACGATGCCGCAGATCTCCGTCGACTACTCGGCCGGCCTGGCCGGAACCTTCGACCGCCGGGGCCTCGGCCTGGCGATCAACCGGCTGGCGGAGGCGACGATCGACGCGAAGCCGGAGTCCTGCAAGACGGTGTTCCGGCAGAGCGAGGTGCTGGTGGTCGGTACCAGCGGGGCGGCCGCCGACGCCCAGGTGTTCGTGGAGTTCCAGATCTTCCCGGGCCGTTCGCCGGAGGCGAAGGCGGCGCTGAGCGAGGGCGTGCTGGCGCTGCTGGCGCAGTACGTCCGGCCGCGGCCGGGTACCCGGCTGTTCACGGCGGTGAACATCGCGGACATCGACCGGGAGAGCTACCGGAACGCGACCGCCCAGGGCTGAACCGGTGACACCCGGTAACGTAGCGGCCCGTGACTACCTGGATCTGGGCCGGCGTGGCCGTGGTGCTGTTCGGCATGTACCTGAGTTGGACGGCCGGTCGTCTGGACCGGCTGCACGCCCGGATCGACGCCGCGCGCGCGGCGCTGGACGCGCAGCTGGTCCGCCGGGCCTCGGTGGCGTTGGAGCTGGCGACGTCCTCGTTGCTGGATCCGGCGGCCTCGCTGCTGCTGCTGGACGCGGCGCACGCGGCCCGGCAGGCCGACGACGAGCAGCGCGAGGTGGCGGAGAGCCAGCTGAGCCTGGCGCTGCGGGCGGTGTTCGAGGAGCCGGAGCAGATGGCGGCGCTGGCGGCCGAGCCGGGTGGCGAGGACGCGGTTCGTGATCTGACGGCCGCGGTGCGGCGGGTGCCGATGGCCCGGCGGTTCCACAACGACGCGGTGCGGGCGGCCCGGGCGGTGCGCGAGCACCGGCTGGTGCGGTACTTCCGGCTGGCGGGGAAGGCGCCCTTCCCGCTGGCGTTCGAAATGGACGATGCCCCGCCGCCCGCTCTCACGCCCGAAGGGGCACCTGCTTAAGGTGTCCCCCGGATACGGCCCGTTTGTCGTGTCCCGTCGTCCTGGCTGGACTTGGTGGCGCATGGTTGGGTCACCCGTTCTGCCTACCATAGGGCGATAGCACTGATTCATCTTCGAGTGAGGTCTCACGTGTCCACCACCCCCACCACCGCAGACCAGCCGCAGATCGGCACCGCCCGGGTCAAGCGCGGCATGGCCGAGCAGCTCAAGGGCGGTGTGATCATGGACGTGGTCAACGCCGAGCAGGCCAAGATCGCCGAGGACGCCGGCGCGGTCGCCGTCATGGCCCTGGAGCGGGTCCCCGCGGACATCCGCAAGGACGGCGGCGTGGCCCGCATGTCCGACCCGAACATGATCGAGGAGATCATCGCCGCGGTCTCCATCCCGGTGATGGCCAAGTCCCGCATCGGCCACTTCGTCGAGGCCCAGGTGCTCCAGTCGCTGGGCGTCGACTACATCGACGAGTCCGAGGTGCTGACCCCGGCCGACGAGGTCAACCACTCGGACAAGTTCGCCTTCACCACCCCCTTCGTCTGCGGTGCCACCAACCTGGGCGAGGCCCTGCGCCGCATCGCCGAGGGCGCGGCCATGATCCGCTCGAAGGGCGAGGCCGGCACCGGCAACGTCGTCGAGGCCGTCCGCCACCTGCGCCAGATCAAGAACGAGATCGGCCAGCTGCGCGCCCTGGACAACAACGAGCTGTACGCCGCCGCCAAGGAGCTGCGCGCCCCGTACGAGCTGGTCAAGGAGGTCGCCGAGCTCGGCAAGCTGCCGGTCGTGCTGTTCTCCGCCGGTGGCGTCGCCACCCCGGCCGACGCCGCGCTGATGCGCCAGCTGGGCGCCGAGGGCGTCTTCGTCGGCTCCGGCATCTTCAAGTCGGGCGACCCGGCCAAGCGTGCCGCCGCCATCGTGAAGGCCACCACCTTCTTCGACGACCCGAAGGTCATCGCGGACGCGTCCCGCAACCTGGGCGAGGCCATGGTCGGCATCAACTGCGACACCCTGCCGGAGACCGAGCGCTACGCCAAGCGCGGCTGGTAGTCGCCCGGTAGTCCTGGGCCGGCCCGCCGCAGCGCCTCGGCGCGCGGCGGGCCGCGCCACGTAGTCCGTCGTAACGATCGATAGAGGTTGAAGACCGTGAGCACTCCTGTCATCGGCGTCCTCGCCCTCCAGGGCGACGTCCGCGAGCACCTGGTGGCGCTGGCCGAGGCCGACGCGCTCGCCCGTCCGGTGCGCCGCGCCGAGGAGCTGGCCGAGGTCGACGCGCTGGTGATCCCCGGCGGGGAGTCCACCACCATGTCCAAGCTGGCGCTGCTGTTCGGCGTGATGGACCCGCTGCGCGAGCGGGTCGCCGCCGGGATGCCGGTCTACGGCACCTGCGCGGGCATGATCATGCTGGCGGACAAGATCCTGGACGGCCGCGAGGACCAGGAGACCGTCGGCGGCATCGACATGACGGTGCGCCGCAACGCCTTCGGGCGCCAGAACGAGTCCTTCGAGTCCGGGATCGACTTCACGGGCCTGGCCGACGCGCCGGTGCACGGCGTCTTCATCCGCGCCCCCTGGGTCGAGTCGGTCGGCGCGGGCGTCGAGGTGCTGGCCGAGCTGCCCGCCGCGGACGGCCCGGAGAGCCGGATCGTGGCAGTGCGCCAGGGCAACCTGCTCGCCACCTCCTTCCACCCGGAGCTGACCGGCGACCACCGGGTGCACGCGTACTTCGTGCGGATGGTCGAGGAGCACCTCGCCGGGGACGCGCGCTGACGGCGTCGACCACGCGCTGACCGTGTGCGCTTCACCGGTGACGACACCGGTAAGATCTCATCTGTTCATTTCCCTTTGGCGACGTAAAGGAGCTGGCGATGTCCGGCCACTCTAAGTGGGCTACCACCAAGCACAAGAAGGCCGTGATCGACGCCAAGCGCGGCAAGCTCTTCGCCAAGATGATCAAGAACATCGAGGTGGCGGCGCGCACGGGCGGTCCCGACCCGGCGGGCAACCCGACCCTCTACGACGCCATCCAGAAGGCCAAGAAGAGCTCGGTCCCGATCGACAACATCAACCGCGCCGTCAAGCGCGGTGGCGGTCTGGAGGCCGGCGGCGCCGACTACCAGACCATCATGTACGAGGGCTACGGCCCGAACGGCGTCGCGGTCCTGATCGAGTGCCTCACCGACAACCGCAACCGCGCGGCCTCCGACGTGCGCGTCGCGATGACCCGCAACGGCGGCTCGATGGCCGACCCGGGCTCGGTGTCGTACCTGTTCACCCGCAAGGGTGTCGTCATCGTCCCCAAGGCCGACGGCGTGGACGAGGACAAGCTGTTCGAGGTCGTCCTCGACCAGGAGCCGGAGGAGATCAACGACCTCGGCGACTCGTTCGAGATCGTCTCCGAGGCCTCGAAGATGGTCGCCGTGCGCACCGCGCTGGTCGACGCCGGCGTCGACTACGACTCGGCCGAGGCCAACTTCCTCCCCAGCATGCAGGTCGAGCTGGACGTCGACGGCGCCCGCAAGATCCTCAAGCTGATCGACGCCCTGGAGGACAGCGACGACGTGCAGAACGTCTTCGCCAACTTCGACATCTCCGACGAGGTCGGCGCGCAGCTCGACGCCGAGTGATCACTGCCCAGTGATCGTCGGTGAGTGACCGTTCTCACTGCCCGGCCCGGTGGTCCCTGGACCACCGGGCCGGTGTCGTCGGTGGGGTTGTCGGACCCGGGCGGTAGCCTGCGGAGGTCCTTCGTGGCGAGTGACAGGGAGACGGGCGAGTGGTGCGGGTACTGGGCGTGGACCCGGGGCTGACCAGGTGCGGGGTCGGCGTGGTCGAGGGTGCGCCGGGCCGGCCGCTGCGGATGGCCGGGGTCGGCGTGGTGCGCACCCCCGCCGAGGCCGAGATCGGGGAGCGGCTGCTCCAGGTCGAGCAGGGCATCGAGGCCTGGCTGGACGAGCACCGGCCCGACCTGGTCGCCGTCGAGCGGGTCTTCGCCCAGCACAACGTCCGCACCGTGATGGGCACCGCCCAGGCCAGCGCCGTCGCGATGCTCTGCGCCACCCGGCGCGGCATCCCCGTCACCCTGCACACCCCCAGCGAGGTCAAGGCCGCCGTCACCGGCTCCGGCCGGGCCGACAAGGCGCAGGTCACGGCCATGGTGCAGCGCCTGCTGCGGCTGGACGCGCCGCCCAAGCCGGCCGACGCCGCCGACGCGCTGGCGCTGGCCATCTGCCACATCTGGCGCGGCGGGGCGACCAACCGGCTGGAGGCCGCCGTCCGGGCCGCCCGGGCCACCCCCCGCTCCACTCCTCCGAAAGGCACCGTCCGATGATCGCCTTCGTGCAAGGGCCCGTGGCGGCCATCTCCTCCGGGACCGCGGTGGTCGAGGTCGGCGGGGTGGGCATGGCCGTGCAGTGCACCCCGAACACGCTGGCCGGGCTGCGGCTGGGCGAGCCGGCCCGGCTGGCCACCTCGCTGGTGGTCCGGGAGGACTCGCTGACCCTGTTCGGCTTCGCGGACGACGACGAGCGCGGCGTGTTCGAGATCCTCCAGGCCGCGCCCGGCGTCGGTCCCAAGCTGGCGCAGGCGATCCTCGGGGTGCACAGCCCCGACGCGCTGCGCGCCGCGGTCGCGGGCGGCGACGAGAAGGCGCTGGTCGCGGTGCCGGGCATCGGCAAGGCCAAGGCGGCCAAGCTGCTGCTGGAGTACAAGGACAAGCTCGGCGCCCCGCACGGCGCGGTCCCGGCGCAGAAGCCGATCGCCACCGGCCCGGCGCCGTGGAGCGATCAGCTGCACTCCGCGCTGACCGGCCTCGGGTACGCCCCGCGCGAGGCGGACGAGGCGGTCGCGGCCGTCACCCCGGAGGCCGAGGCGCAGGCGACGCCGGACGTCGGCGCCCTGCTCCGGCTCGCCCTGCGCGGCCTCAACCGGGCCCGCTGACCACCTGACGATCTGTCCATTTGTCGATACTGGAGACTCTGGAGCCCGCGACGATGTACGACCCTGAACCCGCCGACCGGCTGGTCACGGCCGCCGCCGACGGTGAGGACCAGGCGGTGGAGGCGGCGCTGCGCCCCAAGCTGCTGGACGAGTTCATCGGCCAGGGGCGGGTGCGCGAGCAGCTGTCGCTGGTGCTCCAGGCCGCCCGCAAGCGCGGCAGCGCGCCCGACCACGTGCTGCTGAGCGGGCCGCCCGGGCTCGGCAAGACCACCCTGTCCATGATCATCGCCGCCGAGCTGGGCGCGCCGATCCGGATCACCTCCGGCCCGGCCATCCAGCACGCCGGGGACCTCGCGGCGATCCTCTCCTCGCTCACCGAGGGCGAGGTGCTCTTCCTCGACGAGATCCACCGGATGTCCCGGCCGGCCGAGGAGATGCTCTACATGGCGATGGAGGACTTCCGGGTCGACGTGATCGTCGGCAAGGGCCCGGGCGCCACCGCCATCCCGCTGGAGCTGCCGCCGTTCACCCTGGTCGGCGCCACCACCCGGGCCGGCCTGCTGCCGCCGCCGCTGCGCGACCGCTTCGGCTTCACCGGGCACATGGAGTTCTACGCCCCGGCCGAGCTCCAGCGGGTGGTGCACCGCTCGGCCGCGCTGCTGGACGTGGAGATAGACCCGGCCGGCGCGGCCGAGATCGCCGGGCGCTCGCGCGGCACCCCGCGCATCGCCAACCGGCTGCTGCGCCGGGTCCGCGACTACGCCCAGGTCCGGCACGACGGGCAGGTCACCGTCGAGATCGCCGCCCAGGCGCTGGACGTCTACGAGGTGGACGCCCGCGGCCTGGACCGGCTGGACCGCGCGGTGCTGGACGCGCTGCTGCGGCTGTTCGGCGGCGGTCCGGTCGGCTTGTCGACACTGGCGGTCGCCGTGGGGGAGGAGTCCGAGACGGTCGAGGAGGTCGCCGAGCCGTTCCTGGTCCGCGAGGGCCTGCTCGCCCGCACCCCGCGCGGCCGGATCGCCACCGCCGCGGCCTGGCAGCACCTCGGTCTGACCCCGCCGGTCCAGACCATTCGCGGACGTGTTCCGGCGCAACCGGAGCTGTTCCCCGCCGATGAAAGTTGACCGCCATCGGCTGAACGGGTGAGTCGGTCCGGTCGGTTCCCACCCGGTGCTTCCGTGGTGGCACACGGAGGAGCCGGGAGTGAGGTCCGGGGAAACTGTGCAGGCGGAGGCTCGCCACTTTCGGTGGCAGGATGCGATGCTTGGCGTTGTCCGATCGATTCGGGGTCGCCTAGACTCCGCCGGACCGCCCCTCTCACCTGACGGGCCGACCAATACCACACAGGCCGCCGGCCGGCGGCCCGTAAAGGACCCTGGCTGCAGTGAACCTCATCATCCTTCTCCTCCCGATCATCGCGATCGTGCTCATGTTCCGGTCGCAGAAGAAGCGCCAGTCGCAGATGCAGCAGATGCAGACCGCGCTGGAGCCGGGGGCCGGTGTGCGCACCATCGGCGGTCTTTACGCCCAGGTGAAGGCGGTCAACGACGAGACCGTCGAACTGGAGATCGCGCCCGGCGTGGTCACCCACTTCACCAAGAGCGCCATCGCGGCCGTCCTGGACCCCCAGGAGTACGACGCGATCATCAACGGCCGCCCCGCCGATGACGAGCTGCCCGAGCCGGAGGCCGAGGACGCCGACGCCGAGCCGGTCGAGGACAAGCCGCTGTCGCTCAGCAAGGACAGTGCCGAGAAGGGTGACGTCGAGGGCGGGGCTCCCGCGAGCAAGTAGTACGGACGGGCAACCCGCCCGGCCGCGCGGCACAGTGCCGCGAGCCCACAGGACCTCAGGGCCGCAGAACCGCCGGACCCCTGTCCCGCCACGAGCCGGACGGGGGTCCGGTCGGGGAAGTGGCATGGACAGGGAGAAACGAGCAAGGTGGCAACACCCAAGTCGCGCCCGCGCGACGGCTACCCAGGGCGGGCGCTGGCCCTCATCCTGGTCGTCACCGTCGGACTGGTCGCCCTCATGTTCGGGACGGGCACCACCAAGCCCAGGCTCGGGATCGATCTCGCCGGTGGCACCAGCATCACGCTGACCGCGAAGTCGACCGATCCCAAGGCGATCAGCAAGTCCAACATGGACATCGCCACCGGGATCATCGAGCGCCGCGTCAACGGCATGGGTGTCTCCGAGGCGGAGGTCCAGACCCAGGGCGACAACACGATCATCGTGAACATCCCCAAGGGCGGCAACCAGCAGAACGCGGCGGACCAGGTGGGCACCACCGCCAAGCTGTTCTTCCGTCCGGTCCTGGCCGTGGCGCCCAGCGGCGTCACCGCTCCGGTGCCGACCGGCACCCCGTCCGCGGGCGCCACCGGCACCCCGGGGGCGACCCCGTCCGCCAGCGCGACCGGCAGCCCGTCCGCGAGCGCCACCAAGCAGGGCCGCCCCGCGAGCGAGGCCCTGGCCGCCGAGGGCGCCAGCCCGACCGCCGCCGCCACCGGCGCGAGCACCGCGCCCTCCGCGGCCGCCACCGGCGCCCCGAGTGCCGCGGCCACCCCGCCGAGCGCCGCCGACCTCACCGCCGCGATGACCCAGGGCACCGTGCCGCCGGAGCTGACGGCCGCGTTCGCCGCCCTGGACTGCTCCAAGCCCGAGGTCCGCACCGCCCAGACCGGCGCCGATGACAAGGCCGTCGTCGCCTGCTCGCAGAAGCCCGAGAACGGCTACTACGAGAAGCTCGCCCTCGGCCCCGTCGCCGTGAAGGGCTCGGACGTCTCCAAGGCCCAGCCGAGCCTCGACACCCAGTCGGGCGCCGGCTGGCAGGTCCAGCTGCAGTTCAACGGCACCGGCACCGACGACTTCACCAAGATCACCGGCCAGCTCGCCACCCAGGCCCCGCCGAACAACCAGTTCGCGATCGTGCTGGACAACCAGGTCGTCTCGCACCCCGAGGTCAAGAACGCGATTCCCGGCGGCAGCGCCGTGATCACCGGCCGCTTCACCCAGACCGAGGCGCAGGACCTGTCCAACGTGCTCGGCTACGGCGCCCTGCCGCTGGAGTTCGTCAAGAGCGACATCACCACCGTCTCCCCGGCGCTCGGCAGCGACCAGCTCAAGGCCGGCCTGGTGGCCGGCGCGATCGGCATGCTGCTGGTGGTCGCCTACTCGCTGGTCTACTACCGCGGCCTCGGCCTGGTCTCGATCGCCGGTCTGCTCGTCTCGGCGGCCCTGACCTACTCGATCATGAGCCTGCTCGGCAACGCGATCGGCTTCGCGCTGAACCTGCCGGCGGTCTGCGGTGCGATCGTCGCGATCGGCATCACGGCGGACTCCTTCATCGTGTACTTCGAGCGCATCCGCGACGAGGTCCGCGAGGGCGCCCCGCTGCGCCCGGCGGTCCAGCGGGCCTGGCCGCGCGCCCGGCGCACCATCCTGGTCTCGGACTTCGTGTCCTTCCTCTGTGCCGCCGTGCTCTACGTGGTCTCGGTCGGCAAGGTCCAGGGCTTCGCGTTCACCCTGGGTCTGACCACGGCGCTCGACGTCGTGGTGATCTTCCTCTTCACCAAGCCGCTGATCACGCTGCTGGCCCGCCGCAAGTTCTTCCTGAACGGCCACCCGTGGTCCGGCCTGGACCCGAAGCGGCTGGGCGCCCGCCCGCCGCTGCGCAGCAGCCGTCGCCGTAACCCCTCCTCTGCCGCCGTGAAGGAGGCCTGACACCGTGTCACGCTTCTCCAACCTGGGCCACCGGCTCTACCAGGGTGAAGTCAGCTTCGACTTCGTCGGACGCCGCAAGCTCTGGTACTCCATCTCCGGCGTGATCGTGCTGGTCGCGGCGATCGGCCTGGCCATGGGCCTGCACCTGGGCATCGAGTTCAAGGGCGGCTCGGTCTACACCGTGGCCAAGCCCGGCCTGACGGTCTCCCAGGCACAGGAAACCGCGGACGGGGTCGTCTCCTCGCACCCGCTGGTGCAGTCGACCGACAACGGCAAGATCCGCATCCAGGTCAGCACCGAGGAGCCGAAGAGCTCCGACCAGATCCGCGCCGAGCTCTCGCAGAAGCTCGACGTGCCGCTGGACACCGTCGAGGCCCAGGTGATCGGCCCCAGCTGGGGCAAGCAGATCTCCCAGAAGGCACTCACCGGTCTGATCGTCTTCATGGTCCTTGTGACGGTCTACCTGGCGATCGCCTTCGAGTGGCGGATGGCGGTGTCCGCCCTGGTCGCCCTCATCCACGACCTCCTGATCACCATCGGCGTGTACGCCCTGGTGGGCTTCGAGGTCACCCCGGGTACGGTGATCGGCTTCCTGACCATCCTCGGGTACTCGCTCTACGACACGGTCGTCGTCTTCGACACCGTGAAGGAGAACACCAAGGGGCTCACCAAGCAGAACAAGCTCACCTACAGCGAGGCCGCGAACGCGGGCCTCAACCAGACCCTGGTGCGCTCGCTCAACACCACCGTGGTGGCACTGCTTCCGGTCGCCGCACTGCTGTTCATCGGTGGCGGCCTCCTGGGCGCCGGCACCCTGAACGACATCTCGCTCGCGCTGTTCATCGGCCTCGCGGCCGGTGCCTACTCCTCGATCTGCGTCGCCACCCCGCTGCTGGCGCAGCTCAAGGAGGAGCAGCCGGATATGAAGGCGCTGCGCAAGCGGGTCCTCCAGCACCGCGCCGCCGCGGCCGCCAAGGCCGAGGCTGCGGACGAGGAGCCGACGGGCGAGGAGCAGCCTGCGGGTATGGTCGGACAGCGTGGCCGCTCGGCCGGCACCTCCCGTGCCAAGGGCCGTCCGTCCACCAAGCGCTGACCCCGACCACGACCCCGGGGCCCCACCAGACCGTGAAGGACACCACCGTGACCACCGCCGACACCGCACTGGCCGAGCTGCTGAACAGCCGGATCCGGGACGTCCCGGACTACCCGAAGCCGGGTGTGCTGTTCAAGGACATCGCGCCGCTGCTCGCCGACGCCGAGGCCTTCGGCGCCCTCACCCGGGCGCTGGCGGACCGGGCCGCGGAGCTCGGTGCGACCAAGGTGGTGGGCCTGGAGGCGCGCGGCTTCGTGCTGGCGGCCCCGGCGGCCTTCGCGGCCGGGCTCGGCTTCGTGCCGATCCGCAAGCAGGGCAAGCTGCCCGGCGAGGTGTTCCGGCGCTCGTACGAGCTGGAGTACGGCTCGGCGACGCTGGAGGTGCAGTGCGACGCCTTCGCGCCCGGTGAGCGGGTGCTGGTGGTGGACGACGTGCTGGCCACCGGTGGCACCATCGGCGCCTCGCTGGACCTGGTGAAGGAGGCCGGGGCCGAGCTGGCGGGCGTCGTGGTGCTGATGGAGCTGGGCTTCCTGGACGGCCGCGAGCGGCTGGCCGGGCACCTGGGCGGCGCTCCGCTGGAGACGCTGGTCACGGTCTGACGGATACGTCAGGAGGACGGCGGTCGGAACATCCGACCGCCGTCCTTCCGTTTCCTGGCCCGGCCGGATGAACACCCCGGCGCCCGGCTCGGTACCATGAAGATTCATCCCCTCCCGGTTGTCCCCGAACGTCCGGGCCCCGGCAGGGGCCGGCCCCGGTGCCCCGAGGAGTTGTCCTTGCCCGACGAGGTTGTGCCCACGGCCGCAGCGGCCGCCCCCGAAGACCGTCCCACGCCCTCGGGGGCCACCCCGGCACGCCCGGCGCCGACCTCCTCGCGTTCGCTCGGCCCGTCCGGCCGCGGTTCCACCGGCGGCATGCGCGCCCGCCTGGCCCGCCTCGGCGGCCAGCGCTCCAGCGTGCTGAACCCCGTCCTGGAGCCGTTGTTCCGCTCGATCCGGGCGAACGACCCCAAGGCCGACCCGGCGCTGCTGCGCGACATCGAGAAGGCGTACGCGGTGGCCGAGAAGTGGCACCGCGGACAGAAGCGCAAGAGCGGCGACCCGTACATCACCCACCCGCTGGCCGTCGCGACGATCCTGGCCGAGCTCGGCATGGACGCCCCGACCCTGATGGCCGGGCTGCTGCACGACACCGTCGAGGACACCGACTACGGCCTGGAGACCCTGCGCAAGGACTTCGGCGACTCGGTGGCCCTGCTGGTGGACGGCGTCACCAAGCTGGACCGGGTCAAGTTCGGCGAGGCCGCGCAGGCCGAGACCGTCCGCAAGATGGTCGTGGCGATGGCCAAGGACCCGCGGGTCCTGGTGATCAAGCTCGCCGACCGCCTGCACAACATGCGCACGATGCGCTACCTCAAGCGGGAGAAGCAGGAGAAGAAGGCCCGCGAGACGCTGGAGATCTACGCCCCGCTGGCGCACCGGCTGGGCATGAACACCATCAAGTGGGAGCTGGAGGACCTCGCCTTCGCGATCCTCTACCCCAAGATGTACGACGAGATCGTCCGGCTGGTCGCCGAGCGCGCCCCCAAGCGGGACGAGTACCTGGCGACCGTCATCGACCAGGTCCAGGCGGACCTGCGCGGCGCCCGGATCACCGCCTCCGTCACCGGCCGGCCGAAGCACTACTACTCGGTCTACCAGAAGATGATCGTCCGGGGCCGGGACTTCGCCGAGATCTACGACCTGGTGGGCATCCGGGTCCTGGTCGACACCGTCCGCGACTGCTACGCGGCGCTGGGCACCATCCACGCGCGGTGGAACCCGGTGCCGGGGCGGTTCAAGGACTACATCGCGATGCCCAAGTTCAACATGTACCAGTCGCTGCACACCACGGTGATCGGTCCCGGGGGCAAGCCGGTCGAGCTGCAGATCCGCACCTTCGACATGCACCGGCGGGCCGAGTACGGCATCGCCGCGCACTGGAAGTACAAGCAGCGCGCGGTGGCCGGGGCGTCCAAGGTCCGCACCGACACCCCGACCCAGGTCCGCAAGGAGGACAAGGCCGGCGCCGTCAACGAGATGGCCTGGCTGCGGCAGCTGCTGGACTGGCAGAAGGAGACCGCCGACCCGGGCGAGTTCCTGGAGTCGCTCCGCTTCGACCTGGCCAGCAACGAGGTCTTCGTCTTCACCCCCAAGGGTGACGTGATAGCCCTGCCGGCCGGGGCCACCCCGGTCGACTTCGCCTTCGCGGTGCACACCGAGGTCGGCTACCGGACGATAGGCGCCCGGGTCAACGGGCGGCTGGTGCCGCTGGAGTCGACCCTGGAGAACGGCGACACCGTCGAGGTCTTCACCTCCAAGGCGGAGAACGCCGGACCCTCCCGGGACTGGCTGGGCTTCGTCAAGTCCCCGCGCGCCCGCAACAAGATCCGCGCCTGGTTCTCCAAGGAGCGCCGCGAGGAGGCGATCGAGCACGGCAAGGAGGCGATCGTCCGGGCGATGCGCAAGCAGGGCCTGCCGATCCAGCGGATCCTGACCGGCGACTCGCTGGTCACCCTGGCCCACGAGATGCGCTACCCCGACATCTCCTCGCTCTACGCCGCGATCGGCGAGGGCCACGTCGCCGCGCCGAACATCGTGCAGAAGCTGGTGCAGGCGCTCGGCGGCGAGGAGGGGGCGACCGAGGACCTGGCGGAGACCGCCGCCCCGACCCACGACAACCGCCGCGCGGTGCGCCGCCGGGCCAAGGGCGACCCGGGCGTGATCGTCAAGGGCGTCGAGGACGTCTGGGTCAAGCTCTCCCGCTGCTGCACCCCGGTGCCCGGCGACCCGATCGTCGGCTTCGTGACCCGCGGCAACGGCGTCTCGGTGCACCGCGCCGACTGCGTCAACGTGGAGGCGCTGAGCCAGCAGCCGGAGCGCATGATCGACGTCGAGTGGGCGGCCACCCAGTCCTCGGTCTTCCTGGTGGCCATCCAGGTCGAGGCGCTGGACCGCTCCCGGCTGCTCTCGGACGTCACCCGGGTGCTCTCCGACCAGCACGTCAACATCCTGTCGGCGGCGGTGCAGACCTCCCGGGACCGGGTGGCGATGAGCCGCTTCACCTTCGAGATGGGCGACCCGAAGCACCTGGGCCACGTGCTCAAGGCGGTGCGCGGCGTCGAGGGCGTGTACGACGTCTACCGCGTCACCTCCGCCCGCAAGTAGCGCGCGGGTACGCGGAAGGCCCCCGGGAGCGTTCCCGGGGGCCTTCGCCGTTCAGCGCTCGGGGCGGTCAGCCGCTGAACTCCTCCTGGCTCCGGTGCGCCTGCTCCAGCAGGGTCTGCACGCCGGCCAGCTCGGACTCCAGCTTGGCGGTCCTGGACGCGTTGCCGGCCGCGCGGGCCTTGTCCAGGTCGGCCTGGATCTTGTCGGCCTTGGCCTGGAACAGGCCCACCATGCCGGCCGCGCGGGCCTTGGCCTCCGGGTTGGAGCGCTTCCACTCGGCGTCCTCGGCCTCGCGGATGGCCCGCTCGACCGTGTTCAGCCGGCCGTCCAGCTTCGGACGGACCTCGCGCGGCACGTGGCCGATGGCCTCCCAGCGCTCGTTGACCTCGCGCAGCGCGGCCTTGGCGGTCTTGAGGTCGGTGATCGGCAGGATCGCCTCGGCCTCGGCGGCCAGCGCCTCCTTGAGCTTCTGGTTCTCCACCTGCTCGGCGTCCCGCTCGCTGAACACCGAGGAGCGGGCCTGGAAGAAGACGTCCTGGGCGCCGCGGAACCGCGCCCACAGCTCGTCCTCGATGTCCCGCTGGGCCCGGCCGGCGGACTTCCAGCGCGCCATCAGGTCGCGGTAGGCGGCCGCGGTGCTGCCCCACTCCGTGGACGAGGACAGCGCCTCGGCCTCGGTGACCAGCGCCTCCTTGGTCTGCCGCGCCTTCTCGCGCTCGGCGTCCAGGGTGGCGAAGTGCGCCTTGCGGTGCTTGGAGAAGACCGAGCGGGCGTGCGAGAAGCGGTGCCACAGCTCGTCGTCGCTCTTGCGGTCCAGCCGCGGCAGGCCCTTCCAGGTGTCCACCAGGGCGCGCAGCCGGTCCCCGGCCTCCCGCCACTGGGTCGACTCGGCGAGCTGCTCGGCCTCGGTGACCAGGGCCTCCTTGGCCGTACGGGCCTCGTCCTGGGCCTTGGCGCGAGCGGCCTTGCGCTCCTCGCGCCGGCTCTCGATCTCGCCGGCGAGCGTGTCCAGCCGCTTGGCCAGGCCCTCCAGGTCGCCGACCGCGTGTCCCTCGACCACCTGGGCGCGCAGGTGCTCCAGCGCGGTCTGGGCGTCCTTGGCGGCCAGGTCGGTGGTGCGCACCCGCTTCTCCAGCAGGCCGATCTCCACCTCGATGCCCTGGTACTTGCGCTCGAAGTAGGCGAGGGCCTCCTCGGGCGAGCCGGCCTGCCAGGAACCGACGACGCGTTCACCGTCGGCCGTCCTGACGTAGACCGTGCCCTGCTCGTCCACACGGCCCCACGGGTCGCTGCTCATAGCGCGTCCTCCACATGACGTCGCGCCCGCGCCGGGGCGGCGCGCGTCCGTCGTCCACAGTTGATGTGCGACGGACCGAAAGAGTCCGCCGTCCCCGTCCGCCGTGCCTTGCTGCCGAGGGTGACGGCCAGGCGGGTGCGGGCACCCTATACAACGCCAACATAGGCGACCGGGACCGGTGCTGTCCGCATCCGGGCCGGGCGATTTCGGTCCGGGGCCCTGCGGGGACGGCGCGCAGGCCGCCCCCGCAGGGCCCCGGAGTAGGTCAACCCTTCGTCACCGTAACGGAGTTGAAGGTGACGTCGGCCATCGGGTGGCCGTCCGGCGAGCCCTCCAGGGTGCCCGCGGCGGCGATCTTCTGCACCACGTCCAGGCCCCCGGTGATCTTGCCGAAGGGGGTGTAGTTCGGCGGCAGCTTGGTGTCCTTGTAGACCAGGAAGAACTGGCTGCCGTTGGTGCCCGGGCCGGAGTTGGCCATCGCCACGGTGCCGGCCGGGTAGGTCGCGCCGGTCAGGTTCTCGTCCGCGAACTTGTAGCCGGGGCCGCCGGTGCCGCCCGGGACGGTCGCGCTGGCGGTCGGGTCGCCGCACTGGAGCACGAAGATGCCGTCGGTGGTGAGCCGGTGGCACTTGGTGTGGTCGAAGTACTGCTCGCCGGCCAGGAAGGCGAAGGAGTTCACGGTGTGCGGGGCCTTCGCGGCCTCCAACGCGATCGTCACCTTGCCGCAGTTGCTGTCCAGCGTCATGGCGTACGAGCCGCCCGGGTCGACCGTCATGGCCGGCTCGGCCTGCCACTGCTTGCCGTTGGGCGCGCCCGGCGCCGGGGCGGCGCAGCCCTCGACCGGCTTGCGGGTCGGGGTGGACGGCTCGTCGGTGCTGGTCGGCGCCGCCTGGGCGCTGTTCGCCGAGGCCTTCTTGTCGCCCTTGTCGTCCGAGCTGAACGCGCCGGTGGCGATCAGGGTGCCACCGCCGGCCAGCACCACGACGGCGAGCGAGGCGCCCAGGATCGTGTTGCGCCGCCTGCGTGCGGCCGCGGCCGCGACCCGGCGCTCCAACTGGCGCTCGTACTTGTCTCGGGCGAGCTGCCGCCGCCGTTGTTCGCTGCTGACCACCGGCCGTGTCTCCTACGGATGTGCGGGAAAAGTGGATGGATTCCGGAGCGGATCATCGCATCCCTCGGCGGCCAAGTGTAGGGACCGGGCCTGTAAGAACCCGGTGAACCTGCCGGGCCGCGGCGCCCCGTCACCCCTATCTGGTTCGCAACCGGACCCGCGGCGCCGGTAGGCTGCACCTACATCACCACTGGCAGCGATCACCACTGGTAGCCGCCGCAGCCGACCGCCGCACACCCGAAGGACGCGCGTGTTCATCGCCGGATTCCCCGCTGGAGCCTGGGGCACCAACTGCTACCTGGTCGCCCCGGCGGCGGGCGAGGAGTGCGTCATCGTCGATCCCGGCCACCAGGCGGCCCGCGGCGTCGAGGAGATGGTCCGCGAGCACCGGCTGAAGCCCGTCGCCGTGCTGCTCACCCACGGCCACATCGACCACGTGGCCTCGGTGGTCCCGGTCTGCGGCGCCCGCGGCGTCCCGGCCTGGATCCACCCCGAGGACCGGTACATGATGTCCGACCCGGAGAAGGCGCTCGGCCGCTCCCTGGGCACCCAGCTGATGGGCGAGCTCACCGTCGGCGAGCCCGACGACGTGCGCGAGCTCACCGACGGCAGCGTGCTGGAGCTGGCCGGCCTGAAGCTCACCGTGGACCACGCCCCGGGCCATACCGGGGGGTCGGTGACCTTCCGGACGCCCGGTGCCGAGGACCTCCCCCCGGTGCTGTTCTCGGGCGACCTGCTGTTCGCCGGCTCCATCGGGCGTACCGACCTCCCGGGCGGGGACAGCGCGGCGATCATGAACTCGCTGGCCCGGGTGTGCCTGCCCCTCGACGATTCCACCGTGGTCCTCTCCGGCCACGGCGGTCAGACCACCATCGGCCGCGAGCGCGCCACCAACCCCTACCTCCGACAGGCAGCGGGGGCGGCCGGCGCCCCGGCTTTCCCGCGACGAGGAATGTGACGGAAGAGAAGTTGAGCACCTTCACCGCCCCCAAGGGCACCTACGACCTGCTGCCCCCCAGCTCCGCGACGTTCCTGGCGATCCGCGAGCGCATCGCCGCACCCGCCCGCCGGGCCGGCTACGGCTACGTCGAGACCCCGGTCTTCGAGGACGTGAAGCTGTTCTCCCGCGGTGTCGGCGAGTCCACCGACATCGTCTCCAAGGAGATGTACACCCTCACCACCAAGGGCGGCGACGAGCTGGCGCTGCGGCCGGAGGGCACCGCCTCGGTGCTGCGCGCCGCCCTCCAGGCCAACCTGCACAAGCAGGGCAACCTGCCGGTCAAGCTCTGGTACTCCGGCTCGTACTACCGCTACGAGCGCGCCCAGAAGGGCCGCTACCGCCAGTTCTCCCAGGTCGGTGCCGAGGCGATCGGCGCCGAGGACCCGGCGCTGGACGCCGAGCTGATCATCCTGGCCGACGACGCCTTCCGCTCGCTGGGCCTGGGCAACTACTCGCTGCTGCTCAACAGCCTCGGCGACAAGCAGTGCCGCCCGGTCTACCGCGCCGCCCTGATCGAGTTCCTCTCGGGCCTGGACCTGGACGAGGAGACCCGCCGCCGCGCCGAGATCAACCCGCTGCGCGTCCTCGACGACAAGCGCGAGTCGGTTCAGGCCCAGCTCACCGACGCCCCGATGCTCCGCGACTACCTGTGCGAGGAGTGCAAGGCGTACGACGAGAAGGTCCGCGAGCTGCTCACCGCCAACGGCGTCGCCTTCGTCGACGACCCGAAGCTGGTCCGCGGCCTGGACTACTACACCCGCACCACCTTCGAGTTCGTGCACAACGGCCTCGGCGCCCAGTCCGCCATCGGCGGCGGCGGCCGCTACGACGGCCTGTCCGAGATGATCGGCGGCCCCGCGCTGCCGTCCGTCGGCTGGGCCCTCGGCGTGGACCGCACCTTCCTGGCCCTGGAGGCCGAGGGCGTGGACCTCGACCTGCCGGCCGCCACCTCCGTCTACGCCGTCGCGCTCGGCGAGGAGGCCAAGAACATCCTGTTCGCCAAGGTGGTCGAGCTGCGCCGGGCCGGCGTCGCCACCGACCTCGCCTTCGGCGTCAAGAGCATCAAGAACGCCATGAAGTCCGCCGACCGGTCCGGCGCCCGCTTCGCCCTGATCGCCGGGGACCGGGACCTCGCCGAGGGCGTCGTCCAGCTCAAGGACCTGAGCACCGGCGAACAGGCCCCCGTCGCCCTCGACGCACTCGTCACCACCCTGAAGGAGAAGCAGCTGTGATCCGCACGCACGACGCGGGCACGCTCCGCCCGGAGCACGCAGGCACCACCGTCACCCTGGCCGGCTGGGTCGCCCGCCGCCGCGACCACGGCGGCGTCGCCTTCATCGATCTGCGCGACGCCTCCGGCACCGTGCAGATCGTGGTCCGCGACCTCGACTCGGTGCACGGCCTGCGCGCCGAGTACTGCGTCAAGGTCGTCGGCGACGTCCGGGTCCGCCCCGAGGGCAATGAGAACCCGGACATCCCGACCGGCGCGGTCGAGGTCGTCGTCAGCGCGATCGAGGTGCTCTCCGAGGCCGCCCCGCTGCCCTTCCCGGTCGCCGAGTACGAGCCGGGCACGGTCAACGAGGAGGTCCGCCTCCGCTACCGCTACCTCGACCTGCGCCGCGAGGGCCCGGCCAAGGGCCTGCGCCTGCGCTCCAAGGTCAACAACATCATCCGCCGGGTGATGGAGGAGAACGACTACCTCGACATCGAGACGCCGTACCTCACCCGCTCCACCCCCGAGGGCGCCCGCGACTTCCTGGTCCCGGTCCGCCTCCAGCCCGGCCACTGGTACGCCCTGCCGCAGTCGCCCCAGCTGTTCAAGCAGCTGCTGATGGTGGCCGGCATGGAGCGCTACTACCAGATCGCCCGCTGCTTCCGCGACGAGGACTTCCGCGCCGACCGGCAGCCGGAGTTCACCCAGCTGGACATCGAGGCCTCGTTCGTCGACCAGGAGGACATCCTGGCCCTCGGCGAGAAGATCATCGGCTCCGTCTGGCGCGAGGTCCACGGCTACGAGATCCCCAACCCGCTGCCGCGGATGACCTACGCGGACGCCATGGGCCGCTACGGCTCGGACAAGCCGGACGTCCGCTTCGGCCAGGAGCTCACCGACCTGACCGCGTACTTCAAGGGCACCGACTTCCGCGTCTTCCAGGCCCCGTACGTCGGCGCCGTGGTCATGCCCGGCGGTGCCTCGCAGCCGCGCAAGCAGCTGGACGCCTGGCAGGACTGGGCCAAGGCGCGCGGCGCCCGCGGCCTCGCCTACGTGCTCATCGACGCCGAGACCGGCGAGCTGCGCGGCCCGGTCGCCAAGAACCTCTCCGAGGAGCACCTGGCCGGCCTCGCCGCCGCCGCCGGCGCCAAGAACGGCGACGCGATCTTCTTCGCGGCCGGCAAGGAGCGCGCCTCGCAGGAGCTGCTCGGCGCCGCCCGTCTGGAGATCGGCCGCCGCTGCGAGCTGATCGACGAGTCCCAGTGGGCCTTCCTCTGGGTCGTCGACTTCCCGATGTTCGAGCCGATCGAGGACGACAAGGGACAGTTCCAGGGCTGGCACGCGGTGCACCACCCGTTCACCGCCCCGACCGCGGAGTCGCTGGACACCTTCGACACCGACCCGGGCTCGGCGCTCTCCAACGCCTACGACCTGGTCCTCAACGGCTCGGAGCTGGGCGGCGGTTCGATCCGTATCCACCAGCGCGACGTGCAGAAGCGGGCGTTCGACGCGATCGGCCTCTCCGAGGAGGAGGCGGCCTCGCAGTTCGGCTTCCTGCTGGACGCCTTCAACTACGGCCCGCCGCCGCACGGTGGCGTCGCCTTCGGCCTGGACCGCATCGTCACGCTGCTGGGCGGGTACGACACCATCCGGGACGTCATCGCCTTCCCGAAGACGTCCACCGGCGGCGACCCGCTGACCGGCGCCCCGACCCCGATCACCCCGGCGCAGCGTCGCGAGGCCGGCGTGGACGCCCAGCCGAAGGTCCGCGAGGACGCCAAGGGCGAGGCTCAGCCCAAGTCCTGACGTCGCGTCATCCGCTAACCTGCAACGGCCCCGGACGGCTCGCCCGTCGTCCGGGGCCGGTCCACAACGGTGTGTGACACAGGGAGGGTTGACTCAATGCAGGTCACAACGAGAGTCGAATGTCCGGACGACGTCCCGGCGACCAGACGCGTCCACATGGCCGCGTTCCCGGGGCCGGACGAGGCGGACCTGGTGGACGCGCTGCGCCGCGATCCCGCCTGGCTGCCCGGGCTGTCCGTGGTGGCGGTCGACGGTGCCGGGCTGGTGATCGGCCACGCGCTGCTGACCCGGCTGCGGGTCGGCGACGGCAAGGCGCTGGCGCTCGCGCCGGTCGCGGTGGCGCCCGAGTGGCAGCGCCGGGGCGTCGGCGAGCTGGTCGTCCGGGCCGCGCTGGCGGCGGCCGAGGAGGCGGGCGAGAAGCTCGTGGTCGTCCTCGGCGATCCGGAGTACTACAGGCGGTTCGGCTTCGCGCCGGCCGGGCGGCACCAGGTCTCCGGCCCGTTCGAGGTGCCGGAGGCGTACTTCCAGGCGCTGCCGCTGGCGGCGTACGACGGCGCCCCGCGCGGGCTCTGCCGCTACCCCGAGCCCTTCGTCGCCGTATAGAGCCTGCCTCCGGGCTCCTGCCCCACCCCGAGCGCCGCTCCCTCGGGCGCCTCTCCCGGGGCCGGTCCACGAGACCGGCCCGGTCGCCACGGCCTCGCCGACCTGCGGATCCGGCCGCCGGCGCCTACGGTGAATGCTCATCAGCATTCGACCGAACGGAGGACCCGAGGGTGGCCGAGCAGCGGCGGACCGGGAAGCCGGGGAAACTGGCCAGGAAGCCGTACGAGCGGGAGCTGCTGCGGCTCCAGGAGGAGCTGGTGAAGCTCCAGGAGTGGGTGCGGGCCGAGGGCGCCCGGCTGGTGGTGGTCTTCGAGGGACGTGACGCCGCCGGAAAGGGCGGAGCGATCAAGCGGGTGACGGAGTACCTGAACCCGCGCATCGCCCGGGTCGCGGCACTGCCCACGCCGACCGAACGGCAGAAGACCCAGTGGTACTTCCAGCGGTACGTCGAGCACCTGCCGGCCGCCGGGGAGATCGTGCTGTTCGACCGCAGCTGGTACAACCGCGCGGGCGTCGAGCGCGTGATGGGCTTCTGCAGCGACGAGGAGTACTGGCAGTTCCTGCACCAGTGCCCGACCTTCGAGCGGATGCTGACCGAGTCGGGCATCCTGCTGCGCAAGTACTGGTTCTCGGTGAGCGACACCGAGCAGGAGCGGCGCTTCCGGGACCGCCTGGGCGACCCGATGAAGCGCTGGAAGCTCTCCCCGATGGACGTCGAGTCGATCACCCGCTGGGAGGACTACTCGCGGGCCAAGGACGAGATGTTCATCCACACCGACACCCCGGACTCGCCCTGGCACGTGGTGGAGAGCGACGACAAGCGCCGGGCCCGGATCAACATGATCGCCCACCTGCTGTCCACCGTGCCGTACCGCGAGATCAGGGCCCGGCAGGTCGAACTGCCGCCCCGCCCCGCGTCGCGCGGCTACCAGCGGCCCCCGCGCGACCTGCAGAAGTACGTCCCGGACCACGCCGCCGGGCTGGAGTAGGCCGGGCCCGTCGCGTGCCTTGCCGGGCTGTCCGGGGCCTCGCATAGGCTTCCGGTGTGGACGAACCGGACCTCTTCACCGCCGCAGCCGAGGAACGCCAGAGCAGGGAGCCCGGCCGGGCGCCGCTGGCCGTACGGATGCGTCCGCGCACCCTGGACGAGGTGGCGGGGCAGCGGCAGCTGCTGAAGCCCGGCTCGCCGCTGCGCCGGCTGGTCGCGGGCTCGCGGGGCCCGGCGGCGACCAGTTCGGTGATCCTCTGGGGGCCGCCCGGCACCGGCAAGACCACCCTGGCGCACGTGATCAGCCAGGCGGTCGAGGGCCGCTTCGTGGAGCTGTCCGCGATCACCGCCGGGGTCAAGGAGGTCCGGGCGGTGATCGACGGCGCCCGGCGGGCGGTCGGGATGTCCGGCCGGGAGACGGTGCTCTTCCTGGACGAGATCCACCGCTTCTCCAAGGCCCAGCAGGACTCGCTGCTGCCGGCCGTGGAGAACCGCTGGGTGACCCTGATCGCGGCTACGACCGAGAACCCGTACTTCTCGGTGATCTCCCCGCTGCTGTCCCGCTCGCTGCTGCTCACCCTGGAGTCGCTGACCGACGAGGACATCCGGGCGCTGCTGCGCCGCGCGGTGGCCGACGAGCGCGGCCTGGAGGGCGCGCTGGAGCTGTCCGTGGAGGCCGAGGACCACCTGGTGCGGCTGGCCGGCGGGGACGCCCGGCGGGCGCTCACCACCCTGGAGGCGGCGGCCGGTGCGGCGCTGGAGAAGGGCGAGCCGAGCATCACGCTGGCCACCACCGAGACGGCGGTCAACCAGGCGGCGGTGCGCTACGACAAGGACGGCGACCAGCACTACGACGTGGCGAGCGCGCTGATCAAGTCGATCCGCGGCAGCGACGTGGACGCCACCCTGCACTACCTGGCCCGGATGATCGAGGCGGGGGAGGACCCGCGGTTCATCGCCCGCCGGCTGATGATCTCGGCCAGCGAGGACGTCGGACTGGCCGACCCGACGGCCCTGCAGACGGCGGTGGCGGCGGCCCAGGCGGTGGCCCTGATCGGCTTCCCGGAGGCCCGGATCATCCTCTCCCAGGCGGCCATCGCGCTGGCCCTGGCGCCCAAGTCCAACGCCGCCTACCTGGCGATCGACGCGGCGCTGGCGGACGTCCGGCAGGGCCTGGCGGGCGCCGTCCCGCCCCACCTGCGGGACGCGCACTACGGCGGCGCGGGCAAGCTCGGCCACGGCCAGGGCTACCGGTACCCGCACGACCTGCCGGAGGGCATCGCCGCCCAGCAGTACGCGCCGGACGCGGTGCACGGCAAGGAGTACTACCGGCCGACCAGGCGCGGCGGCGAGGCCCGGTACGCGGACGTGGCGGAGTGGACGCGCGGGCGGCTGCGGGGGGAGCGCAGGGTGGAGGGCAAGGCCGGGAAGAAGGACGGGAAGGCGCCCGCGAAGCCGGAGCAGAAGGCCGAGGAGCAGCCCGGGGAAAAGGGCGAGTGATCCACCGGTATACTCGGTCGGAGTGCCATGTCCCGGGACGGCGGCGGGGGAGACCCCACCGACCGGCCGCACCAGCGGGGCACCGGCCGTAGGCCCCCTCCGAGGGGCCCGCACCAGGAGCGTCGCGCACCGTTTCGGTGTCGCGGGCGGCCCAGATTCTGGGCCGCTCCGTGTGACCAGCACTTTCGTGCCCGGCTCCGGAGAGCGGCTGACCGCATCGCCTCGGCGATGGGTTGTCTCCGGGTCGCGAGATGCGACCTCCGTCAACACCTGGTGAAGCCGTATTCGTAAGCAAGGAAGGTTTGGTTCATGGCGAACCAGAAGCGTCCCAAGGTCAAGATCGCGCGTGCGCTCGGCGTGCCGCTGACCCCGAAGTCCGTCAAGTACTTCGAGGCCCGCCCGTACCCGCCCGGCCAGCACGGCCGTGGCCGCAAGCAGAACTCGGACTACAAGGTCCGTCTGCTCGAGAAGCAGCGTCTGCGCGCCCAGTACGACCTGAGCGAGAAGCAGATGGCGCGCGCGTTCGACCGCGCGAAGAAGGCCGAGGGCAAGACCGGTGAGGCGCTCGTCGCCGACCTGGAGACCCGTCTGGACTCGCTGGTGCTGCGTTCGGGCATCGCCCGCACCATCTACCAGGCCCGCCAGATGGTCGTCCACGGCCACATCGAGGTCAACGGCGGCAAGGTCAACAAGCCGTCGTTCCAGATGAAGCCGGGCTTCGTGGTCACCGTCCGCGAGCGCTCCAAGGAGAAGGTCCCCTTCCAGGTCGCCCGTGAGGGTGGCTACGCGGGTGAGGGCCAGACCCCGAAGTACCTCGAGGTCAACCTGAAGGCCCTGGCCTTCCGCCTGGACCGTGCGCCGCAGCGCAAGGAGGTCCCGGTGATCTGTGACGAGCAGCTGGTCGTCGAGTACTACTCGCGCTGACCCGGTTCCGCTCTTCGCGACACCACGAGCGAGCCCCCGCCGCCTTTCGAGGCGACGGGGGCTCGCCCCTTTGCCGCGCTGTCCTTCCCGCTGCCGTCAGATGCTCTCGCCGGTCATCGCGGCGGCCAGCCGCAGGTGCGGGCGGGCCTCCTCGGGCCGGCCCTGGCGCTCCAGGGTGCGGCCGAGCATCAGCCGGGCGTAGTCCTCGGCCGGGTCGGCCTCCAGGATCCGCAGCAGCTCGGCCTCGGCGCGGCGGAGCTGGGCCGAGTGGAAGTAGCTGCGGGCCAGCAGCATCCGGACGGAGAGGTTGGTCGGCTCCTCGGCGAGGACACCTTCGAGCGTGCGCGCCGCGTCGGTGTACGCCTTGGAATCGAAGTAGAACTTCGCCATGCGGTACTCGTTGGCGGCGTTGTGGACGGCCATGATGCTCCTTCCGGGCAGTTCCTTGCCTCCTCAAGCAATCGGCAAGTTTCAACTATTCCGCGCCGTCGAGGGCGCCGGCGCGGGCGGCACCGAGCGGGGGCCCCGCGCCGTTTCCGGGCCCTGCGCCCGGCCCCCGCCACCGAGCGCCCGGGCGACCGCCGCGTCCAGGTCCAGCAGGGTCCCGGCCTCGTAGCACTCCTCGTACTCCTGGGCGGTCAGCCCGGCCCGGGCCCGCTCGGCGCACTCCTGGTGCGGGCCGAAGAAGTTCCGCGAGCCCAGGAACGGGTTGCCGACCGTGCGCCAGATCCGGTGCGCGGCCCCCTGCAGCACCCGGGCCTCGCGCAGGTCGCCCGGCTCGCCCGGTCCGCTCGGCTCGGTCCCCAGCAGTGCCAGCAGGTCGATGCCCAGCACGATGCCGAGCAGGTCGCGGAAGAGGTGGTTCAGCCGCACGCACTCCCGGGCCAGCACCCGGGCGGGCTGCACGGCGCCGTCCAGCCAGTGCGAGTACGCCATCGCGTAGAGCACGTACCCGTAGGCCCACTGCTCGCCGTGCTCCTCGCACAGCTCGCGGGCCTGGCCGAACCAGAGCTCGCCGCTGTCCGGATCGCCCTGGAAGAGGTGGGCCAGGCCCAGCTCCAGCATGGCCATCACCACGTTGCTGTTGAGCTCGCCGATGGTCCGGTAGTGCCAGAGCGCCTCCTCGAACAGTTCGGCGGCCCGGTCGGGGTCGTCGCCGACCAGGGCGACGCAGCCCTGGCGGTGGACGGCGTAGGCCAGCGCCCGGTCGTCGCCGGTGTCCAGCGCCTGGCGGCGGCACTCCTCCAGTGCCGGTCGGGCGAAGCCGAGGTCGCCCTGGAGGGTGGCCATGTAGCCGGTCACCCAGAGGGCCTTGGCCCGTGCCTCGGTGGGCTCGCGGTCCAGCGCGAGCGCGCGGTCCAGCCAGTGCCGGCCCTCGCCGAGGTGGCCGCAGCCGATCCAGTAGAACCAGAGCGTGCCGGCCAGCAGCAGGGCGATCTGCTCCTCGCCCGGCTCGGCGAGGCAGAACTCCAGCGCCGCGCGCAGGTTGCCGTGGGCGAGCCCGGTGCGCTCGGCGGTCTCCGCCTGCCGGGGGCCGAACCACTCGACCTCGCCCCAGGTGGCGACGCCCAGGTACCAGTCCCGGTGGCGGCGCAGCAGCCGCTGCTCATCGCCGGCGGCGCGCAGCCACTGGCCGCCGTACTCGCGCAGGGTGTCCAGCAGCCGGAAGCGCACGCCGAAGGCGCTGTCCTCGCGCAGCACCACGGACTGGGCGACCAGCTCGTCGAGCAGGTCGAGGACCTCCTCGGCCTCGATGCCCTCGCCGGCGCACACGTACTCGGCGGCCTCCAGGTCGAAACCGCCGGCGAAGACCGAGAGGCGGGCCCAGAGTAAACGTTCCTGCACGGTGCACAGCTCATGGCTCCAGCCGACCGTCGTGCGCAGCGTCCGGTGCCGCGGCAGGGCCGTCCGGGAGCCGCGGGTGAGCAGCCGGAAACGGTCGTCCAGCCGGGCGGTGACCTGCTCCACCGACAGCGCGCGCAGCCGGCCGGCGGCCAGCTCCAGGGCCAGCGGGATGCCGTCCAGCCGGCGGCAGAGCAACCCGACCGCCTCCGCGTTGGCCTCCGTCACCTCGAAGGACGGCAGCACCGCCCCGGCCCGCTCGACGAACAGCCGTACCGCGTCCGGCAGCGCGTCCGGCCGCACCGGGCCGGAGGGCGCCGGGCCGACCGGCAGCGGCGTGAGGGCCAGCAGGTGCTCGCCCGAGGCCCGCAGGGTGGTGCGGCTGGTGGTCAGCAGCCGCAGTCCGGGCAGCGCCCGCAGCAGCGCGTCGGCCAGCTCGGCGCAGGCCTCCACCAGGTGCTCGCAGCCGTCCAGCACCAGCAGCAGGCGCCGGCCCTCCAGCCGCTCGATCAGGACGTCCAGCGGCGGACGGGCGGAGCCGTCGGCGAGCCGCAGCGCCTCCAGGACGGCGTGGCCGAGCAGCAGCGGGTCCTGCACCGGGGCCACCTCCACCAGCCAGGTGCCGTCCGGGAAGGCGTCGGCCGCCCGGGCCGCCGCGCGCAGGGCCAGCCGGCTCTTGCCCACGCCGCCCGGCCCGGTGACGGTCACCAGCCGGGCCGAGTCCAGCAGCCCGGCCAGCTCCGCCAGTTCGCCCCGCCGCCCGACGAAGCCGGTCACCTCGGCCGGCAGCCGGCCGGGCTCCGGCCCGTGCGGCCCCGCCGCGGGCTCCCCGCGGGGTGCTGTCCAGTCCCCGGCCAAAGGCTGCTCCCCGTGCTCCAGGCCGGACCGGTCGGGGTCCGGACGTGCGTCGGGCCGTACGGGCGACGGCCTGCCAGGCAGAACGAGGTGACCGATCGGTAGGTTACGCGCGCGGATCGCACACCCGACCGGATCGCCGGGCGAACAACCCGGTCCGGAAACCGGGCCCGGGCGCGATAGGGTTTCCTGCTGGGGCCTGTCTGACAGGCCCAGGAGAACTGCAAGGCGAGGGAGCGCGCAAAGGTGTCCGTGGGAGAGCTGGCCGGATTGCTCGTCGCCGTGTTCTGGGCGGTCCTGGTCACCCTGCTCGCCGTGGTGCTGGTCCGCCTCTCGCGGGTGCTCAAGGAGGCCGCCGTCCTGGTCTCCGCGGTCACCGAACAGGCCGTTCCGCTGCTGACCGACGCGGGCGCCGCGGTGCGCAGCGCCAACGAGCAGCTGGAGCGGGTCGACGAGATCACCGCCAACGTGCAGGACGCCGCCGCCAACGCCAACGCGCTCTCCTCCACCGTGGCCGCCACCCTGGGCGGACCGCTGGTGAAGGTCGCGGCGTTCAGCTACGGCGTGCGCAAGGCCGTCGCCCGGCAGCAGGGCGGCCTGCCGCCGGTGCCGGCGCAGGCCGGCGAGCGCGAGGAGCTGGCCAGGCTGATCCGGGCCGAGGTGCGCGCCGCGACCGCGCCCAGGAGCGGCCTGTTCTCCCGGGTCCGGCGCGCGGTGAGGGGCTGACGGCATGGTGCGACGCATCTTCTGGATGGCGGTCGGCGCCGGCGCCACCGTCTGGGCCATGAACAAGGCCAACGAGGCCGTGCACCGGCTCACCCCGGACAGCCTCTCCGGCACCGCCGCCCGCGGCGCGCTGCACCTGGGCGACCTGGCCAAGCAGTTCGCCCGGGACGTGCAGGCCGGCATGGCCGAGCGCGAGGAGCAGTTGAAGGACGACCTCGGGCTGCACGGCACCGCAGTGGCGGAGCCCCGCGGCGACCGCCGGTCCCTCCTGGGGAAGCGTTCCGCGCTGCCCCCCTCCGGCGAGCCGCAGTACCGAGCTATCTCGGCGGCGCCCGGTAGCCCGGCCGCCGCCCTGCCTCCGTCCCGCAGCTCCCGCACCACCCCCCGGACCACTGAAGAAACGCCCCGCCGCGCCCTGCCGCCGCGGGGCGGCACCCCGAACCGGAAGGACCACTAATGGAGTCGGCTGAGATCCGCCGCCGCTGGCTGCGCTTCTTCGAGGAGCGCGGCCACACCGTCGTTCCGTCGGCGTCCCTGGTCGCCGACGACCCCACCCTGCTGCTCGTCAACGCCGGCATGGTGCCGTTCAAGCCCTACTTCCTGGGCGAGGTCAAGCCGCAGTTCTCGCGCGCCACCAGCGTCCAGAAGTGCGTGCGCACCCTGGACATCGAGGAGGTCGGGAAGACCACCCGGCACGGCTCCTTCTTCCAGATGTGCGGCAACTTCTCCTTCGGCGACTACTTCAAGGAAGGAGCCATCAAGTTCGCGTGGGACCTGCTCACCACCCCCGTCGCGGACGGTGGCTACGGCCTGGAGAAGGAGAAGCTCTGGATCACCGTCTACAAGGACGACGACGAGGCCGAGCAGATCTGGCGTGACGTCATCGGCGTGCCCTCGGAGCGCATCCAGCGCCTGGGCATGAAGGACAACTTCTGGTCGATGGGCGTCCCCGGCCCGTGCGGCCCGTGCTCGGAGATCAACTACGACCGCGGCCCCGCGTACGGCGAGGAGGGCGGCCCGGCCGTCAACGGCGAGCGCTACCTGGAGATCTGGAACCTGGTCTTCATGCAGTACGAGCGCGGCCACGGCGACGGCAAGGACGGCTTCGAGATCCTCGGCGACCTGCCGAGCAAGAACATCGACACCGGCCTCGGCCTGGAGCGCCTCGCCGCCATCCTGCAGGACGTCGACAACCTCTTCGAGATCGACACCAGCCGGATGATCCTCGACCGCGCCGCCGAGCTCACCGGCCACACCTACGGCGCCGACCACAAGTCGGACGTCTCGCTGCGCGTGGTCACCGACCACATCCGCACCGCGCTGATGCTCGTCGGCGACGGCGTCACCCCCGGCAACGAGGGCCGCGGCTACGTGCTGCGCCGCATCCTGCGCCGCGCCATCCGCAACATGCGCCTGCTGGGCGCCACCGAGCCGGTGGCCAAGGAGCTCATCGACGTCGCGATCAAGGCGATGGCCCCGCAGTACCCCGAGCTGGAGAGCGACCGCAAGCGCATCGAGACGGTCGTCGTCGGCGAGGAGGGCGCCTTCCTCCAGACCCTGAAGGCCGGCACCAACCTGCTGGACGTCGCGGTCACCGAGACCAAGCAGGCCGGCGGCGCGGTGCTCTCCGGCGAGCAGGCGTTCAAGCTGCACGACACCTACGGCTTCCCGATCGACCTCACCCTGGAGATGGCCGAGGAGCAGGGCCTCCAGGTGGACGAGTCCGGCTTCCGCCGCCTGATGCAGGAGCAGCGGGACCGGGCCAAGGCGGACGCCAAGGCCAAGAAGATGGGCCACGCCGACGTCGCCGCGTACCGCGAGGTCGCCGACAAGTCCGGCGCCAGCGTCTTCACCGGCTACGCCCTCACCGAGGGCGAGGCCACCGTGGTCGGCCTGCTGGTGGACGGCGTCCCGTCGCCGGCCGCCTCCGAGGGCGACGAGGTCGAGATCATCCTCGACCGCACCCCGTTCTACGCCGAGGGCGGCGGCCAGCTCGCCGACCAGGGCCGGATCCGGCTGGAGTCCGGCGCGGTGGTGGAGATCCGCGACGTGCAGCAGCCCGTCCCGGGCGTCGTGGTGCACTCCGGCGGGGTGCTGTTCGGCGAGGTCGTGCTGGGCGCCTCGGCGTACGCCACGATCGACATCGAGCGCCGCCGGGCGATCGCCCGGGCCCACTCGGCCACCCACCTGACCCACCAGGCGCTGCGCGACGCGCTCGGTCCGACGGCCGCCCAGGCCGGCTCCGAGAACGCCCCCGGCCGCTTCCGCTTCGACTTCGGCTCGCCCGCCGCCGTCCCGGGCAGCGTGCTGGTCGACGTCGAGCAGAAGATCAACGACGTGCTGGGCCGCGAGCTGGAGGTCACCGCCGAGGTCATGACGATGGACCAGGCCCGCAAGGCCGGTGCCATCGCGATGTTCGGCGAGAAGTACGGCGACGAGGTCCGGGTCGTGACCATCGGCGACTTCTCCAAGGAGCTGTGCGGTGGCACCCACGTCGGCAACACCGCCCAGCTGGGCCTGGTGAAGCTGCTCGGCGAGTCCTCGATCGGCTCCGGCGTGCGCCGCGTCGAGGCGCTGGTCGGCACCGACGCGTACCGCTTCCTGGCCCGTGAGCACACCGTGGTCGCCCAGCTCACCGAGCTGGTCAAGGGCCGCCCGGAGGAGCTGCCGGAGAAGATCTCGGGCATGCTCGCCAAGCTCAAGGACGCCGAGAAGGAGATCGAGCGCTTCCGCGCCGAGAAGGTGCTGGCCGCCGCGGCGGGTCTGGCCGACTCGGCCGAGGACGTGCACGGCATCGCCGTGGTCGCCGCGCAGGTCGCCGACGGCGTGGGCGCGGACGAGCTGCGCAAGCTGGTCCTGGACGTGCGCGGCCGCCTCGGCTCGCGCCCGGCCGTGGTCGCCGCCTTCACGGTGGCCAATGACCGCCCGCTGACCGTCATCGCCACCAACGAGGACGCCCGCGCCCGCGGCATCAAGGCCGGCGAGCTGGTCCGGACCGCGGCCAAGACCCTCGGCGGCGGCGGTGGCGGCAAGGACGACGTCGCCCAGGGCGGCGGCTCCAACCCGGCCGCGGTCGGCGAGGCCATCGCCGCGGTGCGCGGCCTGGTCGCGGAGCGCGCCAGCTGATGGAGCAGGAGGAGAGGCCCTTCCGGCGTGGGCGGCGGATCGCCGTCGACGTCGGGGACGCCCGGATCGGGGTCGCGTCCTGCGACCCCGACGGGGTGCTCGCCACGCCCGTGGAGACCGTCCCGGCCGGGGTGAAGTCGCAGGCCAGGATCGCCGCCATCGTCGACGAGTACGGCGCGATGGAGGTGATCGTCGGGCTGCCGCGCTCGCTCAGCGGCAAGGAGGGCCCGGCGGCGGAGAAGGTCCGGGCGTACGCGGCCCGGCTGGCCGCCCGGCTCTACCCGGTGCCGGTGCGGCTGGTGGACGAGCGGATGTCGACCGTCACCGCGACCCACGGGCTGCGCGCCTCGGGGGTCAAGGCGAAGAAGGGCCGCTCGGTGGTGGACCAGGCCGCCGCGGTGGTGATCCTCCAGACCGCCCTTGAGTCCGAACGGGTGAGCGGACGCCCGCCCGGTGAGAGCGTCGAGGCGGTCGGCTGACCGGTCTGATCTAACGTCCCGTTTGAGGGGTCCGTGCGGACGCGTCCGCACGGACCCTTTTTCGTTCGCTTCCGTGTCCGTTATGGATCGATTCATATCGATTCATATTGATCCGGATCGATCCGGGACCGCCGAGGGGGCGCGAGCCATGACCGACCAGGACTTCCACCCGGGGCTCACGCCGGGGCATCTGGGCGCGCCGGTGCTGGAACCGGAGGGCCGTCCGCCGGGCGCGCCCCGCCCGCGCTTCGATGCGCCGGATCCGCACCGACGGCGCAACGGGCTGGCCTGCGGGCTCACCGCACTCGCGCTGATCGCGGTGTTCGGCGGGATCGGGCTGACCGGCTACACCTGGCTCCAGGCGCAGCGCAAACCCCCGGCCGCCGCCGACTTCGCCGGGCAGGGCACCGGCAGCGTGCAGGTCTCCGTCCCGGAGGGCGCCGGCCTCTCCCAGATCGCCTCCGCGCTGGTCCGCAACGGGGTGGTGGCCAGCTCGCTCGCCTTCACCCGGGCCGCGAAGGGCAGCGCGGCGGCGGCCGGGCGGATCCAGCCCGGGACGTACACGCTGAAGCAGAAGATGTCGGCCGCGGCGGCGCTGGCGATCCTGATCGACCCGGCCAACGCCAACGGCCTGACCATCCCCGAGGGCTGGCGCGGCTACCAGATCTACGCGGCCATCGACCGGAAGCTGAACCTGCCCGCGGGCACCGCCCAGAAGACCGCCCAGGACCAGGGCGCCGAACTCGGCCTGCCCGACTTCACCAACGGCAGCCCGGAGGGCTACCTCTTCCCGGCGACGTACAGCGTCACCGAGGGCACCACCGCCTTCGACCTGCTGAAGCAGATGGTGGACCGGGCCGGCCGGGAGTTCGGCCGGGACGACGCCACCGTGGTCGCGCAGAACCTCGGGCAGAGCGTGTACGGGCTGATCACCGTGGCCAGCATGGTCCAGGGCGAGGCCGACAACACCGAGGACATGGGCAAGGTGGCCCGGGTGATCTACAACCGGCTGGCCAAGGGCATGCCCCTGCAGCTGGACTCCACCATCAACTACGCGCTCGGCCGCTCGACCCTGAACACCTCGGTGACCGACACCAGGCTGGACTCCCCGTACAACACCTACCTGCACCCCGGGCTGCCGCCGAGCCCGATCTCCAACCCCGGGCGGCAGGCGATCCTGGCCGCGCTGGACCCGACGCCGGGGGACTGGCTGTACTTCGTCACCGTGAAACCGGGGGACACCCGCTTCACCGACAGCTTCGACGTTCAGCAACGCAACGTGGCCGAGTTCAACGCCAACCGGGCGGCGGCCAGGCCCAGTGCCCCGGACGCGGGCCCGTCCTCCCCGGCACCCTCCGGTCCGGGGGGCGCGGGCGGGGCCGGGGCGCCGTCCGGGTCCGGTGCGGGGACGCCGTGACGGTGTCGGGGGCAGCGTAACGGTGTTGTGTGCCGTCGGTGAGATCGCTCACTGACCGTGCGTCCGCCCGGGCGGGGGTAAGGCTGCGGTACGGTAACGTCTCCCTCCAGGCGCTGCGCTAGCACGCCGGTTCGAGAATCAGCCGGGACCGCGTCGTCCCGGACGGCCGGTTTGATCCTCCGGTCGTCACCGTCGGTTAAGGGGATCGATGACCGATCTGGGTGGGGGCTACGGCCCCCAGGGCGAGCCGTGGCACCCCGGTGATCCCGGGTACGACGGCCGGCAGCCGGTCCCCGGCCAGCAGGACGGCCAGTGGCAGCAGCAGTACCCGCAGCAGGGCCAGGCGGCCCAGCAGCAGTACGGGGACGTGCAGCAGGGGTACGCCCAGCAGCAGATGACGCCGCAGATGCAGCAGCAGATGATGGCGCAGCAGGGCTATCCGCAGCAGCAGGCGCAGATGCCGCAGCAGGGTTACCCGGGCGGTCAGCAGGGCTACCCCCAGCAGGTGCCGCAGCAGCAGGTGCCGCAGCAGGGCTACCCCCAGCAGGGGTACGCGCAGCAGCAGGTGCAGCAGGTGCAGCAGGGCTATCCGCAGCAGCAGATGCCCCAGCAGCAGGCGCCGATGCAGCAGCAGGGCTACCAACAGGGCTTCCCCGGCGGCCAGCAGGCCCCCCAGCAGCAGGCCCCCCAGCAGCAGGTGCCCCTGCCCCAGCAGCACGCCCAGCCCCAGCAGGACCAGTCCCAGCAGGCTCCCCAGCAGCAGCAGCAGCAGCAGCAGACGCCGCGGCGACGGCGGCAGCAGCCGGCGGCCCCGGCGCCCGCGCCGGCCTCCGGTCCGGGCCCGGACGGGATCGACTGGGAGGCCGAGGCCGCCGCGCTGGAGGCCGGCGCCGACCCGGTCGGTGCCCCGCGCGAGGCCGGGACGGACGAGTGGGACGGCCACCAGGACGTCCGCCACGAGGACGACGGCTACCTCGACGAGCACGCCGAGGCCGGGGACGCCGGCTTCCTCGGGGAGCAGGACGAGTCCCGCGAGGCCCAGAAGAAGCGCAAGGAGAAGGGCAAGAAGTCGGGCCGCCGCAACGGCGGTGCCTGTCTGCTGGTCGCGCTGGTGCTGCTCGGCGCCGTGGGCGGGGCCGGCTGGTGGGGCTACGGCTTCTACCAGGACCACTTCGGCCCGCCGGAGGACTTCACCGGCGAGGGCACCGGCTCCGTCCAGGTCGAGGTCAAGAAGGGCGCGGTCGGCGGGCAGATCGGCCTGGCGCTGAAGAACGCCGGTGTGGTCAAGAGCGTCGACGCGTTCTCCGCGGCCTGCAAGGCCGAGCCCAAGTGCGGCACCATCCAGTACGGCTACTACGGGCTGAAGAAGGAGATGCCGGCCGCGGCCGCGCTCAAGGAGCTGCTCGCCCAGGCGGGCGGCGCGGCGATCGTCGTCCCCGAGGGCAAGAACTCCACCGAGATCTACACCCTCATCGACACCAAGCTGAAGCTGCAGGCGGGCACCACGGCGGGCGTCGCCAAGGCCCAGGTCAACGACCTCGGCCTGCCGCCGTACGCCAACGGCAACATCGAGGGCTTCCTCTGGCCGACCCGCTACAACATCGCCGAGGGCATGAAGCCCGAGGACCTGCTCAAGCAGATGGTGAAGAACGCCACCGAGAAGTACGCAGGCCTGGACGCCCAGGCCGCCTCGGTGGGGCTGAAGACCGGCTACGAGGTGCTCATCGAGGCGAGCATCCTCCAGCGCGAGGGCAACAACCCGGAAGACTTCGCCAAGATGGCCAAGACCATCCAGAACCGGCTGGCGGCCGGCGGCGAGATCAACCACCGGCTGGGCATGGACACCACGCTCCAGTACTCGCTGAACCGCAAGGACCTCGACAAGAAGGACATGGACGACGCGTCCAACAAGTACAACACCTACATCAACCCGGGCCTGCCGCCCGGTCCGATCTCCAACCCCGGCGACGACGCGCTCAACGCGACGCTGCACCCGGCGGACGGGAAGTGGCTGTACTTCATCGCGATGTCCCCGACCCAGACCCGGTTCGCCGAGACGAGCAAGGAGCACTACGCCAACGTCAAGGAGTACTGCCAGTCGGCGGGGCAGGGCTTCGACGAGGCGCGCGGTCACTGCACCACCAAGAAGTAGCCACGGCCGGACGACAGTCCGCCAGTTCGCGGAGAGGCAGCGTTGACCAGCAAGCACCGGGCGGCCGTTCTCGGCTCGCCGATCGCCCACTCGCTCTCGCCGGACCTGCACCGGGCCGCCTTCGCGGCGCTCGGACTGGACGGCTGGCGCTACGACCGCTTCGAGGTCGACGAGGCCGGGCTGCCCGGGTTCGTCGCCGCGCTGGACGAGGCCGAGTGGGCCGGGCTGTCGCTCACCATGCCGCTGAAGCGGGCGGTCATCCCGCTGCTCGACGAGGTCAGCGCGACGGCCCGCTCGGTGGACGCGGTGAACACCGTGGTGTTCACCGCCGACGGTCGGCGCACCGGGGACAACACCGACGTTCCGGGGCTGGTCAACGCGCTGCGCGAGCGCGGGATCACCGAGGTGCCCGAGGCGGCCGTCCTGGGCGCCGGGGCCACCGCCTCCTCGGCGCTGGCCGCGCTCGCCCAGATCTGCACCGGCGAGGTGACGGTCTACGTGCGCAGTGCCGAGCGGGCCCGGGAGATGGCCGAGCTGGGCGAGCGGCTGGGCGTGGCCGTCCGCACCGCCGACTGGGAGCGCGGCGCCGAGGCGCTGGCCCGGCCGCTGACCGTCTCCACCACGCCGGTGGGCGCGACGGACGTCTTCGCCGACGCGCTGCCCGCCGAGCCGGGCGCGCTGTTCGACGTGCTGTACCACCCGTGGCCGACGGCGCTGGCCGCCGCCTGCGCCGGGCGCGGGGCGACCGTCCTGGGCGGGCTGGACCTCCTGGTGCACCAGGCGGTGCTGCAGAGTGAGGCCTTCACCGGGCGGACGCCCGGGCCGCTGGCGGCGATGCGCGAGGCGGGGGAGAAGGCGCTCGCCGGGCACTGAGCCCCCCGCGCCGAGTGGCGGGGGCACCGGTCGCGGGCCCGGCCCTCCGGCCGGGTGCCGGGCCCGTCCTGCGGCCGGTTCCCCGGGTGGTTCCCGGCCGGATGGTGGCCGGTTGCCGTCCGGCACGCGGACTGTGCCCCCAGGTGCTGCTGGGGCATGAAAGGATTCAGGCACAAGGCACGCCCGGGGCGGGCCCCGGCGGTGCCGAGGTCCGGTCCGCTGATGAAGGAGCTCCGTTGGGTACGTTGCGCTGGCTGACGGCGGGGGAGTCGCACGGCCCCGCACTCGTCGCGACGCTGGAAGGCCTGCCCGCCGGTGTACCGGTCACCACCGCTGTGGTGGCCGACGCGCTGGCGCGCCGCCGGCTCGGTTACGGCCGCGGGGCGCGGATGAAGTTCGAGCAGGACGAGGTGACCTTCCTCGGCGGCGTCCGGCACGGTCTGACCATGGGCAGCCCGGTCGCGGTCATGGTCGGCAACACCGAGTGGCCGAAGTGGGAGCAGGTCATGTCGGCCGACCCGGTCGACCCCGAGGTGCTGGCGGGCTTGGCCCGCAACGAGGCGCTCACCCGCCCCCGGCCCGGCCACGCCGACCTGGCCGGCATGCAGAAGTACTCGATCGACGAGGCCCGGCCGATCCTGGAGCGCGCCAGCGCCCGGGAGACGGCCGCCCGGGTCGCGCTGGGCGCCGTCGCCCGCGCGTACCTCCGCGAGGTGGCCGGCATCGAGATCGTCAGCCACGTGGTCGAGCTGGCCGCCGCCAAGGCGCCGGCCGGTGTGGTGCCGCTGCCCTCGGACGAGGCGCGACTGGACGCCGACCCGGTGCGCTGCCTGGACGCCGACGCCTCGAAGGCGATGGTCGCCGAGATCGACCAGGCCCACAAGGACGGCGACACCCTGGGCGGCGTGGTCGAGGTGCTGGCGTACGGCGTGCCGGTGGGCCTCGGCTCGCACGTGCACTGGGACCGCCGGCTGGACGCGCGGCTGGCCGCCGCGCTGATGGGCATCCAGGCGATCAAGGGCGTCGAGGTCGGCGACGGCTTCGAGCTGGCCCGGGTGCCGGGCTCCAAGGCGCACGACGAGATCGTCCCGACCGCCGAGGGCGTCAAGCGCACCTCCGGCCGCTCCGGCGGCACCGAGGGCGGCCTGTCCACCGGTGAGGTGCTGCGGGTGCGCGCCGCGATGAAGCCGATCGCCACCGTGCCGCGGGCGCTCCAGACCCTGGACGTGCGCACCGGCGAGCCGGCCAAGGCGCACCACCAGCGCTCGGACGTCTGCGCGGTGCCGGCCGCGGGCATCGTCGCCGAGGCGATGGTCGCGCTGGTGCTGGCGGACGCGATGAACGAGAAGTTCGGCGGCGACAACGTCTCCGAGACCCGCCGCAACGTGCAGAGCTACCTCGACAACCTGATCATCCGATGACCAGTCCCGTTGTGGTGCTGGTCGGCCCGCCCGGCAGTGGCAAGTCCACCGTCGGGCGGGTCCTGGCCGAGCGCCTGGGCGTGGGCTTCCGGGACACCGACGCCGACATCGAGGCGACCGTCGGAAAGCCCATCCCGGACATCTTCGTCGACGAGGGCGAGCCGCACTTCCGCGCGCTGGAGGCGGCGGCCGTGCGCGCGGCCGCCGAGGGGCACGACGGGGTCCTGGCGCTCGGCGGCGGCGCGGTGCTGGCCGAGGCCACCCGCGCGCTGCTGCACGAGCTGCCGGTGGTCCTCCTGGAGGTGCCGCTCGCCGACGCCGTCAAACGGGTCGGCCTGGACGCCCCGCGCCCGCTGCTGGCCGTCAATCCGCGGGCCCGCTGGCGCGAGCTGATGGAGGCCCGCCGCCCCCTCTACCTGGAGGTGGCCACCGCCGTGGTCGACACCGCCGGGCGCACCCCGGAGCAGGTCGCGGACGCCGTACTGGAAGCACTGGAGCTGAAGACCCCCCATGACTGACACCACCGTCAGGATCCACGTCGGCGGCAGCGCCGGCCACGACCCGTACGACGTGCTGATCGGGCACCAGCTGCTCGGTGAGCTGGCGCCGCTGATCGGTGCCCGGGCCAAGCGGGTCGCGATCATCCACCCGGAGGCGCTGGCCGCCACCGCCGACGCGATCCGCGACGACCTGGTCGGCGAGGGCTACGAGGCCATCGCGCTGCAGGTGCCCAACGCCGAGGAGGCCAAGAGCGTCGAGGTCGCCGCGTACTGCTGGTCGGTGCTCGGGCAGACCGGCTTCACCCGCAGCGACGTCGTCGTCGGCCTCGGCGGCGGCGCCACCACGGACCTGGCCGGCTTCGTCGCCGCCACCTGGCTGCGCGGGGTGCGCTGGATCTCCATGCCCACCACGCTGCTCGGCATGGTCGACGCGGCCGTCGGCGGCAAGACCGGCATCAACATCGCCGAGGGCAAGAACATGGTCGGCGCCTTCCACCCGCCGGTGGGCGTGCTGGCCGACCTCGGCACCCTGGAGACCGTGCCCAAGCACGACTACGTCTCCGGCCTGGCCGAGGTCATCAAGTGCGGCTTCATCGCCGACCCGGCCATCCTCGACCTGATCGAGGCCGACCCGGAGGGCGCGAGGACGCCGGCCGGGCCGCACACCGTCGAGCTGATCCGCCGGGCCATCCAGGTCAAGGCCGACGTGGTCTCCGGGGACCTCAAGGAGTCCGGCCGCCGCGAGATCCTCAACTACGGCCACACCCTCGGCCACGCCATCGAGCGCAACGAGCGGTACAAGTGGCGGCACGGCGCCGCGATCTCCATCGGCATGGTCTTCGCCGCCGAACTCGGCCGCCTGGCCGGGCGGTTGGACGACGAGACGGCCGACCGGCACCGCACCGTGCTGGCCTCGGTCGGCCTGCCGCTGAGCTACCGGGCGGACGCCTGGCCGAAGCTGCTGGACGCGATGAAGATCGACAAGAAGTCGCGCGGCGACCTGATCCGCTTCATCGTGCTGGACGGCCTGGGCAAGACCTCGGTGCTGGAGGGCCCCGACCCGTCGCTGCTGGTCGCCGCGTACGCGGAGGTCTCGGCGTGACCAGGGTGATGGTGCTCAACGGCCCCAACCTGGGCCGGCTGGGCAGCCGGGAGCCGGACGTCTACGGCGCCACCTCGTACGCCGGACTGGTCGAGCGCTGCACCGCGCTGGGCAAGGAGTTCGGCTTCGAGGTCGAGGTGCACGAGACCAACTCCGAGCAGCAGATGGTGGAGTGGCTGCACGAGGCGGCCGACGGGCAGGTGCCGGTGGTGATCAACCCCGGCGCGTTCACCCACTACTCGTACGCGATGCGGGACGCCGCGGCCCAGCGCACCGCGCCGCTGATCGAGGTGCACATCTCCAACCCGTACGCCCGGGAGACCTTCCGGCACACCTCGGTGATCGCCGCGGTGGCCTCCGGCACCATCGCCGGCTTCGGGCTCGGCTCCTACGAGCTGGCGCTGCGCGCGCTGGCCGAGCGGCTCACCACCCGCTGAGGGTACGGGCGGTGGCCCGGCGGCGGACTGTGCCCGCCGCCGGGCCGCCGTGTAGTGTCCCCGCTGAGAGGTGTCGGGAGGTGCCGTGACGCAGTACGCCGGAGGTGGGCAGGTCCCGCCGCGTCCCGTCGCTCCACCGGTGCCGCCGGGGGGCGGGACACGGGGGACGTCGTCGGGGGCGCCGCTCGCCCCTCCGTCCCCGCCGGTCCGGCCGGCGCCCGCGGCCCCCGCCGCTCCCGGGCCCGTCGCCCGTTCCGCCCCGGCCCCCGCGGCCGCACCCGTGCCGAGCGCCCCGGTGCCCGCCGGCGGCACCGGGCACTTCGTGCTGCCGTCCGGCGCGCCCGTCCAACTGCCCACCCACCCGCCGCGGCAGCACGCGGCCACCGGGCCGATCGCCGTCCTGCTGATCGGACCGGCCGGGGCAGGCAAGACCACCGTCGCCCGCCACTGGGCCGAGCGGCGGCCCACCCCGACCGCGCACATCAGCCTGGACGACGTCCGCGAGTGGGTGCAGTCCGGCTTCGCGAACCCGCAGTCGGGCTGGAACAACGCCTCCGAGGCGCAGTACCGGCTGGCCCGCCGCACCTGCGGCTTCGCGTGCCGCAACTACCTGGCCAACGGCATCTCCTGCATCATCGACGACGCCGTCTTCCCGGACCGCCCGGCGATCGGCCTCGGCGGCTGGAAGCGGCACATCGGCCCCGGCATGATCCCGGTCGTCCTGCTGCCCAGCCTGGACTCCGTCCTGCACCGCAATGCCCGGCGCAGCGGCAACCGCCGTCTCGGGGACGAGGAGGTCGCCCGCATCCACGGGCGGATGGCCGGCTGGTACAACTCCGGGCTGCCGATCATCGACAACTCCGCCCTGGACGTCGCCGGGACGGCCGCCGAGCTGGACCGCGTCATCCTGGCCCGGCTGATGGGCATCCCGGTCCGCTGAACCGCCGCCCCGGCCCCGCGGAGCCGCGCCCTTCCCGGTCCGCCGGGCCGCGCCCTTCCCGGTCCGCCGGCCTGCGGCGTCGCGGAGCTGTCGGAGCCGGCTGCGATGATGGACGGGTCATGTCGCCGCGCCCGGAGGAGCCGACGCCCGTGCCCGAAGGCCACATCATCCACCGCCTCGCCACCGAGAACCGGAAGGCCTTCGGCGGCCGCCCGGTGCGGGTCTCCAGCCCGCAGGGCCGGTTCGCCGACGAGGCCAAGGTGATCGACGGGCAGCTGCTCACCGGTGCGGAGGCCACCGGCAAGCACCTCTTCCTCGGCTTCGAGGAGGGCGCCTGGGTGCACGTCCACCTCGGCCTCTACGGCGGCTTCACCTTCGGCACCGGCCCGGCGCCCGAGCCGGTCGGGCTGGTCCGGCTGCGGCTGGAGAACGAGGACGGCTACGCCGACCTGCGCGGCCCCAACACCTGCGCGCTCGTCACCGAGGGCCAGAAGGCCGCCGTCGCCGCCCGGCTGGGCCCCGACCCGCTGCGCGCCGACGCCGACCCGGAGGCCGCCTGGCGCCGGATATCGGGCAGCCGCACGACCGTCGCGGCACTGCTGATGGACCAGAAGGTGCTGGCCGGGGTGGGCAACGTCTACCGGGCCGAGGTGCTGTTCCGCCACGGCATCGACCCGCACCGGGCCGGGCGCGACCTCACCCGCCGGGAGTGGGACGCGGTCTGGGCCGACCTGGTCGCCCTGATGCGCGAGGGCGTCACCGCCGGCCGGATCGACACCGTCCGCCCGGAGCACACCCCCGAGGCGATGGGCCGCCCGCCCCGGGTGGACGACCACGGCGGCGAGGTGTACGTCTACCGGCGGGCCGCCATGCCCTGCCTGGTCTGCGGCACCGACGTGCGGACGGAGGCGCACGCCGCCCGCAACCTCTTCTGGTGCCCGGGCTGCCAGTCGGCGTGACGGGCGCCCGATCGTGACGCGTGCTGCCCCCGTGTCGTGGACAGCCCTTCTGAGCTGCGACGATGGACGTCGAGCGCGCCGAGCCGCGCGCCCCTGTCCGCACGGCCACGTGTGAACGTGGAGCGAAAGGAAGTCCCATGATCTTCATCACGGTCAAGTTCCCGGTCCGCCCCGAGCGCGCCGACGAGTGGCTGGGCCTGGTCGACGAGTTCACCCGGGCCACCCGCCAGGAGCCCGGCAACCTCTTCTTCGAGTGGTCCCGCAGCGTCGACGACCCCAACGAGTTCGTCCTGGTCGAGGCGTTCCGCGACGGCGACGCGGGCAAGGAGCACGTGGAGTCCGCGCACTTCGCCAAGGCCATGGAGGAGCTGTCGTACGCGGTGGCCGCCAAGCCGCGGATCGTCTCGACCGAGATCCCCGGCCTGGACGGCTGGGCGGAGATGGGCGAGATCACCCCCCGGTGACCTCCGAGTGCCCCTCCGGCCGGGTGCCCAGCCCGTAGGCTGGGGCCGACCGGCCGGAGGGAGCAGGCGGATGGAGCGGCACGAGGTGGCCAACACCGTGTCGGGGGCCACGGTGGGCGGCCACGTGGTGCAGGCCGGGAGCATCGGGGCGCTGCACCTGCACCAGCCGCGGGCGGTGCCGAGGCCGCATCAGATCCGGTCCCCGCACGGCCCGTTCGTCAACCGGGAGCCGGAACTCGCCGCGCTGACCGAGGCCTTGGGCCGGGTCGTGGAGGGCGGACTCGGGGTCGTGGTGTTCACCGGCCTCGGCGGGGTCGGGAAGACCGAGCTGATCGCCAGGTTCACCGAGGAGCACCGGGAGCACTTCCCGGGCGGGGACCTCTACGCCGACCTGAAGGCCTACCGGCACCAGGGCGGGGTGGACCTCCCCGAGCTGCTGGCCGGATTCCTGCGCGCCCTCGGCACCGAGCCCCCGGCCGCGGAGGCCGAGCGGTTCACGGCGTTCCGCACCGCCACCGCCGAGCGCCGGTGCCTGTTCTTCCTGGACAACGTCGAGCACGCCGCGGAGGTCCGTGCGCTGCTCCCGTCCTGCGGGCTGGTGGTGGTCGCGAGCCGCCGGCGGCTGCCCGCGCTGCGGACGGACGGCGCCGTGGTGCGCCGGCTCGGCCCGCTGAGCGCGAGGGCGGGCGCCGAGCTGGTGCGCGGCTGGGTGGGCCCGGGGCGGGGCACCGACGGGGAACTGGCGGAACTGGTCGAGCTGTGCGGCGGGCTGCCGCTCGCGCTGAACGCGGTCGGGAGCCAGCTGCTGGACCGGGACCACCTGCCGGTCGGCCGGGTGGTGGCCGAACTGCACGACCGGGAGGGCAGGTTGGCGATGCTGGAGGACGAGGAGAGCGATCTCGGCGCGACCTACGACCTGGTCTACGAGCGGCTGTCGGCGCCGGGCCGGGCGCTCTACCACCTGATCGGCGTGCACCCCGGCCCCTTCGTCTCCGCCGAACTGGCGCGTGCGGTCGGCGTCGAGCGGGCCGGGCAGGCGATCGGGGAGCTGCGGGGCGTCCACGTGCTGGACGAGGTGCTGGACGGCGACCGCGAGGACCGCTTCCGGGCCCACGACGTGGTGCGGCTGCACGCCTACGGCCGGACCCGGGAACTGGCCGACCGCGGGGAACTCCTCGCCGCCGTCGTGGCGTACTACCGGGGCCGGGCCTCGGTCGCCGACCGCGCGATGGCCGGGAGCAGGCTGCGCCTGCAGGACCCGAGCGGCGACGAGCTGCCCGGCTTCGCCTCCGACACCGCGGCCCTGGAGTGGCTGTACGCGGAACGGGCCAACTTCCGCGCGGTGGTGGAGGAGGCGGCCCGGCAGGGGTGGCACGGCGAGGTGTGGCGGCTGTGCGAGTCGCTCTGGCTCCTGTACCACGACCGCAGGCTCTACCAGGACTGGATCGCCACCCACCGGCTCGGCATCGAGTCGGCCCAGTGGGACAACCAGCCGGCCGCCGTGGTCCGGATGCGCAACCAGCTCGCCCGGGCCCACTTCGACCGCAAGGAATACCGGCTCGCCGCCGAGCAGTTGGCGCTCGCCGCGGAGCAGGTCCCGCTGGTGACCGACCGTCGGGTGGTGGGGGTGCTCCACGAGACGGACGGTCTGCTCTGCCTGGCCGACGGCCGCCCGGGCGACGCGGTGCGGCGGTTCACGCTGGCTCTGGCGGCGAACCGGGGCGACGAGCACGGCGAGATCGTCCAGAGCTACAACCTGGCGCAGGCGCTGATCGCCGACGGCCGCGCGCAGGAGGCGCTGGCCCGGCTGGCCGAGGCCACCGCGCAGGCCGAGCGGACGCGGGACGAGGACATGCTGATGAAGCTGCCGCTGGTCCGCGCCCGGGCCCACCGGGCGCTCGGGCAGCCGGAGCTCGCCGCCGTCCACGCGGGCGACTGCGCCCGGCGGGCCGAGGAGCGCGGCCAGTACGCGAAGGAGGCGCAGGCCCACACCCTGCTGCTCGCCCTCGCCGAGGAGCTGGACGACGCGGAGCTCGCGGAGCGCAGCCGGGCGCGGCTGCGGGAGCTGCCGGAGTAGCGCCCTTCTCAGGGGCCGGTACGGAAGGACACCCGGGTGCGGTGCTCGCCGGTGCGGACGGTGAGGCCGTGCCGGGGGAGGCCGGCCGGGTCGCCGCCGTCGGCGAGCCAGCAGGCCACGGCGGAGCCGAGCAGCGGCGGGTCGACGGCGGGGTCGGGGCAGGTCCAGTCCGGTTCGGCGCGGGCCTCCAGCAGCAGGCCGGCGCGCAGTCGGAGCAGGTGGCGGGCCGGGCCGAGGGCGGCCACCGCGACGGCGAGGCCGGGGAGTTCGGCGGCGGAGTCGGCGAGCCAGCGGGCGGCGGGGCGTTCGGCGTGCACCTCGGTGCGGGCCAGGACCTCGGCGGTGTAGCGCAGGGCGTCGCCCGGGTGCTCGTCGGTGAGGGCGTGGAAGCCGCGCGGGGCGTGGTCGTGCGGGTCGAAGGGGTAGCGCCGCAGGCTGACCTCGGTGCCCTCGCTCCGGCCCTCGACGTCGTAGGCGGTGGGCCGGTCGACGGTGCCCGGGCACGGGGCCGGCCTGGGGTAGGGCGGCAGGGCCGGTTCGTCCCCGGGCTCGTCCAGCCCGGCCAGGAAGGAGTGCAGCAGCGGGCGCAGCAGCCGGGCGGATTCGCCGCGGTGGGCGAGCGAGCGGTCGGTGATCGCGCTCAGGTCGGCCGGGTCCCGGGCGAGGGCCTGTTCGACCTGGGCGGCGAGGTCCCCGTCCGGGTCGAGGACGGGCGCTGCCTGGCCGAAGGCGTAGCCGGGGGAGCGGGGGTCGAGTTCGGCGGCGCCGGTGGCGACGAGCAGGGTGCGGTGGTTCAGGGCGGCGCCGTAGACGGTGACCGAGCCGTGGTCGCCGATCACGCAGTCGGCGGCGACGAGCGCGGCCTGCCAGCCCTGGTGGGGCGGGATCAGGCGCAGGCCCATCCGGCGGGCGTCGTCGAGCAGCGCCTCGGGGTCGTGGCGGCTCCACACGTTGGGGTGCAGGACGACGGCGACCGTGTACTCGTCGGCGGGGAGCCGGCGGACCAGCCGCCGGGGGAGGTCCGGGTGGCGGCCGAACAAGGAGTGCTCGCTCCAGGTGGAGCTGACGACGACGAGCCGTCGGCCGCCGGTGGCGCCGAGTGCGGCGCGGTAGCCGTCGCGGGAGCGCCGGCTGCCGAGCATCCGGTCGAAGCAGGGGTCGCCGACCACCCGGGCGACGTCCAGCGCCTCGGGGCAGGAGACCCGCAGCCGGTCCAGCTGCTCGGGGTGGGAGAGGCCGAGGACGTCCACGAACACCCGTCCGCGGTGGGTGAGTTCGTTGCGGGACAGACCGGCGGCGGTGACCGTGTCGCCGGTGGACTCGGTGACCAGCCGGTTGTAGCCGACGCCGTGCGGGAGGACGACGAGGCGGGCGTCCAGCCGGTGCATGGAGGAGTGGACGGCGCAGGCGACGGCCAGGTCGAAGCGGCGGCTGACGGCGTCCTCCCAGTCCAGCACGGTGAAGCCGGGCAGGCCGTGCAGGTACTCGTCCAGGGCGCGGTCGGCGAAGGCGGAGCCGGGGTTGACGGTGAAGTACCGGTCGATGCCGTCCGGGTTCAGCAGGGTCAGGACGTCCAGGACCCGGGTGGCCGAGGTGAGGGTGCGGGCGACCGCCAGCACGCGGGCCCTGACCGGTCGGGTGTTCCACCGGTCGGCGGGCCAGGCGTGGGGGCGGGACGGCACGTCATGATCGTACTCATCCGCTCCGGCCGCGGCGCGGTTCCGGGGCCGGGCCAGTGGGTCAGCCCGTGGCCGCGGTGGGCTCGTGGTGTTCACCGGCGGCGCACTCGTCGAGGAGGGGGCGCATGGCCTCGTCCACGAGCTGGTAGCGCACCACGCGCCCGTCCCGGTCGCCGGTGACCACGCCGGCCGTGCGGAGCAGCCGCAGGGCCTGGGAGACGGCGGGGTCGCGCATGCCGGTGGCGACCGCGAGGTCGGTGACGGCGAGCGGCCCGGCCCGGTGGAGGGCGAGCAGCAGGGCGAGCCGGCCGGGGTCGGCGAGCAGGGAGAACCGCTCGGCCCAGGACCGGACGTGGGCCGGGTCGCCGATCGCGGCGATGGCCTCGCAGACCCGGTGCCCGTCGATGGTGCGGTGGCCCGCGCGGTCGGCCGGTACGAGATGCATGCGGACATTCTCGCAGGCGGCGGTCTGTGATCCTGGACACCTGCGCAGGTGCGCAACCTTGCACGGGTCGGGGCGTGACCCCTACGGTGTTCCCCGCCGTGGTGCTCGGGAAGACCGGTGACGGACCCTCAGGGGTCCCAGCCCGGAGCGGCCCTCGCCACTGTGATCGGGTCGTTCCTCCGTCCGCGGAGGAACGTCGTCCGTACCCATGGAGCCACTGGGCGCCTCGTGCGCTTGGGAAGGCGGGTGCGGGTGTCCCGTCAGCCAGGAGACCGGCCACGGCATCTCACGAGGTTTTCCACGAGGTGCTGGAGCGTGATCCGCAGATGACCCTGCCCGAAACCGTTGCCGCCGGGGCCGAACCGGCCCCCTCCGCGCTGCCCAGCTTCCAGTGGCGGCGCGAGGACACCGTCCGTACCGCCGGGCTGATGGCGGTGATCGTGGCCATGCACGTGGTGGCCTTCGGCACGCTGATCTTCCTGGTCGCACCCGAGAAGTACGCGGTCGGTACCCAGGTCTTCGGGGTGGGCCTGGGTATCACCGCGTACACCCTCGGGATGCGGCACGCCTTCGACGCCGACCACATCGCGGTGATCGACAACACCACCAGAAAGCTGATGGCGGACGGCAAGCGGCCGGTCTCGGTGGGCTTCTGGTTCGCCCTCGGGCACTCCTCGATGGTGGTGCTGATGGCCGCCCTGGTGGCGGGCGGCGCGCAGCTGGCGAACACCCTGATGGACGACGAGTCGGCCACCCACAAGTGGCTCGGCGTGATCGGGACGACCACCTCCGGCGTGTTCCTCTACCTGATCGGCGCGCTCAACCTGGCGGCGCTGCTCGGCATCCTCAGGGTGTTCCGCTCGATGCGGGCCGGGAAGTTCGACGAGAAGGAGCTGGAGGCGCACCTCGACTCGCGCGGCTTCATGGCCCGGGTGCTGAACCGGGCGACCCGTTCGATCACCCGGCCCGGGCAGATGTTCCCGGTGGGCATGGTGCTGGGGCTGGGCTTCGACACCGCGACCGAGGTCACCCTGATGGTGATGGCCGGCTCGGGCGCCGCCTCCGGGCTGCCCTGGTACGCGATCGTCTGCCTGCCGCTGCTGTTCGCGGCCGGGATGAGCCTGTTCGACACCCTGGACGGGACGTTCATGAACTTCGCGTACCAGTGGGCCTTCGCCAACCCGGTGCGGAAGGTGTACTACAACCTGACCATCACCGGTCTGTCGATCGCGGTGGCCTTCGTCATCGGCACCATCGAGCTGGTCGGGGTGCTGCACGAGAAGCTCGATCTGACCGACCCGGTCACCGGCTTCATCGCCGACATCTCACTGGACAACGTCGGCTACGCCATCGCCGGGCTGTTCGTGGTCGTCTGGGCGATCGCGATCGGGTACTGGAAGCTCGCCGGGGTCGAGAAGCGCTGGACGCCCGAGGGCTCCTGAGCCACCCGGCCGCGAGCGGCGGCCTGCCCGCGCGCGCCGGAACGGCGCCTCCCCGCGGTGGGGAGGCGCCGTGCGCGTTCCGGGGGGCCTGGTGCGCCCCGGGCCGGCGCTCCTCACGGAAGTCGACGTGCCGGCCGGCGACCGGGTCGCACTCGCACAGGACCGGAAGTGACATATCCGTGACGGAGCGTAGCGGCCGGTAGGAGTCCGAGGGGCCGCCGGGGGTGCGGGGCCCCCTCGGCGGCACGCTGCGTGGGGGGCGGGGTGAGGGCCCGAGGGGGACGGTGCCGCGGTCGCGCAGGGGGGCGCGCAAGGGGTATTGGGGGTTCTGCCGGGGGTGCTCGGCGGGCGCTTCGGGCCGGGGGTTCGTAGGCTCGACGCATGGCGGATGCGTACGCGGGGCGGCGGGAGCGGGTGAGGGAGCACTGCAGTGCGGCCGGGGCCGATGCGGCGCTGATCACCCGCGCGGCGAACGTGCGGTACCTGACGGGCTGCGCGCCCTGCGGGGCGAGCCTGCTGCTGACCAGGGAGCGGGCGCTGCTCGCGCTGCCGGACGACCTGCCGCCGGACGACTCCGGGGAGCACCTGATCGCCCCGGACGTCACCCGGCTGCCGGTGGCGGCCGGGTCGGACTCCGCGCTGGCCGTCGCGGCCGTCGCCGCGCGGTCCGGGGTGTCGGGACTGGCGGTGGAGGAGCACGACCTGACCGTCACCCGGCACCGGGCGGTGGGGGGCCTGACCGAGGGGGCCCGGCTGGTGGACCTCGCCCAGACGGTCGAGCGGCTGCGGGTGGTCAAGGACGAGCACGAGATCGCCGACCTGCGGATCGCCGCCGAGATCGCCGACCAGGCGCTGGGCGAGCTGCTGGAGTCGATCCTGGTCGGCCGCACCGAGCGGCACCTGGCGATGGAGCTGGAGCGCCGGATGATCGACCACGGCGCCGACCGGGCCGCCTTCCCGGTCTCGGTCGGCACCGGCAGCCACTCCGGCCAGGCCGCCCACCAGCCCACCGACCGCCGGGTGGAGGAGGGCGACTTCCTGACCGTGGTGATGGGCGCCCAGTACCGCGGCTACGGCGTCTCCACCGCCCGCACCTTCGTGATCGGCGCGGCCCCCGCGCCCTGGCAGGTGGAGCTGCACCGGCTGGTCTTCCGGGCCCAGCGGGCCGGGCGGGAGGCGCTCGGACCGGGCGTGGAGCAGTGCGTGCCCGACCGGGCCGCCCGGCAGGTCCTGGAGGCGGCCGGCCACACCGAGGCCTCCCCGCACCCGGTGGGCCACGGCGTCGGGCTGGAGATCCGGGAGGCGCCGCGCCTCGGTCCGTCGGACATGGGTAAACTGGACAGCCGCGTGCCGGTCACCGTCGGTCCGGGGGTCCACCTCCCGGGCAGGGGCGGCGTCCGGATCGAGGACACGCTCGTCGTGCGCCCCCTCGAAGAGGGCGGGCCCGAGCTGCTCACCATCACCACCAAGGAGCTCCTCGCCCTGTGACCGCGGCCCCCCGGGGGCCGTGGGAGGCAGGACGCAATCCCTTGGTTCCTTGACAGCTATACAGGAGTTAGTGCGCCCGTGGCTTCCACGAACGATCTCAAGAACGGCATGGTCCTCAAGCTGGAGGGCGGCAAGCTCTGGTCCGTCGTCGAGTTCCAGCACGTCAAGCCCGGCAAGGGCCCGGCCTTCGTGCGTACCAAGCTCAAGGAGGTCCTGACCGGCAAGGTCGTCGACAAGACCTTCAACGCGGGCACCAAGGTCGAGACCGCCAACGTCGACAAGCGCGGCATGCAGTTCTCGTACAAGGACGGCGAGAACTTCGTGTTCATGGACATGGACACCTACGACCAGCTGACCATCGAGCCGTCGGTCGTTGGCGACGCCGCCAAGTACCTGCTGGAGGGCTTCGAGGCCCTCGTCGCGCAGAACGAGGGCTCGGTCCTCTACATCGAGCTCCCGGCCGCGGTCGAGCTGACCATCGCCGAGACCGAGCCGGGCGTCCAGGGCGACCGCTCCACCGGTGGCACCAAGCCGGCCACCCTGGAGACCGGCGCCGAGATCCAGGTGCCGCTCTTCGTCACCAAGGGTGAGAAGGTCAAGGTCGACACCCGCGACGGCAGCTACCTCGGCCGGGTGAAGTAAGTCCGTGTCGGCCGCACGCAGCAAGGCCCGCACCAGGGCCTTCCAGATCCTCTTCGAGGCCGACCACCGCGGGGTCGACCCGCAGCAGGTCCTCGCCGACTGGGTGGCCCGCGCCCGCGAGCCCAGGCCCGACGAGGGCACCCCGCAGGTCGGTGAGTACACCATGGAGCTCATCGAGGGGTACGTCCAGCACGCTCGTCGCATCGACGACCTGATCGAGCAGTACTCCGTCGGCTGGTCGCTCGACCGGATGCCGATCGTGGACCGCAACGTCCTGCGGCTCGGTGCCTACGAGCTGATCTGGGAGGACGGCGTCCCGGACGCCGTCGTCCTGGACGAGGCCGTCGAGATCGCCAAGGAGTTCTCCACGGACGACTCCCCGGCCTTCGTCAACGGCATGCTCGCCCGCTTCCTGGAGCTGAAGCCGAGCATCCGCCGGTAGACAGGTGGACGTCGTGGACGGCCGTCGGACCCGAACAGGTGTCCGGCGGCCGTTCCGCGTTTCACCCGGTCGGCGTAGGGTGGGGCCCTACTTGTCAGTAACTTGACGTCCGGAACCACGCGTGAAGGGCAGGTCCCCCCAGATGACCACCGCGATCCGCAGCGAGTTCGACCAGGGCATCGCCCTGACCAGGCACCCCGAGGAGGCCGGCCGCTACGACGCCGAGCTCGGCGCCGGCTGGCAGATCGGCGGCGGGGTGAACGGCGGACTGCTGCTCGCGGTGGCCGGACACGCGCTGTCGCTGGAGCACGGCACCCACCCGGACCCGGTGTCGATCAGCGGTTACTACCTGTCCGCCTCCACCCCCGGCCCGGCCACCGTCCGCACCGAGGTGCTGCGCACCGGCCGCGGCCTGTCCACCGGCACCGCCTCGCTCAGCCAGGACGGCGTCGAGCGGCTGCGGGTGGTGGCCAGCCACGGCGACCTCGCCACCGCCGACGGCGAGGTGCGCACCAGTGCGCGGCCGCCGCAGCTGCCGCCGCCGGACCAGTGCATCGGCGTCGAGCACGCGCCCAAGGAGCTGATCGCCCAGGCCGCCCTGCTGGAGCGGTTCGACCTGCGGCTGGACCCGGCCACCATCGGCTGGGCGCTCGGGCAGCCCTCCGGCAACGGGCGGATCCAGGGCTGGTTCCGGCTCGCCGACGGCCGCGAGCCCGACCCGCTGCTGCTCCTGCTGGTCGCCGACGCGCTGCCGCCGGTCACCTTCGACCTCGGCATGCCGGGCTGGGCGCCCACCATCGAGCTGACCGTCCACCTGCGCGCCAGGCCCGTGCCCGGCTGGTTGCGGGTCACCCACGCGACCCGCAACCTGGCCGGCGGCTACTTCGAGGAGGACGCGGAGGTCTGGGACGAGTCCGGCCGCCTGGTCGCGCAGTCCCGCCAGCTGGCCCGGGCGCCCCGGGCCTGACCCGGCGACCCCGCATTACCGGTGGTTACATTCCTGTGACACGCCGTACGTGTGCGGCGCGCGCGGATGGGGAGGAAGACGGTCAGCGGCGAGCGTGCCGCGGACCGTCAACCCCCGAAGCCAGGAGCCACCGATGAGTCAAAAGGGTCGCGCCCGCCGTAACTCCGACTGCACCGCCGGCGGCTCGCGGCCCGCGGTGCGGGCGTCGCACCGGCCACAGCGGGCCGGCGGCGCCGAGCAGGCTTTTGTCATCGGGGTGCTGACCAACGCCGCGGACTTCGCCCGGGCCCGCGCCTGGGGGATCTCCGACGCCCCCGACCACGAGCGCTACCTGGCCGACACCGCCGAGCTGCTGGCCGAGGCGCTGGAGCGGTTCGACACCGTCCGGGCCCGGATGTTCCACCCGCAGGACTTCGAGGAGTTCTGCGTGCTGCACGGGCTGGACCCGGCCGAGCCCGCCGCCCGCGACCGCTACCTGGTCAACCCGGCCCTGCAGACCCAGCTGCTGGCCTATCAGGGCGAGGAGCTGGCCGGGGACTTCGTGCCCCGCCTGGTGCGCGCCCGGGAGAACGGGCTGACGCTCTGCCACGCCGACCTGCTGCTCGACGGGGGCCTGTACGGGGGCGCGGGCGCGCCCGACGAGGAGCACGCCGCCTGGGTGCGCGCCGCCTACCAGCGCGGGGGCGAGGTGTTCCGCCGGATGCTGGTCGGCGCGGGGGCCGGCGTGTACGAGCTGCGCCTGCGGGTGGACGCGCCCGGCGGGAAGCTGACCGCCGCGGCTCGGGTCCTCCAGTGGGAGGACGGCGTGGTCCGGATCAACGACGAGGACCTGGAGCTGGTCTGCGCGGTGCTCTGCACCGGGCTGGCCCTGGAGCTGCCGGGCGTCGCGGTGCTGCACGGCTCGCAGGGTTCGGCCGCCTCCTGCGGGGAGTACCTGCAGGCCTCCTGGGCCTGGTCGAGCGGCGGGCAGGAGTGGGCGCCGGCCGAGCGGCCGGTCCGGCTGGACGGCGTGGCGGCGCAGCCCGGCTACGGCCTGGGAACGGTCTGCTGACGGCTCCGCCGCGGGGCCCCGTCCCGGGGCCCTGACACCGCGGCGCGGCCCCCGGTCAGGGGAGCCGCGCCGTGACGTTTCTGCTTGCGGGTACGACCGGAAATCAGGCCGGGTCGTCCCTGGATCCGCCGGCGGGAGCCGGTGCGGTGAGCCTCAGCTCGCGTCCTCCTCGCGCACCGCGCGGCGCGCGTCGGGGTTCAGCACGCCCCAGGAGATCAGCTGCTCGGTGAGGATCGACGGCGACTGGTCGTAGATGACGGCCAGGGTGCGCAGGTCGTCCTGACGGATCGACAGCACCTTTCCGTTGTAGTCACCGCGCTGGCTCTGGATGGTCGCCGCGTAGCGCTGCAGCGGGCCGGCCTTCTCCGAAGGGACCTGGGTCAGTCTCTCCAGGTCGAGGACCAGGCGCGGCGGCGGCTCGGCCGCGCCGCCGGGCGTACCGCCGGGCAGCAGCTCCTGCACCGGGACGCCGTAGAACTCCGCCAGTTCGGCCAGCCGCTGCACGGTGACCGCACGGTCACCGCGCTCGTACGAGCCGACGACGACTGCCTTCCAGCGCCCCTGGGACTTCTCCTCGACACCGTGCAGGGAGAGACCCTGCTGAGTGCGGATCGCTCGGAGCTTGCCTCCGAGTTGCTTCGCGTAGTCGCTGGACATTGATCTCCCCGGACGAGATTGCTTCGCGTTCAGTGGTGGGTCACGGGCGATTGCCGACGCCGTTACCGGTGGGTCCGACGTCCGTCTCGTAACTCACTGTGAGGTTACGTAGAGTAAGGTAGTTGCGTCAAGCCGAATGGGGCAGTCGTGCGAATGGCCCGCATCGTCGGCGCGTCCGGAGTGTTAACCCCGGGAAGCGGAATGATGGCCGTCTGTTTGCGATCCGGCGCGCTGCTAGGATGGCCCGAAGCCCGCGCCCGGTCGGCGGGGGCAGTCCCCAGACATCCTTTAAGACCCGTCCCGTGAGGCGGGGAAGGAGGTCCGCTTCGGCATGACCACACACCATGAACCGACGCCCCGGGCACCGCACCAGGTGCTGGACGGCACGGACATCGCCCGGGTCCTCACCCGGATAGCGCACGAGATCGTCGAGCGCGCCAAGGGCGCGGAGGACGTCGTGCTGCTCGGCATCCACACCAGGGGCGTCCACCTCGCCCGCCGCCTGCACGGCCGGCTGGCCCAGATCACCGGGCGCGAGATCCCGCTGGGCACCCTGGACATCACCATGTACCGGGACGACCTGCGGCTGAAGCCCGCCCGCGCCCTGGAGCACACCGAGATCCCGCCCGGCGGCATCGACGGCAAGCTCGTCATCCTCGTCGACGACGTGCTCTTCTCCGGCCGGACCATCCGCGCCGCGCTCGACGCGCTGAACGACATCGGCCGCCCGCGCGCCGTCCAGCTCGCCGTCCTGGTCGACCGCGGCCACCGCGAGCTGCCGATCCGCGCCGACTACGTCGGCAAGAACCTCCCCACCTCGCTGCGCGAGGCCGTTCAGGTGCGCCTGTCCGACAGCGACGGCGTGGACGCCGTCCTGGTCGGCGACCGCGACTTCGCCGCCCGCAGCTCGCAGGCCCTGGCACCCCAGTCTTCCGAACCGCACCTCCCGGAGTAACCCGCGTGAAGCGCCACCTCGTCTCCGCCGCCGATCTCAGCCGCGACGACGCGCTGCTGATCCTGGACACCGCCGAGGAGCTCGCCCAGCTCTCCGGCCGGGCCGTGAAGAAGCTGCCCACGCTGCGCGGCCGCACCGTCGTCAACCTCTTCTTCGAGGACTCCACCCGGACGAAGACCTCCTTCGAGGTCGCCGAGAAGCGCCTCTCGGCCGACGTCATCAACTTCTCCGCCAAGGGCTCCTCGGTCTCCAAGGGTGAGAGCCTCAAGGACACCGCGCTGACCCTCCAGGCGATGGGTGCCGACGCGGTGGTCATCCGCCACCACGCCTCCGGCGCGCCGGCCCGGCTGGCCCAGTCCGACTGGCTGCACGGCAGTGTGATCAACGCCGGTGACGGCACCCACGAGCACCCCACCCAGGCGCTGCTCGACGCCTTCACCATGCGCCGCCACCTCAACCCGGGCAGCGGCAACGACCTGGCCGGGCGCCACGTGACCATCGTCGGCGACGTCCTGCACAGCCGGGTCGCCCGATCCAACGTCCACCTGCTGAACACCCTCGGCGCGCAGGTCACCTTCGTCGCCCCGCCCACGCTGCTGCCGATCGGGGTCGAGAACTGGCCCTGCGAGATCAGCTACGACCTCGACGCCGTGCTGCCCAAGACGGACGCGCTGATGATGCTGCGGGTGCAGCGCGAGCGGATGAACGCCGCGTTCTTCCCCACCGAGCGCGAGTACAGCCGCCGCTACGGCATGAACGGCCGCCGGATGGCCCAGCTGCCGGACCACGCGATCGTGATGCACCCCGGCCCGATGGTCCGCGGCATGGAGATCACCGCCGAGGTCGCCGACTCGCCGCGCTGCACCGCCATCGAGCAGGTCGCCAACGGCGTCTCCGTCCGGATGGCCGTCCTGTACCTGCTGCTCGGCGGAGCCACCCTCGCCGACACCACCCGCACCGACTCCGTGGAGACCGCCCAGTGACCAGCTACCTGATCCGCAACGCCAAGATCCTGGGCGGCGACCCGCAGGACCTCCACCTCGCCGACGGCGTGATCCAGGAGATCGGCACCGGCCTGACGGTCGAGGCGGACATCGAGATCGACGCCACCGGGCTGATCGCCCTGCCCGGCCTGGTCGACCTCCACACCCACCTGCGCGAGCCCGGCCGCGAGGACGCCGAGACCGTGCTCACCGGCACCCGGGCCGCCGCGATGGGCGGCTTCACCGCCGTGCACGCGATGGCCAACACCACCCCGGTGGCCGACACCGCCGGCGTGGTCGAGCAGGTCTGGCGGCTCGGCCAGGAGTCCGGCTACTGCGACGTGCAGCCGGTCGGCGCCGTCACCGTCGGCCTGGAGGGCAAGAAGCTCGCCGAACTCGGCGCGATGCACGAGTCCGCCGCGGGCGTCCGGGTCTTCTCCGACGACGGCAAGTGCGTGGACGACGCGGTGCTGATGCGCCGCGCCCTGGAGTACGTCAAGGCCTTCGACGGCGTCGTCGCCCAGCACGCCCAGGAGCCGCGGCTGACCGAGGGCGCCCAGATGAACGAGGGCCAGGTCTCCGGCGAGCTCGGGCTCGGCGGCTGGCCGGCCGTCGCCGAGGAGTCGATCATCGCCCGCGACGTGCTGCTCGCCGCGCACGTCGGCTCCCGGCTGCATGTCTGCCACCTCTCCACCGCCGGCTCGGTCGAGATCGTCCGCTGGGCCAAGTCCAAGGGCTGGGACGTCACCGCCGAGGTGACCCCGCACCACCTGCTGCTCACCGACGAGCTGGTCCGCACCTACGACCCGGTGTACAAGGTGAACCCGCCGCTGCGCACCGCCGAGGACGTCCAGGCGCTGCGCAAGGCGCTGGCCGACGGCACCATCGACGCCGTCGCCACCGACCACGCGCCGCACCCGGCCGAAGACAAGGACTGCGAGTGGGCCGTGGCCGCGATGGGCATGGTCGGCCTGGAGACCGCGCTGTCGGTCGTGCAGCAGACCATGGTCGACACCGGCCTGCTGAACTGGGAGGCCGTCGCGGACCGGATGTCGCACCGCCCGGCCCGGATCGGCCGTCTCAGCGGCCACGGCCGGCCGATCTCGGTGGGTGAGCCCGCCAACCTGGTGCTGTTCGATCCCGCGTACCGTGGAGCCGTGAACCCGGACAGCTTCGCCACCCGCAGCCGCAACACCCCCTACAAGGGCCTGGACCTGCCCGGACGGGTGCACGCCACGTTCCTGCGCGGGCGCGCCACCGTGCTGGCCGGGGAGCTCGCCGAGCAGGGCGGCATGGAGTGATGCTCCACGCCACGCTCGCCCAGGAGCAGGCGAAGGTCACCGACTGGCCCGGTTACATCGGCTGGTCCATCGGCCTGCTGATCGTGATCGGCCTGGTCTACTGGCTGATGCGCCAGGGCTGGAACTGGCGGCGCACCCTGCAGTCCGGCATCCCGCCGCTGCCGGCCGTGCCGGACCGCGCCGGGCGCACCATCCTGGAGACCAGCGGCCGGTACCACGGCACGACCACCGCCGGGAACTGGCTCGACCGGGTCGTCGCCCACGGCCTGGGCACCCGCAGCCGCGCCGACCTCACCCTCGGCGAGGACGGCCTGCTGGTGCAGCGCCCCGGTGACGTCGACTTCTGGATCCCGGCCGAGCACCTGACCGGTGCCCGCACGGACTCCGGGATCGCCGGCAAGGTCGTCCCCTCCGGGCTGCTCGTCGTCAGCTGGGCGCACGAGGGCACCGAGCTGGACTCCGGCTTCCGGGCCGACCACCCCGACGAGCACGCCGCCTGGGTCGAGGCGATCGCTCTACTCGCAACACGTACGAAGACGAAGACGGAAGAGGCCGCGCAATGACCGCACCTGCCCCCACCACGCAGCGCCAACGGCGGGAACGAGTGCCTGCCGTGCTCGTCCTGGAGGACGGCCGGACCTTCCGCGGACAGGCCTACGGCGCCATCGGCGAGACCTTCGGCGAGGCGGTCTTCAACACCGGCATGTCCGGCTACCAGGAGACCCTCACCGACCCGTCGTACCACCGCCAGGTGGTCGTGATGACCGCCCCGCAGATCGGCAACACCGGCTGGAACGACGAGGACGACGAGTCCAAGCAGATCTGGGTCGCCGGCTACGTGGTGCGCGACCCCGCCCGGGTCGCCTCCAACTGGCGCTCCCTGCGCCCGCTCGACGAGGAGCTCGTCAACCAGGGCGTCGTCGGCATCAGCGGCATCGACACCCGCGCGCTGACCCGCCACCTGCGCGAGCGCGGCGCGATGCGCTGCGGCATCTTCTCCGGCGAGGCGCTGGCCGACCCGGCCGCCCTGCTCGCCAGGGTGCAGCAGTCGCCCGAGATGAAGGGCGCCGACCTGTGCGCCGAGGTCGCCACCACCGAGCCGTACGTGGTGCCCGCGATCGGTGAGAAGCGCTTCACCGTCGCCGCGCTGGACCTCGGCATCAAGGCGATGACCCCGCAGCGGATGGCCGAGCGCGGCATCGAGGTGCACGTGCTGCCGGCCAACTCCACCCTGGAGGACGTCTACGCCGTCAACCCGGACGGCGTCTTCTTCTCCAACGGCCCGGGCGACCCGGCCACCGCCGACCACCAGGTCGCCGTCGCGCAGGGCGTGCTGGAGCGCGGGACCCCGTTCTTCGGGATCTGCTTCGGCAACCAGATCCTCGGCCGCGCCCTGGGCTTCGGCACCTACAAGCTCAAGTACGGCCACCGCGGCATCAACCAGCCGGTGCAGGACCGCACCACCGGCAAGGTCGAGGTGACCGCCCACAACCACGGCTTCGCCGTGAACGCCCCGCTGGACAAGGTGAGCGACACCCCCTACGGGCGGGTCGAGGTCTCCCACGTCTGCCTCAACGACGACGTGGTCGAGGGCCTGCAGGCACTCGACGTCCCCGCCTTCAGCGTGCAGTATCACCCCGAAGCGGCCGCCGGTCCGCACGACGCCGCCTACCTGTTCGACCGCTTCGTGAAGCTCATGGAGGGCCAGCGTGCCTAAGCGCAGTGACATCAAGTCCGTCCTGGTGATCGGCTCCGGCCCGATCGTGATCGGCCAGGCCGCCGAGTTCGACTACTCGGGTACGCAGGCCTGCCGGGTCCTCAAGGCCGAGGGCCTGCGGGTCGTGCTGGTCAACTCCAACCCGGCCACGATCATGACCGACCCGGAGATCGCCGACGCCACCTACGTCGAGCCGATCACCCCGGAGTTCGTCGAGAAGATCATCGCCAAGGAGCGCCCCGACGCGCTGCTGCCGACCCTGGGCGGCCAGACCGCGCTCAACACCGCGATCTCGCTGCACGCGGCGGGCACGCTGGAGAAGTACGGCGTCGAGCTGATCGGCGCCGACGTCGAGGCGATCAACAAGGGCGAGGACCGCGAGCTCTTCAAGGGCGTCGTCGAGGCCGTCAACGCCAAGATCGGCTACGGCGAGTCCGCCCGCTCGGTCATCTGCCACACCATGGACGAGGTGCTGGCCGGCGTCGACACGCTCGGCGGCTACCCGGTCGTCGTGCGCCCCTCCTTCACCATGGGCGGCGCCGGCTCCGGCTTCGCCCACAACGAGGAGGACCTGCGCCGCATCGCCGGCCAGGGCCTGACCCTCTCGCCGACCACCGAGGTGCTCCTGGAGGAGTCCATCCTCGGCTGGAAGGAGTACGAGCTGGAGCTGATGCGCGACAAGAACGACAACGTCGTGGTCGTCTGCTCCATCGAGAACTTCGACCCGATGGGCGTGCACACCGGTGACTCGATCACCGTCGCCCCGGCGATGACCCTCACCGACCGCGAGTACCAGATCCTGCGCGACATCGGCATCGCCGTCATCCGCGAGGTCGGCGTCGACACCGGCGGCTGCAACATCCAGTTCGCGGTCAACCCCGAGGACGGCCGGGTCATCGTCATCGAGATGAACCCGCGGGTCTCCCGCTCCTCGGCGCTCGCCTCCAAGGCCACCGGCTTCCCGATCGCCAAGATCGCCGCCAAGCTGGCCGTCGGCTACACCCTGGACGAGATCCCCAACGACATCACCGAGCAGACCCCGGCCTCCTTCGAGCCGACCCTCGACTACGTCGTCGTCAAGGTGCCGCGGTTCGCGTTCGAGAAGTTCCCGAGCGCCGACGCCACCCTGACCACCACCATGAAGTCCGTCGGCGAGGCCATGGCCATGGGCCGCAACTTCCCCGAGGCGCTGCAGAAGGCGTTGCGCTCGCTGGAGAAGAAGGGCTCCCAGTTCTCCTGGACCGGCCCCGTCGGCGACAAGGCGGAGCTGCTGGCCAAGGCGGTCGTGCCGACCGACGGCCGGATCAACACCGTGATGGACGCCGTCCGGGCCGGCGCCACCCCGGAGGAGGTCTTCGAGTACACCAAGATCGACCCGTGGTTCGTCGACCAGCTCTTCCTGCTGGACGAGATCGCCGGCGAGCTGGCCGAGGCCGCCGAGCTCACCCCCGACCTGCTGCGCCACGCCAAGCGGCACGGCTTCTCCGACCAGCAGATCGGCGAGATCCGCGGCCTGAAGCCGGACGTGGTCCGCGAGGTGCGCCACGCCCTCGGCATCCGCCCGGTGTTCAAGACCGTCGACACCTGCGCCGCCGAGTTCGCCGCCAAGACCCCGTACTTCTACTCGTCCTACGACGAGGAGAACGAGGTCGCCCCGCGCACCAAGCCCGCCGTGATCATCCTGGGCTCCGGCCCGAACCGCATCGGCCAGGGCATCGAGTTCGACTACTCCTGCGTGCACGCCTCCTTCGCGCTCGCCGAGGCCGGGTACGAGACCGTCATGGTCAACTGCAACCCGGAGACCGTCTCCACCGACTACGACACCTCCGACCGGCTCTACTTCGAGCCGCTCACCCTGGAGGACGTGCTGGAGATCGTCCACGCCGAGCAGCAGGCCGGCCCGCTCGCCGGTGTGATCGTCCAGCTCGGCGGCCAGACCCCGCTGGGCCTGGCCCAGGCGCTCAAGGACAACGGCGTGCCGATCGTCGGCACCCAGCCCGAGGCGATCGACCTCGCCGAGGAGCGCGGCGCCTTCGGCCGCGTCCTGCGCGACGCCGGCCTGCCGGCCCCCAAGCACGGCACCGCCTTCTCCTTCGAGGAGGCCAAGGCGATCGCCGACGAGATCGGCTACCCCGTGCTCGCCCGCCCGTCCTACGTGCTCGGCGGCCGCGGCATGGAGATCGTCTACGACGAGGCCTCGCTCGCCTCCTACCTGGAGCGCCACGCCGGCCTGATCTCCGAGCACCCGGTGCTCATCGACCGCTTCCTCGACGACGCGGTGGAGATCGACGTCGACGCGCTCTACGACGGCACCGAGCTCTACCTCGGCGGCGTCATGGAGCACATCGAGGAGGCCGGCATCCACTCCGGCGACTCCGCCTGCGCGCTGCCCCCGATCACCCTCGGCGGCCACGACATCAAGCGCCTGCGCACCTCCACCGAGGCCATCGCGCGCGGTGTCGGCGTCCGCGGTCTGATCAACATCCAGTTCGCCCTCTCCGGCGACATCCTCTACGTGCTGGAGGCCAACCCGCGCGCCTCCCGCACCGTCCCGTTCACCTCCAAGGCGACCGCCGTGCCGCTGGCCAAGGCCGCCGCCCGGATCTCGCTCGGCGCCACCATCGCCGAGCTGCGCGCCGAGGGCCTGCTCCCGGCCGAGGGCGACGGCGGCACGCTGCCCGCCGACGCGCCGATCGCGGTCAAGGAGGCCGTGATGCCGTGGAGCCGCTTCCGCGACATCCACGGCCGCGGGGTGGACACGGTGCTCGGCCCGGAGATGCGCTCGACCGGTGAGGTCATGGGCATCGACAAGGTGTTCGGCACCGCCTACGCGAAGGCGCAGTCCGGTGCGTACGGCGCGCTGCCGACCAAGGGCAAGGTCTTCGTCTCGGTGGCCAACCGGGACAAGCGCAACCTGGTCTTCCCGGCCCGCGCGCTGGTCAACCTCGGCTTCGAGGTGCTCGCCACCGCCGGCACCGCCGAGGTGCTCCAGCGCGGCGGCATCCCGTCCACGCTGGTGCGCAAGCACAGCGAGGGCGAGGGCCCGAACGGCGAGCGGACCATCGTCCAGCTGATCCACGACGGTGAGGTCGACCTCATCATCAACACGCCGTACGGCACCGGCGGCCGCCTCGACGGCTACGAGATCCGCACCGCGGCCGTGGCCCGCGCGGTGCCCTGCCTGACCACCGTCCAGGCGATGGGCGCGGCCGTGCAGGGCATGGACGCGCTGCTGCGCGACGAGGTCGGGGTGATGTCGCTCCAGGAGCACGCCGAGCTGATCAACGCCGGCCGCAAGTAGCACCACCGCAGTGGGGGGCACCGGAACAGCCGGGTGCCCCCCACTGCCATGACCGCCCCGCCCGTCACCCACCGCCACCCTTCCTCCGACGGGCGGCGCCCGCGCCCGTCTGCTCTCTCCGCTCCGGGAGTTGAACCACCCTTGTACAAGCTTCTGTTCGACCTGGTCTTCAAGAAGATGGACCCCGAGAAGGCCCACCACCTCGCCTTCTTCTGGATCCGCCTCGGCTCCTCGGTGCCCGGCCTGCGCACCCTGGTGCGGCTGGTGCTCGCCCCGCGCGACCGGGCCCTGCGCACCCGCGCCCTCGGCCTCGACCTGCCCGGCCCGTTCGGCCTGGCGGCCGGCTTCGACAAGAACGGCGTCGGCATCGACGGCCTGTCGATGCTCGGCTTCGACTACGTCGAGATCGGCACCGTCACCGGCGAGCCCCAGCCCGGCAACCCGGCGCCCCGGCTGTTCCGCCTGGTCGAGGACCGCGCGCTGATCAACCGGATGGGCTTCAACAACCAGGGCTCGGCCCGGGTCGCGGCCCGGCTGGCCGCCCGCCCGCACACCAGCTCCACCCCCGTGATCGGCGTCAACATCGGCAAGACCAAGGTGGTCGAGGAGGCCGACGCCGTCGCCGACTACGTGAAGTCCACCGAGCGGCTGGCCAAGTACGCCGACTACCTGGTGGTCAACGTCAGCTCGCCGAACACCCCCGGGCTGCGCAACCTCCAGGCCGTGGACCACCTGCGGCCGCTGCTCGCCGCCGTCCGCGAGGCCGCCGACCGCAGCACCGCCCACCGCGTGCCGCTGCTGGTCAAGATCGCCCCCGACCTGGCCGACGAGGACGTCGACGCGGTCGCCGACCTCGCCCTGGAGCTGGGCCTGGACGGCATCATCGCCACCAACACCACGATCGGCCGCGAGGGCCTGCGCACCGACGCCGGGCGGGTCGCGGAGATCGGCATGGGCGGCCTGTCCGGCGCCCCGCTCAAGGCCCGTGCCCTGGAGGTGCTCCAGCGGCTGCGCGCCCGCACCGAGGGCCGGCTGACCCTGGTCTCGGTCGGCGGCATCGAGACCGCCGAGGACGCCTGGCAGCGGATCGTCCACGGCGCCGACCTGGTCCAGGGCTACAGCGCCTTCATCTACGAGGGCCCGTTCTGGTGCCGGCGGATCCACAAGGGCCTGTCCGCCAAGGTCCGCGCGGGCGGCTTCCGCAGCCTGGCCGACGCCGTCGGCAGCGCCGTGCGCAGCTCCTGAACCCCCTCCCCACCCCTCCGGAAAGAGACGACATGACCCTCGCCCCGTTCGGCGCCCGGCTGCGCCAGGCCCTCGACACCCGCGGCCAGCTCTGCGTCGGCATCGACCCGCACGCCTCCCTGCTCGCCGCCTGGGGGCTCGGCGACGACCTCGCCGGGCTGGAGACCTTCAGCCGCACCGTGGTCGAGGCGCTGGCCGACCGGGTGGCCGTGCTCAAGCCGCAGGCGGCCTTCTTCGAGCGCTTCGGCAGCAAGGGCGTCGCGGTGCTGGAGAAGACCGTCGAGGAGGCCCGGGCGGCCGGCGCGCTGGTCCTGATGGACGCCAAGCGCGGTGACATCGGCTCCACCATGGCCGCGTACGCCGAGGCCTTCCTGTCGCCGGGCAGCCCGCTGTTCTCGGACGCGCTGACGGTCAGCCCGTACCTGGGCTTCGGCTCGCTGCGCCCGGCCCTGGACCTGGCCCGGGAGCAGGGCTGCGGCGTGTTCGCGCTGGCGCTCACCTCCAACCCGGAGGGCGCCGAGGTGCAGCGCGCGGTGGGCGCGGACGGCGAGCCGGTCGCGGCCTCGGTGCTGCGTCAGCTGGCGGCCGAGAACGAGGGCGCCGCGCCGCTCGGCTCCTTCGGCGCGGTGGTCGGCGCGACGCTGGCCGACGCGGGCGTGGAACTGGCCATCAACGGCCCGCTGCTGGCCCCCGGGATCGGCGCCCAGGGCGCGACCATGGCCGACCTGCCGCGGGTGTTCGGCGCCTCGGTGATCAACGTGGTGCCGAGCGTCAGCCGGGACGTGCTCAGGCACGGCCCCTCGGTGCCGGCGCTTCGGGAGGCGGCGGAGCGCTTCGTCGGCGAGTTCGCGGACGCCGTCAAGTAGCGGAACCCGTCCTTCAGGTAGCCGCGCGGTGACCCTGCGGAGTGTCCGCAGGACCGCGCGGTGGCCGTCGAAGCGACGTGAGCGCCGTCACATCGGCACCGCCAAAGTCTCGCAATCGCGGTCATTTTGCCCTGGAAAGTCCTGGTCGGCCTTGGCTGACCAGGACTTTTCGTGTTCTTTTCCTGACGTGGCGCCGCAATCCGGGTAGTGTCCGGCGATAGGTCATCGGCGAGCCGCTATTTCGGTGGCTCCCGCAGGTCAGGGCCTTGTGGTTCCCCTTGCGGACGGTGTCCTCGGTACCGAACCAGTCCTAGCTCAATCCATCCATCCACACCCTGAGGTGAACGGCGTGGCCCTTCCGCCCCTTACCCCTGAACAGCGCACCGCCGCGCTCGCCAAGGCCGCCGAGGCTCGCCGGGAGCGCGCCGAGGTCAAGAACCGGCTCAAGCACTCCGGCGCCTCCCTGCACGAGGTGATCAAGGCCGGAAAGGCCGACAACGACGTCATCGGCAAGATGAAGGTCTCGGCCCTGCTGGAGTCCCTTCCGGGCGTCGGCAAGGTCCGTGCCAAGCAGATCATGGAGCGCCTCGGCATCAGCGAGAGCCGGCGCGTCCGCGGCCTCGGTACGAACCAGATCGCTTCCCTGGAGCGGGAGTTCGGCGGTGGCGCCGCCTGACCGTGCCCCCGTGGTCCCAGGATCCCCCGCGATCCGGGATAATCGGTGCATGAGTGAGCGTCCGCGGCTGACCGTGCTCTCCGGCCCTTCGGGGGTCGGCAAGAGCACGGTCGTCGCTCATATGAGGAAGATGCACCCCGAGGTCTGGCTCTCGGTGTCGGCGACGACCCGGCGCCCGAGGCCGGGCGAGAAGAACGGGGTCCAGTACCACTTCGTCGACAACGACGAGTTCGACAAGCTGGTCGCCAACGGCGAGTTGCTGGAGTGGGCCGAGTTCGCCGGGAACCGTTACGGGACCCCGCGCGCGGCCGTGCAGGAGAAGCTGGAGCGCGGCGAGCCGGTGCTCCTGGAGATCGACCTCCAGGGCGCCCGGCAGGTGCGCGAGTCGATGCCCGAGGCGCAGCTGGTCTTCCTGGCTCCGCCGAGCTGGGACGAGCTGGTCCGCCGGCTGACCGGCCGGGGCACCGAGCCGCAGGACGTGATCGAGAAGCGGCTGGAGGCGGCCAAGGTCGAGCTCGCGGCCGAGCCCGAGTTCGACACGACCCTTGTCAACACCTCCGTCGAGCAGGTAGCGGCCGAACTGCTAGCCTTGCTCGGTGTAGCCTGACCTGTCTGTCTTTTCCACCCTTTCGGAAGGTTTTAGCGTGTCCTCTTCCATGACCGCGCCCGAGGGCATCATCAACCCGCCGATCGACGAGCTGCTCGAGGCCACCGACTCCAAGTACAGCCTCGTGATCTACGCCGCCAAGCGCGCGCGCCAGATCAACGCGTACTACTCCCAGCTCGGCGAGGGCCTGCTGGAGTACGTCGGCCCGCTGGTCGACACCCACGTGCACGAGAAGCCGCTGTCGATCGCGCTGCGCGAGATCAACGCGGGCATGCTGACCGCCGAGGCGATCGAGGCTGCCTGAGGCAGTCGCAGAGTTTCGGAAGGGCCCGGCGGAATCGTTTCCGCCGGGCCCTTCGGCGTTCCCCGCGGCCCTCGGGTGTTCCCCGACGGACCTTCGGCGCTCGCCGGCGACCCTCCGGCGCTCGCCGGAGGGCAGGGCGCGGTGCGGGGGCCGGCCGGGGGGCCGTAGGGTGGGCGCGTTCGCGGCACGGCCGCGACGCGTTCCCGATGCGTTATGCGTTCCCGAGGCGGAGAAAGGCCGGTAGATGACCCTGAGTGCGGACGCCCCCCGCGTGGTCCTCGGCGTGAGCGGCGGGATCGCCGCGTACAAGGCGTGCGAGCTGCTGCGCCGCTTCACCGAGTCCGGCCACCAGGTCACCGTCGTGCCGACCGCCGCCGCGCTGCACTTCGTCGGCGAGGCGACCTGGGCGGCGCTGTCCGGCCGCCCGGCCGCCACCGAGACCTGGGAGCGCGTCCACGAGGTGCCGCACGTGCGGATCGGGCAGCAGGCCGACCTGGTGGTGGTCGCCCCGGCCACCGCCGACCTGATCGCCAAGGCCGCCCACGGCCTCGCCGACGACCTGCTCACCAACACCCTGCTCACCGCCCGCTGTCCGGTCGTGGTGGCGCCCGCCATGCACACCGAGATGTGGGAGCACCCGGCCACCCGGGAGAACGTGGCCACGCTGCGCCGCCGGGGCGTGATCGTGCTGGAGCCGGCCGTCGGGCGGCTGACCGGCAAGGACACCGGGAAGGGCCGGCTGCCCGAGCCGTCGGCGATCTTCGACGCCTGCCGGGCCGTGCTGCGCCGCGGCGGGGCGGTGCCGACCGACCTGGCGGGACGGCACGTGGTGGTCTCGGCCGGCGGCACCCGCGAGCCGCTGGACCCGGTGCGCTACCTGGGCAACCGGTCCTCCGGCAAGCAGGGCTACGCGCTCGCCGTGACGGCCGCGGCGCGCGGGGCCCGGGTGACGTTGCTCTCGGCCAACGCCGAGCTGCCGGACCCGGCCGGGGTGGACGTGGTGCACGTGTCGACCGCGCTGGGGCTGCGCGAGGCGGCGCTGAAGGCGGTCAAGGACGCGGACGCCGTGGTGATGGCCGCGGCGGTGGCGGACTTCCGGCCCGCCGAGTACGCGACCGGCAAGATCAAGAAGGTCGAGGGCGTCGAGCCGGCACCCGTCGCACTGGTCCGCAATCCGGACATCCTGGCCGAACTGTCGGCCCACCGGGCCCGTTCGGGTCAACTCGTGGTGGGTTTCGCGGCGGAGACCGACGACGTGCTCGCCAACGGTCGGGCCAAGCTCGCCCGCAAGGGCTGTGACCTGCTCGTGGTGAACGAGGTGGGCAACGGCAAGGCCTTCGGCACCGACGTCAACGAGGCCGTGGTACTGGGCTCGGACGGCAGTGAGACGGCCGTTCCGGTGGGCCCGAAGGAGGCGCTCGCGGACGTGGTCTGGGATCTGGTCGCAAAGCGGCTGGAAACGGGCGGCAACTGATCGGAACCGCTCGCGCGGCGGTCGAGAATTCCTGAAGCGGGTGACGTTCGGCGGAACCAGACCGTTAGACTCCAGGAATCAAGTCTTTCCGGAGTTCCCCGGGTCGCCCCGGGGAACTTCAGTCAGCAGCCGCTGCAACCCCAGGGAGCGCTGTGTCTCGCCGCCTGTTCACCTCGGAGTCCGTGACCGAGGGACACCCCGACAAGATCGCTGACCAGATCAGCGACACCATCCTTGACGCTCTCCTGCGGGAGGACCCGACGTCCCGGGTCGCCGTGGAGACGCTCATCACCACCGGCCAGGTGCACGTGGCCGGCGAGGTGACCACCAAGGCGTACGCGCCGATCGCCCAGCTCGTCCGGGACAAGATCCTGGAGATCGGCTACGACAGCTCCAAGAAGGGCTTCGACGGCGCCTCCTGCGGCGTCTCGGTGTCCATCGGTGCCCAGTCGCCCGACATCGCGCAGGGCGTCGACACCGCGTACGAGGCCCGTGTCGAGGGCGACGAGGACGACCTGGACAAGCAGGGCGCCGGTGACCAGGGCCTGATGTTCGGCTACGCGTCCGACGAGACGCCCGAGCTCATGCCGCTGCCGATCACCCTGGCGCACCGCCTCTCCCGCCGCCTGACCGAGGTGCGCAAGAACGGGACCATCCCCTACCTGCGCCCCGACGGCAAGACCCAGGTCACCATCGAGTACGACGGCGACAAGGCCGTCCGCCTGGACACCGTCGTCGTCTCCACCCAGCACGCCAGCGACATCGACCTGGAGTCGCTGCTCACCCCGGACATCCGCGAGTTCGTGGTCGAGCCGGAGCTGAAGGCGCTGGCCGAGCAGGGCATCAAGCTGACCACCGAGGGCTACCGCCTGCTGGTCAACCCGACCGGCCGCTTCGAGATCGGCGGCCCGATGGGCGACGCCGGCCTCACCGGCCGCAAGATCATCATCGACACCTACGGCGGCATGGCCCGCCACGGCGGCGGCGCCTTCTCCGGCAAGGACCCGTCCAAGGTGGACCGCTCGGCCGCGTACGCGATGCGCTGGGTGGCGAAGAACATCGTCGCCGCCGGCCTCGCCCGCCGCGCCGAGGTGCAGGTCGCGTACGCGATCGGCAAGGCCGAGCCGGTCGGCCTGTTCGTGGAGACCTTCGGCACCGAGACCGTGCCGGTCCTCACCATCCAGAAGGCCGTCTCCGAGGTCTTCGACCTGCGTCCGGCCGCGATCATCCGCGACCTGGACCTGCTGCGCCCGATCTACTCGCAGACCGCGGCGTACGGCCACTTCGGCCGTGAGCTGCCGGAGTTCACCTGGGAGCGCACCGACCGGGTGGAGCAGCTGAAGGCCGCCGTCCAGGACTGACGTCCGCGGCGCCCGCGCCCGCGGCCCGTCGCCAGTGGCGCGCGCGCCCGCGGCCCGTGCGCCCGTAGCGCCTGAAGCGGCGCCCGCCCCCGAACGGGGGTGGGCGCCGCTTCGTGCATTGTCGGTGTGACCTGGTAGTACTTGGTGGCGATGAGCAGCACAGGGGAGAACGGGGCCGCCGAGCCGGAGCAGCTGGCGTTCATCCGGGAGACGGTCAAGCGGGCCAAGCCGCGCACCTGGCACGGGGCCAAGCGGGCCGAGCACCTGCCGGTGGCCCGGGTCGTGGTGGACAAGGGCGTGCTCACCATCGACAAGCTCTTCGACTACGAGGTGCCGGCCGCCATGGCCGAGGAGGCCCAGCCCGGAGTACGGGTGCGGGTGCGCTTCGGGGCCCGGGTGGTGAAGGGCCAGCGTGAGGGCGGCGAACTGCACGACGGGTTCATCGTCGCCCGGCTGGAGAAGAGCGACTTCGCCGGACCGCTCGCCCCGCTGGCCCAGGTGCTCTCGCCCGAGCCCGTGCTCACCCCGCAGCTGCTGCGGCTGTGCCGGACCGTCGCCGACCGGTACGCCGGGACACTGGCCGACGTGCTCCAGCTGGCCGTCCCGCCCCGGCACGCCAAGGCCGAGGCCGAGCCCTCGCCGCCGCCGCTGCCGCGCCCGGCCGCCCCGGCCCCCGGCGGCTGGCAGCGCTACCCGGCCGGGCCCGACTTCCTCGCCGCGCTCGCCGGGGGCGGCGCACCGCGCGCGGTCTGGGCGGCGCTGCCCGGCCCCGGCTGGCCGTACGAGATCGCCCGGGCGGTGGCCGCGACCCTCGCCGGCGGGCGCGGCGCGCTGGTCGTGCTCCCGGAGGGGCGCTCGGTGGCCCGGGTCGACCAGGCGCTGACCGAACTGCTCGGCCCCGGGATGCACGTGGCGCTGGAGGCCGACCTCGGCCCGCGCGAGCGCTACAAGCGCTGGCTCGCGGTGAGCCGCGGCTCGGTGCACGCGGTGATCGGGACCAGGGCCACCATGTTCGCGCCGGTCCGGGACCTCGGGCTGGTCGTCGTCTGGTCGGACGGGGACGGCAGCCACAGCGACCCGCGCGCCCCGCACCCGCACGTGCGCGAGGTGGCGCTGCTGCGCGCCGCCGAGGAGGGCGCGGCGGTGCTGCTCGGCGGGCACGCGGTGACGGTGGAGGGCGCCCAGCTGGTCAGCACCGGCTGGGCGCGCCCGCTGGTCGCGGACCGGGAGACGGTGCGGCAGGTCGCGCCCCGGGTGCGGACCGTCACCGACCAGGACCAGCACCGGGACGCCGCCGCCCAGGCCGCCCGGCTGCCCTCGGTGGCCTGGGAGGCCGCCCGGGAGTCGCTGGCCGCCGGGCACCCGGTGCTCATCCAGGTGCCCCGGCGCGGCTACGTGCCCCGGCTGGCCTGCGGGCGCTGCCGGACCCCCGCGCGCTGCCGGCGCTGCGAAGGGCCGCTGGAGGCGCCCTCGGCGGACGCCCCGCTGTGCTGCGGCTGGTGCGGGGAGGCGGAGAACGACTGGCACTGCCCCGAGTGCGGGTCCTTCCGGCTGCGGGCCCAGGTGGTCGGGGCCCGGCGGACGGCGGAGGAACTCGGCAAGGCGTTCCCGCGCCTCCCGGTGCGGACCTCGGGCCGGGAAGCGGTGCTCACCACCGTGCCCGACGAGCCCTCACTGGTGATCTCCACACCCGGTGCGGAGCCGGTCGTGGAGGGCGGCGGCGGGTACGGGGCCGCGCTGCTGCTGGACGGCTGGGCGCTGCTCGGCCGGCCCGACCTGCGGGCGGGGGAGGAGACGCTGCGGCTCTGGCTCGCGGCGGCCGCGCTGGTGCGGCCCTCGACGGACGGCGGGACGGTGGTCGTGGTGGCCGAGCCCTCGGCCCGTCCGGTACAGGCGCTGGTGCGCTGGGACCCGCTGGGGCACGCCGGGCTGGAACGGGACGAACGGGCCCAGCTGCACTTCCCGCCGGTCTCCCGGATGGCCTCGGTGAGCGGGACCCCCTCGGCGGTGACGGACCTGCTGAACCTGATCCGGCTGCCCGAGGGGGCGGACGTGCTCGGGCCGGTACCGGTACCGGCGCTGCGGGGGGAGGAGCAGGAACGCGCACTGCTGCGGGTGCCGCCCGGGCAGGGGGCGGCGCTGGCGGCTGCGCTCAAGGCGGCGCAGATCGCGCGGATCGCGCTGCGGACGGCGGAGCCGGTGCGGGTGCGGGTGGATCCGACGGACATCGGCTGAGCGGCGTCGGCCGGAGCGCTGCTCGGGGGCCTGGTCCGGGCCTTGGTCGGGTCTCGGGGCTTTGGTCGGGGTCGGGGTCGGGGTCGGTGCTTGGGCCTTGGTCGGGGTCGGGGGTGGTGGTCCGGTGGGCTTCGGGCCCGGTGGGCGGGTGGGGCGGGGTGAGTGGGCCACCCCGCCCCGGACGGCCCGGCTGCGGCGGCTCGGTCAGCCGCGCAGCGGGATGCCGGGTCGGTCCGCCTGGGGGCGGTCGGCGGGGGTGCCGCGGTCGGGCGTGCCGCGGTCGACGGGGGTGCGCTCCATCGGGCCGCGGTCGATCGCGGTGCGGTCGATCGTCGCCCGCTCGATCGCGGTGCGGTCCATCGTGCTGCGGTCCATCGTGCTGCGCTCCAGGGCGCCGCGGTCCAGGCTGCTGCGGTCCAGGCCGCCCTGGCGGGCCGCCGGGACGGTCGTGGCCAGACCGGTGCGCTCGACGGCCGGGGGCAGCTCGTCGACGCGGTCCGGGCGGCTCTGGCCCGGGACGCCACCGCTCGCGGCGAGGAGCTCGCTGGTCGGGCGGCGCATGCCGTAGCGCCGGTGCACGGCCTGCTTGGTGACCCCGAGGGCGGAGCCCACCGAGTCCCAGGAGAAGCCCAGCGCCCGGTCGAACTCGACCGCCGCCGCCACCAGGGTCTCCACGCTCTCCCGCAGTTCCTGCGCCAGGCGCACGGTCGGCGCCGGCGCCCGCCCGTACACCACGAAGCCGGCCGAGGTGCTCGGTCGGCGCGGACGGTAGACGTTGCCCAGTTGAGCGGTGAGCGTCCGCAGCGCGTCGACCTGCCGCCTCACCCGCTCGATGTCCCGCACCAGCAGGTGCAGGCTCGCCCGCGCCCGTGCGTCGTGGTTGATCTGCTCGGCCATGGCCTACGTGCCACCTTCCGTACGGTTCGGCTCGGCCGGCACGCGGTGTCCCGTGCGCCCGGCCCGGTCAATCTCTCTTGACCAACGCCGAAGCGGGGGCCGGGGTAACGCGGCTGGGCACAGTCGGGCCGTGCCGGCCGCCGATCCGGGCCCCGGGGAAGCCCCCGGCGGACGGCCGTACGGGTTGCATAGACTGGCGGGTGAACCAGCGGCCGACCGCAGCCCGCGCCCCTACGGACAGGAGCCCGTACCCCGTGGCGATCCAGCCGATCCGTCTCTTCGGAGACCCCGTTCTGCGGTCCACCGCGAAGCCGGTGACCACCTTCGACAAGGAACTGCGCAAGCTGGTCCACGACCTCACCGACACCATGCTGGACGCTCCCGGAGCCGGCCTCGCCGCGCCCCAACTCGGCGTCTCCCTGCGGGTGTTCACGTACCACGTGGACGGCGTCACCGGGCACCTGATCAACCCGGACCTGTCGCTGAGCGAGGAGGAGCAGGACGGCCCCGAGGGCTGCCTGTCGCTGCCCGGCCTGCGCTACGACACCAAGCGCGCGTACGGCGTGGTGGCCAGGGGCTTCAACATGTACGGCGATCCGGTGACCTTGGAGGGCACTCAGCTGCTCGCCCGGTGCATCCAGCACGAGACCGACCACCTGGACGGCATCATCTTCATCGACCGGCTCGACCGCGAGCAGCGCAAGGCCGCGCTGAAGGCGATCCGGGAGGCGGACTGGGACGGCGGGTCGGCTCCGGTGGTCAAGGTCTCGCCGCACAGCACCTTCGGTTCCGCCCGCTGACTTCCGCCGGTTCCGGCTGATCTCCGCTGACGTCGGCCGGGCTCGGTCGACGTCCGCCGGCTCCCCGCCGACTCCGGTCGGGTTCCGCCGGCTCCTCGAACTTCTTTTTGCAGAAAGGCCCTTGATGCGACTCGTCTTCGCCGGCACCCCCGAGGTCGCCGTTCCCGCCCTGGACGCCCTGCTCGCTTCGGACCGGCACGAGGTCGTCGCGGTGGTCACCCGCCCGGACGCTCCGGCCGGGCGCGGACGCAAGCTGGTCGCCAGCCCCGTCGCCCAGCGCGCCGAGGAGGCCGGGATCGAGGTCCTCAAGCCGGTGAAGCCGAGCGACCCGGACTTCGTCGCCCGGCTCACCGAACTCGCGCCCGACTGCTGCCCGGTGGTCGCCTACGGCGCCCTGCTGCGCCCCGGCACGCTGGAGATCCCCGAGTACGGCTGGGTCAACCTGCACTTCTCGCTGCTGCCGGCCTGGCGCGGCGCGGCCCCGGTCCAGCACGCGGTGCTGGCCGGCGACGAGGTCACCGGCGCCTCCACCTTCCTGATCGAGCAGGGCCTGGACTCCGGCCCGGTCTACGGCGTGATCACCGAGGAGATCCGCCCGGCCGACACCAGCGGCGAGCTGCTCACCCGGCTTTCGCACTCCGGCGCGCGACTGCTCGCGGCCACCATGGACGGCATCGAGGACGGCTCCCTGCACGCCGTGCCGCAGCCGGCCGAGGGCGTCACGCTCGCGCCGAAGATCACCGTCGAGGACGCGCGGATCGACTGGAGCCACCCCGCGCTGCGGATCGACCGGGTCGTGCGCGGCTGCGCGCCGGCGCCGGGCGCCTGGACGGAGTTCCGGGGCGAGCGGCTGAAGGTCACCGGGCCGGTCCGGCTGCTGCCGGACTCCGCCGAGCTGGCGCCGGGCGAGGTCGCGATGGCGGGCAAGAACAGCGTCCGGGTCGGCACCGGCAGCCACGACGTGGAGCTGGGGGAGGTGCGTCCGCAGGGGAAGAAGGAGATGCGGGCCGCCGACTGGGCCCGGGGCGCGCGGCTGGAGGAGGGGGAGCGCCTCGGGGGCTGACGCTCCGGTTTGGCGCTACTGTTCGTTTGAGATCGATTGAGATCGCCCTTGTTCGTTCAAATCTGTTGTTCGTCCGAGTTCGTCGATAACCACCGCAGCACCTTGAGGCACCTGTGACCACCCCCAGCACCAACCGCGCCCCCCGCCCGCACCGCCGCCCGAAGAAGGACCCGGCCCGGATCGTCGCGTTCCGCGCCCTGCGCGCCGTCGACGAGCGGGACGCGTACGCCAACCTGATCCTGCCCTCACTGCTCCGCGAGGCCGAGCAGAAGGGCATGGACCGGCGCGACGCCGCCCTCGCCACCGAGCTGGTCTACGGCACCCTGCGCCTGCAGGGCACCTACGACGCGGTCATCGCCGCCTGCATCGACCGGCCGCTCGGCAAGGTCGACCCGCCGGTGCTGGACGTGCTCTCGCTCGGCGCGCACCAGCTGCTCACCACCCGCATCCCCAGCCACGCGGCCGTCTCGGCGACCGTCGAACTGGCCCGGGTGGTGCTCGGCGACGGCAAGGCCAAGTTCGTCAACGCCGTACTCCGCCGGATCAGCGCCCACGACCTGGACGCCTGGATCGAGAAGGTCGCCCCGCCGTACGACAAGGACGCCGAGGACCACCTGGCCGTCGTCCACTCGCACCCGCGCTGGGTCGTCTCCGCGCTCTGGGACTCGCTCGGCCGCTGGCAGCCGGACGCCTCCGGGCGCACCGCGATGGAGGAGCTGCTGCGGGCCGACAACGAGCGGCCCGAGGTCACCCTGGTCGCCCGCCCCGGCCGGGCCACCGTCGGCGAGCTCGCCGAGGCGCTGCCGGAGGCCGAGCCGGGCCGCTGGTCCCCGTTCGCGCTGCGGCTCGCCGAGGGCGGCGACCCGGGATCGATCGCGGCGGTGCAGGAGAACCGGGCGGGCGTTCAGGACGAAGGCAGCCAGCTGGTCGCACTGGCGCTGGCGGCGGCGCCGCTGGAGGGGCCGGACCGGCTCTGGCTGGACGGCTGCGCCGGCCCCGGCGGCAAGGCCGCGCTGCTCGGCGCGCTCGCCGCCGAGCGGGGCGCGGCCCTGGTCGCGAGCGAGAAGCAGCCGCACCGGGCCCGGCTGGTGGCGCGGGCGCTGGCCGGCAACCCCGGCCCGTACACCGTGATCGCGGCCGACGGGACGCGCCCGGCCTGGCGGTCCGGCGGCTTCGACCGGGTGCTGGTCGACGTGCCGTGCTCCGGCCTCGGCGCGCTGCGCCGCCGCCCTGAGGCGCGCTGGCGGCGCCGGCCGGCCGACGTCGCGGCCTTCGGCCCGCTCCAGCGGGACCTGCTGCGCTCGGCGATCGAGGCCACCCGGGTCGGCGGCGTGGTCGGCTACGCGACCTGCTCGCCGCACCTCGCGGAGACCCGCGCGGTCGTGGACGACGTGCTGCGGGCCGAGGACGGCCGGGTCGAGTGGATCGACGCGCGCCCGCTGCTGCCCGGCGTCCCGGCGCTCGGCGACGGGCCGGACGTGCAGCTGTGGCCGCACCTGCACGGGACCGACGCGATGTACCTGGCGCTGCTGCGCCGCACCGCCTGAGGCCCTTCCGGTGTCGCCTCCCCCAGGTGGGGAGGCGACACCGGCGGCTCGTTCCGTCAGGGATCCGCCGTCGGCCCGGGGCGGGTTGACACCGCGTCAGGCGTCGGTTTCCATGGTTCTCGTGTAGCCGCTCGGCTGCATGATCTTTGGGGGGCAGGCTTCGTCGCGTCGCGCGGCGGAGCCGGGGAAGCAACCCCACGAGACATGCGGCGCGATGCGGCTGTTCTGCGTGCTGGGCGCGTTCCCCGGCGGCTGCCCTCCCGGACCGTGGGAGACGCGCAGTGTCATCGGAGATTCAGCGGCCGCAGCGGGAACCCGCCGGCTCGGGGAACGGTGCCCGGGGACCCGGGGTGCGCCGGGCCGTGACGGACGGCCGGACGCTCGACCTGATCGCCCTGATGGCGATCCTGGCGGTGTGCACCCTGATCTGCCTGACGGCCGGTGCGGGGGCGCTCCAGGCGGTCATCGGCGCGGCGGGCGTCCTGTTCGCCGCCTGGCGGACGCCCCGGCGCTCCCGGCGCTCCCGGCGCTCCGGGCGCTCCGGGATCTCCGGGCGGGAGGGCGAGCACCAGCGCGGGCCCGACGGGCCCCACCGGTCCCAGGGGCCCGGGGGTCTCGCAGGCCTCGCGGGCCTCGCGGGTGAGGGGGCTTGCACCTCCCGTGGGGGGAGGTAGCAGGGTGGTGCCATGAACGGCGACACGACGTACACCATCGGTGAGCTGGCCCGACGGACGGGGCTGACGGTCAAGACCGTCCGCTTCTACTCGAACCAGGGGATCGTGCCGCCGGCCGACCGCAACCCGGCCGGCCACCGGCGGTACGGTGCCGACGCCGTCGCCCGCCTGGAACTGGTCCGCACCCTGCGGGAGCTCGGGCTCGGACTGCCCGCGATCCGGCGGGTGGTGGAGCGCGAACTGACGCCGGCCGATGTCGCCGCCGCGCAGGCGGAGGCGATCGACGTCCAGATCCGGGTGCTGCGACTGCGGCGGGCCGTGCTCGGGACGGTGGCCAGGCTCGGGTCGACACCTGAGGAGTTGACGCTCGTGCACCAGTTGGCCCGGCTCACGGAGGACGAACGGGGGCACCTGATCGGGGAGTTCCTGGCGGGGGTGTTCGGCAGGATCGGGGACGACGGGACAGGGGACGGCAGGACAGGGGACGGTGGGATCGGGAGGGGCGGGCGGTTCGCCGCCGTGGCGCGCTCGTTGACGCCGGAGCTGCCGGAGGAACCCTCGGTCGAACAGGTCGAGGCCTGGGTGGAGTTGGCGCGGCTGGCGGGGGACACCGGGTTCCGGGCGCTGCTGCGCGGGCTCGCCGAGGCCGAGGCGGCCGAGGCGGAAGCGGCGGACGCGGCGGAGGGGGTGGCCGGGGCGGAAGCGGCGGACGCGGCGGAGGGGGTGGTCGTGGCGGTGCGGGCCGCTGCGCATCTGCCGAGGCCCGGACTGGCCGTGGCAGTAAGGGAGTTGGCCGGACCGGCGGTCGCGGCCGGGGTGGAGCCGGACTCGGTGGAGGCGGCGGCCGTCGTCGCGGAGTTGGTGGAGCGGTACGGGCGGTGGTGCGCGGGGGCGGTGCCGGGAGATGCCGGGGCGCTGCGTGACCGTTTGGCGGAGCGGCTGGGGGTGCCGGAGGGTGGGGTGGGGCTATCGGCGGGCGGGGCCGGGGAAGGTGGTGAGGAAGGCGTGGGCCTGGGCGCGGAGGTGGTCGACCGGCGGGTCCTCGCAGATCACCTCCAGGCCGATTCCGGTCGCCCGGCCCAGGTCGTAGTAGGACTGGTAGGCGAGGTAGGGGCGGTGGTCGTCGGTGGGGTCGAGGCCGACGGCGAAGGTCGCGAAGTGCGGCTGCTGCTTGCCCTCGGCCGGGGCCGAACCGGCGCGGGAGAGCTGCCATTCGAACTCGTACGGCTCGGGGTCGGCGGGCAGGTCCAGCAGCGCCTGGGCGAGCCGGCGGACCTCGTCCGGGTTCGAGAAGGGGATCGACTCCGACCAGGCGGGGGCGGAGGCGAGCAGTTCCCAGTCGTCGCCGTTGTGGCCGACGGTCAGGGCCCACTCGCCGTTCGGGTCCTGCCAGCGGCAGCTGATGATCGGGTCCACGGCGGTCAACCTCCCTGTGGCGCTGGATCGTTCGTACCTCCTCATCGTGGCACACCGGGCTGCCCGGGGGCCTCGGCCGCGAGCCGTCCTCGGGCCCGCTGCCAGGCCTCCTGGAGCGTGCGGTAGCCGAGGACGGTGATGCCGAGCTCGGTGAGCAGTCGGCGGGCCTCGGGGGAGACGAGGAACGCGTGGTCGGTGCGCCGGACGCGCCAACCGTCCTCCGGGGCGGGGCGGTTCGGGCCGTGACGGTTCGGGCCGTGATGGTTCGGATCTCCCTTCGGGTCCGTCCTCGGGCCGGCCGTGCCGGGGTGCAGGGCCCACTCGGTGAGGCCCGGGGGGAGTGCGGCGAGCAGGCGGGCGTAGTGGGCGGGCTTGTCCTCCAGGGGGACGGTGAAGCTGTCGAGGAAGCCGTGGTCCACCACGGGCAGGCCCTGTGCGCGCAGCCGGGCGAGTGCGGGCGGCAGCCAGACCCGGACCGCCAGGCCGTACTCGGCGCCGAGGGCGAGGGTGAGGTCGAGGACGTCCTCGCGGCCGCCGTCGGCCAGGCAGTGGAAGTCGAGGTGGGTCGGGGCGAGGCCGGCCGCCGCGACCGCGTCGATCTGGGCGCGGAACTCGCGCTCGACGTCGTCGAGTCGGGCCCGGGCGAGCAGTGCGGCGCGTCCGGCGGGGGTGGGGGCGAAGAACCCTCCGGAGTCGTCGAGGAGGGAGGGCACCCGGTCACGGGCGGCGAGCGGACCCCAGCGGCGGTCCGCGGACTCGCAGACCAGCGTGAGGTGGACGCCGAAGGGGACCTCAGGGTGCCGGCGCAGCAGCCGGAGCGCGTGCGGCGCGGCGGCGCAGGGCGTCATCAGGCTGCAGGAGGCGGCGATGCCGTTCCGGACGGCGTCGACCACGGCGAGGTTGACGGACTCGTCCAGGCCGAGGTCGTCGCAGTTGAGCAGCAGGAGGCGGGCGTCGGGCGGGTGGCCGAGGAGGTGGTTGGCGGTGGGGGGTGTGGGTGAGGGCGGGGGTGCGGGCGTGGCATCGGCTGCGGGCATGGACGCAGTCTGTCCCGGCGGTGGGGGTGGATGCGCGGGGTTTCCGGGCGACGCGGTCGGGCGGGGTGGTCGGGCGACGCGGTCGGGCGGGGTGGGCGTCCGGCGGGACGGCGCGAGCGGCGGCGTGGGGCGAGCGGAGGGCGGGGCCGGTCAGTCGGTGGCGGGTGCCGGGTGCCAGGGGCGGTCGGGGTGGGTGCGGACCGGGGCGGAGGTGAGCCGCAGCGCGTACACCTCGCGGTCGGTGGCCTCGTACGGGACCTGGCCGAGGTAGGCGTGGCCGGTCAGATGGCACCAGGCGGGGAGGTCGAGCGGGGCGGCGGGGTCGGTGGTGTGGATGTGGACCACGGCGCCGGCCGGGAGGTGCGCGATCTGCGCGCGCAGCCGGAGCAGCAGCTGGACGCAGAGCAGGCCGGTGCCGTCGACGGTGAGGTCGGGGGCGGTGGTGCCGGGGGTGGCGACGTCGGGGGTGCCGGCCTTGGCGGCGTCGGGGGCGGCGGCGTCGGGTGCGGTCATCGCGGGGTCTCCTGGGTGATGCGCCAGAGGCGGCGGGGCAGTTCGCCCTCCTCGAAGGGATGGACGTCGGTCAGGCGCCAGCCTTCGGCGAGCGCGTCCACCAGCACGCGGGGGAAGAAGTGGACGGCGAAGCCGCCGTGCTCCCAGATGTCGTCCCCGTGGCCGGTGCCGGCGCCGTAGTGGGCGTCGCCGGTGTGGCGGACGGTGTAGACGAAGGTGCCGCCCGGTCGCAGGACCCGGCGGACCTCGGCGACGAGCGCCTCGATCTCCTCGGTGGAGAGCGCCATGCAGAGCAGCATGTGGGCGAAGACCGCGTCGACGGAGGCGTCGGGAAGGGGCAGCGGGTCGCGGACGTCATGGGTGAGGACCGAGAGCCGGTCGGCCAGTTCCTGGTCCGTGGCGGCGGTGCGCAGCTGGTGCAGGGCGGTCGGGCTGAAGTCGGCGGCCAGCACGCGGAAGCCCGCACGGGCGAGGTGCAGCGTGTCGCGCCCGTGGCCGGCGCCGAGTTCCAGTACGTCCCGGGCTCCGGCGGCGGCGAACACCTCGGCGGCGTACTCGGCGGGGGCCGAGGGCCGCTCGCCGTACATCCCCGGGTTGGCGGCGTAGGTCTGCTGCCAGTGCGCGCGTTGGGCGTCGGCGAGGGCGCTTTCCGGGCCGGGCCCGGTGCCGGGGGTGTCGGTCATGGTGCTGTCCTTCCCGGGGTGGTGCGGTGCGCGCGGTGCTGTCGGTGCTGTCGGTGCTGTCGGTTCGGGTGGTGCGGGCGGTACGGGTCGTGCGGGGCCAGCCTAGGAGGTGGGGTCCGACGGCGGGACTGGCGGGGGCGGTGGCGGTGTGTGCGGGCAGGGTGGGCGGGTGGTGGGTGCGCGGTGCGGGCGGATCAGGTGAGGCGCTGGCCGGGGGCGGTTCCGCCGAGGCGGGTGAGCAGGGTGGACAGCCGGCCGAGGTCCTCGGGGCTCCACTGCTCGGTCGCGAAGTGGTCGGCGGCGACCTGGCGGGCGGTGTGCAGCATCTCGGCGAGACGCTCACGGCCGGTCGGGGTGAGGGCGGCGTAGGCGACCCGGGCGTCGCGGGCGGCGGCCTCGCGGGCGACCAGGCCGATCCGCTCCAGCGGTGCGAGGCCGCGGGTCACACCGGAGGCGGTGAGCCCGAGGGCTTCGGCGAGGTCGACCCGGCGCATCCGGCCGCCGGGGGCCTGGGAGAGGTGGAGCAGCATCGTGAAGTCGGCCAGGCTGACGCCGTGCAGGCCGCTGAGGCTCGCGTCGAAGCGCTTGACCACGGCCGTCTGGGCGCGGACCAGCCGCAGGGCGGTGTCCAACGGGTCGGGGTTCGGGTCCGGCGTGGCCGGTGCGGTCGCGGTCTGCTGCACGGGTCCCACCTGCTTCGATCGGTCGGGCTGCTCGGGCTGCTCGGGCTGGACCGGCTGGTCTGTCATTGCCACCTCCTTGACTGCTCAAGTATATCCCGGGAGGAAGCCGTCAAGGAGGTGGCGGAGGGGGAGGGGTCGGCTCAGCGACCGGTGGCGGCGGCGCGGCGCTGACGCTTGCCGAGCGGCGCCTGGGAGAGGTCCTCGGCCTGGGAGCGGAGGTTCTTGCAGCCGTAGCCGCGTTCGGTCAGCCAGTCCCGCGCCGACTGCTCGGCCCGCTCGGTGGCCTCCAGGATGTCCTCCTCGGCCTCGCCCTCGTCGAGGAAGCGGAAGGTGAAGGCGGCCCGTGCGGAGAGGTCGTAGCTGAGGTGGCCCTCGCGGGTGAAGGCGGCGTGCAGCACGTCGTGCGCGGGTGCGGCGGCGAGCAGTTCGGCGCGCTGTTCGTCGGTGAGGCCGTCGAAGACGCCGCGCACCATGATGCGGAAGGTTCGAGTGGTCATCCCCCGACCATAGGCAGCACGGGCTGCCGGCCGCCAACACGATTTCGGCGGCGCGGTGGCGCGGCGGCCCGGTCCGGTGATGGATCCGGTGATCGAGCGGCGGCGCGGACCCGGCGGGTGCGCCGGGTGGAAGCGGTCGGGCGGGGGCGGTCGGGTGGATGCGGTCACACGGGGGTGAGTGCTTCGGCGAGGCCGTCCGCGTACCGGGTGAGCCGGGCGAGCTCAGGGCCTCCCCGGGCACGCCGGAACCCGTGCCGTCGGCCCCGGAAGGCGGCCTGGACGGCGTGGAGTTGGGCCCAGCGGCGGGTGCGTTCTCGGTCCAGCCCGGCGGCCTCGGAGAAGACGTCGAGCGCGTGGAGGACGGCGTGGCGCACGTCCGTCGCGTTGAGCAGGCTCGTCGCGTCGACCAGGGTCAGGGCGTGGACGGTGATCAGGGTGCCGGCGTCGTGGGCCCGGTCTCCCACGCAGCCCTTGGGGTCCACGGCCAGCCAGGGTTCGCGCTCGGCCCGCAGGATGTTGCGGGGGTGGAGGTCGCCGTGGACGAGCACCTCCGGCTGGACGCGGGCGAGGTCGCGGACGGTCGCGAGGGCGGCGTCCACCGCGCGGGCCGACAGGTCGTGGGGCAGGGAGGCCGCGTCGGTGCGCAGCCGGGCCTCCCATTCCTTGGCCCGCTCGCTCAACCGGGGCAGGCCCGGTGGTGCCGGGACGGCGAGCCGGCGGCTGAGCCGCCCGGCGGCCGTCAGCACCTCGTCGCCGTCCCGGACCTCCGCGAGCGTCGTCGGGCCCGCCCGTTCGAGCAGCATGGCGAAGCGCTCGTCGTCCCGTTCGTACAGCCGGACGGCTCCCCGGCCCGCCCACACCGCGAAGGCGTCCGGCTCGTGCACGTTGCCCGGGTGGGGGAACGACACCTTCAGCACGGCCGCGCGCCCGGCTGCCCGGCGGACCGGGAGGATCAGGCCGACGCCGCCGTGGGTGGCGGCGCCGTCCGGCACGCAGTTCCAGCGATCCAGCAGTTCGGCGGCGAGGCCGGGGAGTTCGGCGATCCAGGCCGCGCCGGGGGCTCCCTCGCGGTCGACGGTGGTCCGGTGGAGCCCGGCGGGGACGGTGATCATGCGGGTTCCTTCCAGTGGTGGGCGCGCGGGCGGTCGGTCGGCGGCGGGGAGGACCGGCGGCGGCTGCGCCGAACCGGTCGGGCTCAGGGCGCGAAGGGGCCGAAGGTCGTGGCGGCGAGGCGGAGCGCCGGTGCCGGGGTGCCGTTCCCGGTGCCGACGGAGTAGACCAGCCTCCTGCGCAGGTCCGGGGTGGTGAAGAAGCCGTCGGAGTACCCGAGGTCGTGCCCGGTCTTGCCCCAGAGCACCGTGCCGTCCTGCAGGGGGATGGCCATCAGCCCGGCGCTGTAGCAGGCCCGTCCCTTGTCCGGACCGAACCGGCACTCGCCGGCTCCGCGTACGGGCAGCAGCCGGCCGGAGGCGTCCCGCGGCAGGGTGAGCAGGTCGTTCAGCTGCTGGGGCGGCAGGAGTTCGCCGTCCAGCAGGGCGCGCAGGAAGACGTCCAGGTCGGCCGGGGTGGACACCATCGACTCCGAGTTGCCGCCCTGCTCGGAGACGTCGATCGGGGTGCCGGCCCTGTCGGCGAAGTAGCCGGTCAGATGAGGCTCGGGCATCGTGGGCCTGCCCTCCGGCACCTCGGTGTGCCGCAGGCCGAGCGGCTTCAGGATGCGGGCCGTCACCTCCTCCCTGATCGTGTGCCCGGTCGCCTGCTCGATGATCCGGCCCGCCAGCCGGTAGTTGAAGTTGTTGTACTCCTGGGCGGCGCCCGGGGTGAAGGACGGAGTGACCACGTGCCCGTCCTCGGGGCGGAGCGTCCTCTGGACGACCTGGTCGAGCGTCTCCAGCCCGAAGCGGCGCGCTATCAGTTCGTCGGGATCCTGGGTGTTCGGACCCTCGACGGCCTGTGGCAGTCCGCTGGTGTGGTCGAGGAGTTGACGGACGGTGATCGGCAGGGTGAAGTCGGCGGGCAGCGTGCCGGGCAGGTACTGCTGGACGGTTCCGTCCAGGGAGATCCGCTGTTCGGCGGCGAGCTGGAGCACCACCGCGGCGACGAAGGTCTTGTTGATGCTGCCGATCCGGAACGAGGCGTTCGACGCCACCGGCCGCCCGCTCACCGGATCGCCGGCACTGCCGCGCCAGGCCCGGCCGTCGACCGTCACCCGGGCGATCACGCCCGCCGCAGGGTCTCCCGGCCGGGCGGCGATCGCGGCGTCGAGGACGACCGGATCGGGACCGCCGGGCGGCGCCTGGCCGAGGGCGGGTGCGGCAGGCACGGCCGTGAGGAGCAGGGCGGCGAGGCCGAGCGCGAGGGCGGCGGGCTTGGTGGCGGGCATGAGTTCTCCGGTGCCGTGAGGACGGGTGAGGGGCGGAGTGATCCGCCCCGGAGAACACGGAGCTGACTGCCGTTCAGTTGCATCCGGTGGGTGCGGAGGTGGAGATCGTGGTCGTGGAACACGGTGGAGGCTCCCTTCCGCGGCGGCCCGGGCGGCCGCCGTCGCGGTGACTCCAAGACTGATCGCCGGAACCCCGTTCGCGCATGTGCCGATCGGCAGGAATCCCGCCGGAAAGCGACCGGGCCTCCCCTGTCGATCGGCAGGGGAGGCCCGGGGCGCGGGACGGCGCGGGGTGCGGCGGGGCCGGGGCCTGGGGCCGGGGCCGGGCCTAGACCCGGGCCGGGAGCCGGGTGCAGACCGCTCCCGTCATCAGCGGGGCGGGCTCGGCGCCCAGGGCGGCGAGGGTGAACGCGGTGGTCAGCGCGCTGATGTCGCGGGACTCGCGGATAAGCAGGTGGTTGGCGCCCGGGGCCTCGTACCGCGCGAGGTCCGGGACGACCCGGCGGGCGCGCAGCGCGTACTCCAGGGACTGGGTGGCACTGGCCGAGCTGTGGTCCCCGGTGCCGTGGACGATCAGCACCCGCCGCCCGGCCAGCTGGTCGACCGGGTCGCCGCTGGGCAGCCACGGCGCGATCCCGGCAACGCCGACCACGGACGGGTGCCCGGCGCACCAGAAGGCGGCGCGCCCGCCCAGCGAGTTGCCGATCAGGACGACGGGTGCGCCCGGGTACAGCCGGGCCAGCTCGTCGAGCGCCCACAGGGTGTCGACGGCGGTGTCGGCGTCCGCGCCGTTCCAGCCGCCGTGGCGGTAGCGCAGCAGGTGCACCGCGAGGCCGTGCGGCCGGCCGCGGTCGGTGAGCTCGGCGGCCAGGTCCCGCAGGCCCAGCTCGGCGACCTTCAGCGGTGCTCGCCGACTGCGGAGGAATCCGCCCGGCAGCAGCAGGGCGACGCCGTCGACCGGCCCCTCTCCCTGTCGTGCGGTCAGCTCTGCGGTGCGCGGACGCTGCGCTCGGAACACGCGAAATCCCTCCTGATGTGTACAGGCGGATTCTACGGTTCCGAGGACGGGTCCCGGTGCGCGAGGAGGGACCACAGGACCCAGCCGGAGACCCGGGTGCGCACCACCATGACCTTCGCCCAGCGGGCGCCGAGCGGTGAGGTCCAGGTGTCCACGACCTCGACCCGGTCACCCGAACGGGCTAACCCGACGACGGTCTCCTCGCCGAAGTGGTCGACCCGGACGTTGGCGGCGTTGGCCGACACCTCCCACCAGCCCGCGCCGAGCTCGGGCGGCAGGTCGGTGCCCGCCGTGACGGCCGCCGGGATGAGCAGGATGCCCAGTGCGACCACGGTGGCCGCCGCACGGCCGATCACGGCCACGGGAACCTCCGAGCGGCGTTCCGTGCGGTGCTGTGTGCGGGCAGCGGCGGTGGCGTCGGGATCGGGGGAGGCATGTACAGCAGAACGAGCCGACCGGGCGTCCGCGTACAGTCCGGTGCCGAGGTTGACCCGGTCGGCGCAGCACGGCGCGCGGACCCGGTGCCGCCGGTGCTGCGACGGATGCCCGGCGCATGTCAACGGTCGCACCGTGGCGCGGGGTTGGCGCGCCCTGGCGGACGGCCGTCGAGTCGACCGGTGCGCTCGGGGCGGGGCCGCGGCCCCGGTCACGCGGCCCCGGTCGGGTGGCCCGGTCACTCGGCGTGCTGCTCCGGCAGGAGTTTCTCCCGGGTCTCCCGGAGGAACGCCGCGACGACGTCCGCATCGGCGAGGACCCGGGTGACGACCCGTCCGCCCGGGCTCGGTTCGGTGCGCGCCGTGATCCGGAGCTCGCGCGTGTTCTCGGCGGTGACGTCCTGGAGGTCGCTCCACGGCAGCGGGGCCGTGCCGTGGTCGCTGCCGGGGTCGACGAGGAGTCCCGCGGGCAGCACGGCGAGCACCGTCCCGAATACGACGTGCCCCTCTTCCTCGAACCGCTCGTGCAGCGGCGCGGTGTAGCGCGGCATCAGGCCCGCGCGGATGGCCTCGGCCAGCCCCGGTTCGTAACGGCCCGCCAGTTTCGAGACCACGAAGGGGGTTTCGCGGCCGCGCGCCAGGATGACGACGCGGCCGAAGTGCTCGATGCTCAGGTTGCCGCGGAATTCCATCCGGGAGGGTATGTACTCGTGGCTCTCGATGGCGTCCCAGGGCAGGGCGCGGAAGTCGCCGCCGGCGTGGTGGAGGACGAGGCCGCCTTCGTAGCGCGCCACGGCGATCAGCCCGGAGCGCGGCGGCACGTTCTTGTAGGCCCAGGCGGCCGCCGTCACGGCGGCGACCGCGAGGACGGCGCCCCACCAGGTCCAGCCGGAGGCGGCGATGACGAGGATGCCGGGCAGTCCCAGGCCCCACTTGCCCACTCCGTCGCCGATCCGGCGGCTGGTCCGGTACAGCCGCCGCCGTTCACCCAGGCCCGCCTCGGCCGCGACCTGGTCGCAGCGGGTGGCACCGCTCATCGCTGACTCCCCTCGGTTTTCGAGCGCGCCAGTCTAGTCGGGGCGGCTGGACGGTCGGGCCGGGTGGGTGTCGAAAACCGTTGCGCGCAAAGGGTGGTAACACTGTTTCCCGTCGGTTACGTTGTTGCCCATGAGCACGCCCTACCAGGACGCGCAGCGGGTCGGCCAGGGTGCCGTGCGCGCCGTGATCCTCGACCGCGCCATCGCCCTCCTCGTCGCCGAAGGCCCCGCCGCACTGACCGTGCGCCGGATCGCCGCCGAGATCGGCTCCTCGACCAAGGTGCTGTACACGATGTTCGGCGGGAAGGAGGGGCTGCTGGACGCGCTGTACCGGGAGGGCTTCGGGCGGCTGCGCCGGGCGCAGGAGCAAGTCCCGCGCGGGGACGACCCATTGGCCCATCTGACCGAGCTCGGCCGGGCCTACCGGGAGCGGGCGATCGCCGAACCCGCCTACTACCGGGTGATGTTCGAGCAGCCGGTCCCCGGATTCCGGCCGGGCGCCGAGGCGTTGGCCGTCGCGGACGGCGCGTTCGGTGCCTCGGTGGCCGCGGTGGAGGCCTGCATCGCGGCCGGGGTCTTCCGGCCCGCCGACGCCCACGAGGTGTCCAAGCTCTTCTGGGCGGCCACCCACGGCGCGGTGAGCCTGGAACTCGCCGGCCACTTCGCGCCGGCCGAGGCCGGGGCGCGCTACGAGGCGCTGATGGCCGCGCTGGGACGGGCCTTCGCTGCCGCCACCCCATCACCTGACGAGAGGTCGACACCATGAGCACCGACGGTCCGGACCGTGACGGCACGAGCCGCAACCGCTTCCTGCGCGGGAACTTCGCCCCGGTGACCGAGGAGACCACCGCCCACGACCTGCCCGTCACCGGCCGCATACCGGCCCACCTCGACGGGCGCTACCTGCGCAACGGCCCCAATCCGCTGGGCATCGAGGATCCGGCCGCGCACCTGTGGACCCTCGGCGCGGGCATGGTGCACGGTGTCCGGATCCGGGACGGGCGCGCCGAGTGGTACCGCAACCGCTGGGTCCGCTCCGGTGCGGTCGCCGACCGGCTCGGCGAGCCCCGGCGCGGCACGCCCGTCGACGAGCGGCTGGACATCTCCCCCAACGTGCAGGTCGCGGGCCTCGCCGGGCGCACCTACGCGCTGATCGAGGGCGGCATCCGCCCGTACGAACTCACCTACGAGCTGGACACGGTGGGGCCGTGCGAACTGGGCGCCACGCCGGAGGGGTTCAGCGCCAACGCCCACTCGATCCTCGACCCGCACAGCGGGGAACTGCACTCGCTGGCCTTCCGGTACGGCTCCGACCAGGTGCAGCACATCGTGATGGACGCCGCCGGCGCCGTCCGGCGCAGCACGTTGATCGAGGTGCCCGGGAACCCGTACATGCACGACTTCGCGCTCACCGAGCGGTTCGTGCTGCTGTACGACACGCCGGTGGTGTTCAGCGCGGCGCACCTGGCCACCGGGGTGCCCTTCACCTGGGACGGGCGGCGCGCCGCGCGGATCGGGGTGATGCCGCGCGAGGGCGGCGCGGTGCGGTGGTTCGAGCTCGCGCCGCACCTGGTCGGCCACACCCTCAACGCGTACGAGCGGACGGCGGATTCACTGGTGGTCGACGTCGTGCGGCACCCGCCGGGCATCGACCTGCGCGACATCGGCGCGAGCCGGCCCACGCTCGACCGCTGGACGATCGACCTGGCGGCGGGGACGGTGCGGGAGGAGCGGCTGGACGACCGGGTCCAGGAATTCCCGCGCGTCAACTCCCGTCACACCGGGCGCCCTTACCGCTACGGCTACGCGGCCGCCGTCGAGCTCTACGCGCCCGCGGCCGGCCCCGGGGGCGACCGCCCGGACGAGGGTTTCCGCAACGCCCTGCTCAAGCACGACCTGAGCCGGGGGACCGTCGAGGTCCACGACTTCGGGCGTGACGGGGCGGTGGGCGAGGCGGTGTTCGTGCCCGCGGAGTCGCCGACGGCGGAGGACGACGGCTGTCTGATGGCCTACGTCCACGACCCGGACCGGGGCGCGGCGGACCTGGTGATCCTCGCCGCCCAGGACTTCACCGGCGAGCCCCTCGCCCGTGTCCACCTGCCGGTGCGGGTACCGCTGGGCCTGCACGGCAACTGGGTGCCGGGCGGGGAACCGGGCCGAGGCTGAGGGGCCAATATGTGCCCGCCAGGGAGGCCGTTCCGGGAGGCCGTTCAGGGCGCGCCCGTGGGCAGGCCGCCGGGCCGGGCGGAGAGCCGGTGAAGAACCGGGCGAAGAACCGGTGAGGAACCGGCCGGAGAGCCGGGCGCGGCCCGGGAGGGGTCAGCGGGGCCGGGTGGCACGCAGGGAGTAGGACTGCGGCGCGGGGGAGCCGGCGGGGACGCGGAAGTGGGCGTGGGCGTGCTCGTGGAGGAAGTCCAGACGGAGGCCGGCCTCGGCCAGCGCGGTGACGACCTCGCCGAGGCCGTGCTGCCACTGGACGGTGACGGTGGCGTCGAGCCGGGCGTCCGGGTCGGCGTAGGTGCCGGGGTGGTCGACGAGGATCGGGGTGCGCTCGAAGTAGTCCTCCTCGAAGCTGCGCCCGTCGTGGGAGAGGACGTCGGCCACCGGGTGGTGCTCGGCGAGGTAGAGGAAGCCGCCGGGGGCGAGGAGCGCGGCGACCGTCCGGGCCCAGCGGGCGAGGTCGGGGAGCCAGCAGAGCGCGCCGAAGCCGGTGTAGACGATGTCGTACGTCCGTCCGTCGAGCGCCTCGGCGGCGTCGTAGACGTCGGAGGTGACGAACCGGGCGTCGTCGGCGCCGATCCGGGCGGCGAGGTCGGCGGCGGCCGCGACGGCCGGGGCGGAGAAGTCCAGTCCGGTGACGACGGCGCCGCGGCGGGCCCAGGAGAGGGTGTCGAGCCCGAGGTGGCACTGGAGGTGGAGCAGCGTGCGACCGGTGACGTCGCCGACCTCGGCGGGCTCGTAGTCCTGGAGGGTGTCACGGCCCGCGACGAAGCCGGGAAGGTCGTAGAACGGGCCGGTGGCGTGGACGGGCACGCGCTCGTCCCAGTTCGCACGGTTGGCGGTGCGCCAGTCGGGGATGGCGGGTGTCGCGGTCATGTCGGGCAACGCTAGCCAGCGCCCCAGCGGCGGGCAATCGATTTCCGGCGGTCGGACGGCGGTCGGACGGCGGTCGGACAGGGGCCGGACGGGGGGCGGACGGCGATCCGACGGCGGCCGGACAGGGGCGGACGGGGCCGCCGGTGGACGGGGCGCGGACGGGCGGCAGCCGGCGCGCGGGGGGAGGATTCGTCACGGTCCCGGCGCTCGGGGCCTGGTATGTGCGGGTCATGGCCGGGGTTTTCCCTGCTCTTTGTTCCGGATCATGGCGCGCTCTGCGACGATCCGATGATCGTCGCCCCGACGCGGTGGGCGGCGCGTCGCAGGGGAGAGACCGGCATGGCCGTTCGGCCCGAGGACACTGTCGTCCGGGCGAGGTGGGGAGCCAGGTTCGCCTGGGACAAGGAGACCTGGATGGTGGTCTCCGGCGGGGTGCTGGGGGCGATGTTCGCGAGCATGGGGCTCGCCGTGCTGTTCGGCCCGGCGAACGGGTTCGGCGGCGAGAGCCTCGCGTACATGGGGATCATCAGCATCCTCGGGCTGATGCCCTGCGGTGCGGGCTTCGTCTGGGCGCTGATCCACCCGAGGGCCGGCTTCCCCTCGGCCGCGGTCGGGGCACTGCTGGGGCTCGCGATCTTCGTCGGCTTCGCCGGGGACGGGCTCAACGACTCCTGGAAGGCGCCGCTGGACCGGCCCTCCACGGTCCGTGCGGTGGGCAGCTGGACCAGCGGGGACCTCGTGGTGCGGGTCCGCCCGGACCTGGTGGTGGCCTACCGCAGCGCCACCGGGGCCGTCGCCTGGAGCTGGTCCCCGCCCGGGCAGGACACGGTGTGCGCGATGAGCCGCGGCACCGGGCCCGACGGGACGGCCCGCGGCGACGCCCTCGGCCTGATCGGCCACTCGCCGCACGACGGGCCCTGCTCCGCCGTCACCGCGCTCGACCTCGCCGACGGCCGGGAGGGCTGGACCGCCACCGTGGACGCGCCCGCCCGGGACGGGGACGACGCGACGCCGGACGTGGTCGCGGTGGCCGGGCAGCAGGCCCTGCTCCAGGAGAAGGCCGGCTGGCGCGCCGTTCGGCTGGCGGACGGCCGGGACGTCTGGCACAGCGCGGCCGATCCCGGCTGCACCCCGCTGCAGGTCGCGGGCGGCCCCGGGGACGCCGTCACGGTCGCGCAGTGCGGCGACACCGCTCCTGTGCTGCGCTCGCTCGCCCCGGCGGACGGCCGGGAGCAGCAGCGGATCGCGCTGCCCGCGACGGGCGGGCTGAAGAACCTCGCGGTGGTGTCGGTCGACCCGCTCGCGGTGTGGGTGGACGCCCAGGCCGAGCGCGGCACCCACGCGGTGCTCAGCTACGACCGGACCGGCCGGCAGCGGGCGGCGATACCGGTCGCCGGGGACGAGTACGACCTGGACGTGATGCTGGGCGGGCTGCACGCCTTCGACGAGTTCACCGCCCGGCCGCTGTTCGGCGGGGTGGTGGTGGGGGACCTGTTCGTCGTGCCGGGGGAGAAGCCCGGCGACATCGGCATCAGCGGCGGCAAGCACCCGAGCCGGACCGCCACCGGCCGGCTGCTGGCGTACTCGCTCGCGGACGGCGGCAGGCGCTGGACGGCGGGGCTGGACGACCAGGTGACCGGCCTGGTGGTGGACGGCGGCTCGGTGTGGGCGATGACCCGGGGCCGGGTGACCAGGGTGGAGGTGGCGACCGGGCGGCAGAGCGCCGTGCTGGACGTCAACGACACCGCGTCGCTCTACCCGGTGGACCTGTCGGTGTCGGGCCCGGAGCGGTTCACGGTGGTCGCGGAGGACGGGACCCGGGACGAGCCGCCGGTGCGGGTGCTGAGCTGAGGACCGCGCCCGGGACACCGGTAACGGACCGTCATCGCAACGGGCGGTGGCGGGGCGGCCGGTGACGCCGGGTGACCGCCTTGGGCGGGGCGGGGCGGGGCGGGGCTGGGCGCCGGGCGACCGCGGTGACCGCGGTGACCGGGGGACCGGCGGTCCGGCACGGCCCCGCGGCGCCCGATCACCAGGGGAGGCGGCCCTCGCGATCCGCCCGACCACCCGCGGAGAGGGCCGGCGCGATCCGCCCGGCCGCCCTCGACGGGCCCGCCACCGGAGGACCTGAGCCTTCCGGGCGGTTGTGTCACGCTGGTGGGGGAGCACCGCCGAGATCGGGAGACTCGTGATGGCCGAGATCAGGGTGAACGGGGTGGCGCTGCACTACGAGGCCCGTGGTGAGGGCCCCGGCGTCGTCCTGGTGCACGGTTCCTGGAGCGATGCGGACTCCTGGGCGCGGGTGCTGCCGGGCCTGGCCGAGTCCACCACCGCGGTCGCCTACGACCGCCGGGGGCACAGTCGCAGCGAGGACCCGCTCACCCAGGGTTCGGTGCACGAGGACGCGGCCGACCTGGCCGGGCTGATCCAGGGGCTGGGCCTGGCGCCCGCCTTCGCCTACGGCGACTCCTACGGGGCACTGGTCACCCTCCGGCTCGCCGCCGCCCGGCCCGACCTGCTGCGCGGGATCGCCGTGCACGAGCCGCCGGGGACCGGAATCCTGCTCGCCGACCCGGACCTGCGCCCGATCGGCACCGCCTTCGCCGACCGGATCGCCGCCGTCCGGGAGCTGCTGGAGCAGGCGGAGTCGGCCGCCGCCGCCGAACTGTACGTGGACAGCCTCGCCCTCGGCCCCGGCGCCTGGGAGCAACTGCCCGCGCCGGTCCGGCACACCTACATCCGCAACGCGCCCACCTACCTCGACGAGCTGCGCGACCCGGACGCGCTCGACCTCGACCTCACCGGGCTGTCCCGGTTCGGCGAGCCCGCGCTGCTCACCCAGAGCGACGACAGCGCCCCGATGTTCGGCGAGGTGCTGGACCTGATCGACCTCGCCCTGCCCAAGCCGGAACGCCATCTGTACGCGGGCGCCGGGCACGCGCCGCACCTCTCGCAGCCGGAGGAGTGGGTGCGCGTGGTGCTGCCGAGGGCGCTGGGCTGAGGCGCGCCGCCGCGGTTGCGGCGGGCCGACCCTCCACCGGGGACGGGGCGGCCCGGGCGGGCGTCCGCCCCACCGGTCGGCAGCGGCCCTACCGGTCGCCGGCGCCCCAGCCGTCGTCCGGCAGGTCGCCGTCCGGCGCGGGGCACTCGACGTGCTCGAAGCCCCACAGCACCGCCTTGTGCAGCACCCACTCCGGAAGCGGCGGCTGGTCGTAGCCGTCGCGGTCGGTGAGCACCAGCTCGACCCGGACCTCCTCGGCCGGCGAGAACTCCAGGTTCCGCTGGCCCGGGAGGTTCTCGTACGTCACCGTCCGCCAGCTGTGGCCGGTGGCGGTCAGCGCCGCCATCAGGTCCCGCTCGGAGACGTGGGTGTCGAGCGTCACCGAGCCGCCGCCGGGCCGGGGGAGGTCGAGCTCGCCGTGCCAGACCGGCAGCGACAGCGCGTGGAGCCGGCGGCAGCGGCAGAACACCGTCTGCACGTCGCCCCAGCCGAAGGCGTGCGGCCACCGGTGGCCGCGGTGGACGCGGCCGCCGTCCCACGGATCGCCGTAGTGGGCGGCGAGTTCGGGCAGTGAGGCACCGTAGCGCAGCTCGCCGAGGCCGCCGGTGGTGGCCAGCCCGGTGACGAGCGGGAGGAAGCCCGTCAGCCCAGGCACCCGCGCACCGCCTCGATCAGGCGGTTCGCCCGGGCGTCGCCGTGGCCGATCATCCGGTTGGCGACGTAGCCGAAGCCGACGCCGAACTCGTCGTCCCCGAAGGCGAACTGGCCGCCGGCGCCGTCGTTGCCGAAGCTGCGCGCGCCGAGCAGGGGGCGGAAGGCGGGGGAGTCCAGCAGCAGGCCGGAGCCCCAGCGGGCGCCCAGGTCGAAGCCCAGGAAGCCCGCGCCGGAGGAGACTTCGCGCACCGCGTCGGTCACGGTGTCGGCGGAGAGCAGCCGCTCGCCGCCGTCCAGGCCGGTGGCCGCCGCCGCGTAGAGGCCCGCCAGGCCGGTGGCCGAGGCGACGGCGCCCGCGCCGGGCAGCTCGATCGCGTGCAGGTCCGGGTCGTTCCAGCCGTGCGGCACGTCCAGGCCGGGGAAGACCAGGGCGCCGTTCATGGTGACGATCCGGGTGAGCAGGTGCTCCGGGCCAGGCATCGGACGGCGGCCCTCGGCCTCCACCAGCCGTGCCAGGCGCGGCAGTTCGCTCTCCGGCAGGCCGATCCGGACCGGCAGCCCGAGCGGCTCGGCGATTTCCTCGCGCAGGAACACGCCCGGGGTCAGCCCGGTGATCCGGCGGATCACCTCGCCGACCGCGAAGCCGAACACATGGCCGTGGTACTCGTGGGTGGAGCCCGGCTCCCAGAGCGGCCGCTGCGCCTCGATCGCCCGGATCACCGGATCCCAGGCGGCGACCTCCTCGAAGGAGAGCGCCGCGTCCAGGGCCGGGAGGCCGGCGCGGTGGCCGAGGATCATCCGGGTGGTGACGGCCTGCTTGCCGTTCCGGGCGAACTCCGGCCAGTAGCGGGCGACCGGTGCGTCCAGGTCGAGCCGGCCCTGCTGGGCGAGCAGGTGCGCGGAGATGCTCACCGGGCCCTTGGCGCAGGAGAACACCGGTACGACGGTGTCCTGCGTCCAGGCCCGGCCGGTGCGGTCGTCGGCCGTGCCGCCCCACAGCTCGACCACCTTCCGGCCGCCGGAGAACACCGTGACGGCGGCGCCCAGTTCGGGGAACTCGGTGAAGTTGGCGGCGAAGGCGTCCGCGACGGCGCCGAAGCGCTCGTCGGCCCAGCCGTGGTGCTGCTGCATGATGTGGTGCCCCGTTCTGCCCTCAAGATCGACCGAACCACGCTACGGGAGCCGGGCGGCCGTGACGAGGGGATTTCACCAGGCCGGGGCTGGTGGGACGGATGTGGCAGACTCGCCCGTCGGCACGGAGGAGGGGACCAGGTGGATCGCGAGGCGCTGACCGCGCTCTGGGAGCGGCGGTGGCCCGGCACGGAGCCCGTCGGGCACGAGATCGACAGCCGGGCGCGGGACGTCTGGGTGCGCTTCCACAGCCTGCCGGAGTCCAAGCGGTACCCCGACGACGAGCGCGAGTACGCGATCGTCCTGGAACGCCACAACACCGTGCTGGACGAGCTGTTCGCCGGCGCCGAGGTGTACGTCCTCACGCCCAGGTGGACGAGCAGGACGAGCGTCCCCCGGATGCGCCGGGACGCGAGGCACTGGCGCACCTGGCTCCAGAGCGACGACCCCGAGCCGGAGTTCCGCACCTACTGCCACGTCTTCGTGGAACGGCGGCAGTGGCGGCGGGGCGGCCTGGACCGGCTGCTGCGCCGGGTCGCCGACGAGCGGGAGGCCGGGGTGATCGTCACGGACACCGGGATGCGGCGGCTGTACCACCCGTACGACGGCGGCGCGGACGTCCACCTGGCCACGCCGGAGGAGCGCGACCGGTTGAAGGAGCGGCACGCCGACTGGCTGTCGCGGCACCCGGACGGCTGGTGAGCGGCGGGTCGGGGCGAAGGCTTGCCGTGGCCGCCGTCCGCCCCGCAGAGTGTCGGGAGCGCGTTGACGATCACGCGCGCCGGCAGCTCGGCTGCCGCAGTGGGCAAGGGAGCGGGACATGGCCGTCAGTCTGAGCAAGGTCGAGCGGAGCGCGCCAGGGCTGGTGAGCCTCTACAAGACGGCCGGCGCCTCGGTGGAGCGGCGCGGGCTGAACGGCCAGCGGGTGGCGGTGTACCTGGTGGTCGACTACTCCGGTTCGATGCGGCCCTACTACAAGGACGGCAGCGTCCAGGCGCTCGCCGACCGGGTGCTGGGGCTGTCGGCCCACCTGGACGACGACGGGAGCGTGCCGGTCGTCTTCTTCTCCACCGAGGTCGACGCCCAGGCCGAGATCGCCCTGGCGGACCACGCGGGCTGGATCGACCGGATCGTCGCGGGCCTCGGGCACATGGGGAAGACCAGCTACCACCTGGCGATGGACGCGGTGGTCCGGCACTACCGGGAGAGCGGGGCCACGGCGCCGGCCTTCGTCCTGTTCCAGACGGACGGCGGCCCGATCAGCAAGAGCGCGGCGGAGAAGCGGCTGTGTGAGGCGGCGACGCTGCCGATCTTCTGGCAGTTCATCGGCTTCGGGGATCCGGACGGCAAGCAGTTCGACTTCCTGCGGAAGCTGGACGAACTGCCCGTCCCGGAGAAGCGGCCGATCGACAACGCGGGCTTCGTCCACCTGGGGCGCGATCCCCGGACGGTCTCCGACGAGGACCTGTACGACCTGCTGCTCTCCGAGCTGCCGAGCTGGCTCGCGGCCGCCCGGGCCCAGGGCATCGTCCCGGAACAACCGGCGCCGCAGCCGCAACCGCAGCCGAAGCCGAAGGCGAAGGCGGCCCCGGCGGCCCCGTCGTCGGAGCGCCGGGGCTTCTGGGCCACCCTGACCGGGGGCCCGGGGAAGCGCAGCCGGCGCGGTCAGGCGGTGAGGCGGGGAGGGGCGGGCTTCGACGGCCTGGACGAAGGCGGTCCGTGAGGAACGGTGTCGCCGCCGTCTACCGGGCCCCTGGCCTGGGCAGGCTCGGACGGACAGCGCCAGCGAAAGGGGCCGACGATGGCCGCAGTTCACGAATCCGTCCTCGACGCGATCGGCGGGACGCCGCTGATCCGCCTCGCCCGGCTCGGCGCCGGGATCGCCGCGCCGATCTACGCCAAGACGGAGTTCCTCAGCATCGGAGGCAGCGTCAAGGACCGCGCCGCACTGTCGATGGTGCTGGCCGCCGAGCGGGACGGCCTGCTGAGGCCGGGCGGGACGATCATCGAGGCGACCTCCGGCAACACCGGCATCGGCCTGGCGATCGTCGGCCGGCAGCGCGGGTACCGGGTGATCGCCGGGGTGGCGGACAAGGCGGCGGCCGAGAAGGCGGACATCCTGCGCGCGTACGGCGCCGAGGTGGTGCTCGCGCCGACCCTGGTGCCCCAGGAGGACCCGAGGCACCTGTTCAAGGTGGTCCAGCGGCTGGCCGAGGAGATCCCCGGTGCCTGGCTGGCCAACCAGTACGACAACCTGGCCAATCCTGACGCGCATGTCCGGACCACCGGCCCCGAGATCTGGGAGCAGACCGGCGGCCGGGTCACCCACTTCGTCGCGGGCGTCGGTACCGGCGGCACCATCACCGGTACCGGCGGATACCTGAAGGAGGTCTCCGGCGGCACGGTGACCGTGGTCGGCGCGGACCCGGAGTCCTCCTCGTACGGGGGCGGGGACGGCAGCCCGTGGTTCGTCGAGAGCATCGGGCACTTCCTCCACCCCGAAACCGTCGAGGACCGCTGGCCGCAGGCCTACCGGTCGGAGGTGATCGACTCCTTCGAGCGGATCCGGGACCGCGAGTCGCTGCTGACGGCGCGCCGGCTCGCGCGCGAGGAGGGCCTGCTGGCCGGCCCGTCCTCCGGCACTGCGGTCGCGGCGGCGCTGCGGGTGGCGCGGACGCTCGGGCCGGACGACCTGGTCGTGGTGGTGCTGCCCGACTCGGGCCGCTCCTACCTGTCCAAGGTGCACAGTGACGCGTGGATGCGGGAGTGGGGCTTCCTGGAGGACGAGGCGGAGGGCCTGCGCCCCTTGCTGGAGGCGGCCGGGCCGCTGGTGACGGTCGACGCCGGCACCACCGTCGGCGAGGCGGCCCGGGCGCTGCGGGACGCGCCGGGCGGCGTCGCCCCGGCGGTGCTGGCGCGGCCGGCGCGCCCGTTCGGGGTGAACGCGACCGAGGTGGCGGGCTCGGTGTCCCGGGAGGTGCTGACGGCGGCGCTCGCGGACGGCAGGGCCAGGCCGGAGGACCCGCTGGGCGGACTGCTCGGGCCGGCGCTGCCGACGGTCGGCGTCGGGCAGTCGGCGGCCGAGGCGCGGGCGGCGCTGGCGGGCGGGCGCCCCGCGGTGCTGGTGCTGCTGGACGGCCGGGTGGCGGGGCTGCTGACCAGGGAGTTCCTCGCGGACTGACGGTGCGTCAGCTGTCGCCCGCCGGCATCAGGACGGCGGAGATCACCCGGTCCAGGGTGCGGTCGAACGCCCGGTCCGGGTCCGCGGGCGGGCCCGCGGCGGCGAAGGCCTGGGCCAGGTGCGGGAATTCGCCGCTCGCCGCCGCCCGGCCGAGGTAACCGACCAGCTCGGACTGCCACTTGGCGCCCGCGGCCGCCGTCCGCTCGAACTGGGCGAACTGGGCGATGAAGCCGTTGATCAGGGCCATCGCCTCCATCCGGTCGCTCCCGCCGAGGCCGGTGGGGGCGGTGACGGCGAGGAAGTGGTCGGTGTAGCGCAGGGCGTTGGGGCCGATGCCGGGGCGGGCCAGCACCAGTGCGGGCAGCCAGGGGTGGCGGCGGAAGATGCCGAGCTGCTGGTGGGCGAGGTCGGCGAGGTCGGCCCGGACGTCGCCGCTCGGCGCTGACGGGAACCGGTACTCGGCGGTGGCCGCGTCGAGCATCAGGTCGAGCAGGTGCTCCTTCTTCGGCACGTAGTTGTAGAGCGACATGGTGCCCGCGCCGAGCGCCGCCGCGACCCGCCGCATGGACACCGCGTCCAGGCCCTCGGCGTCGGCGATCCCGATGGCCGCGGCGGCGATCGAGTCGCGGCTGTGGGCCGGGCGCGGGCCGCGGCCGGTGCGCTCGGGGCGCAGCCAGATCACTTCGGGGGCCTCGGGGGGCGTGGGCTTGCTGGACGCCGGCGCGGACCCGCCCGGTGCGGGCGTGCTGGACGGCGTGGGCTTGCTGGACGGCACTGGAAGATCACCTCGCTTTCCCCATCTTAGATACGTACGGCGTACGTAGTAGGATGCGCCTGCGCGCGCTTCTACGTACGCTGTACCTAGAGAGGGGCAGAGCCATGTCCGACACCGCCCGACCCGCCATCGAGATGGCGGGCGTGGAGAAACGCTTCGGCGCCACCGAGGCCCTGCGCGGCCTCGACCTCGCCGTCCCGGCCGGCACCGTCTGCGGCCTGCTCGGCCCCAACGGCGCCGGCAAGACCACCGCCGTCCGCGTCCTCGCCACCCTGGTCGCCCCCGACCGCGGCACCGCCAGGGTCGCCGGACACGACGTCGTCCGCGCCGCCGAGGACGTCCGCCGCGCCATCGGCCTCGCCGGGCAGCACGCCGCCGTCGACGAGGGCGTCACCGGCCGCGACAACCTCCGCCTGCTCGGCCGGCTGCACCACCTCGGCGCCCGCCGGGCCCGGGAGCGCGCCGACGAACTGCTCACCCGCTTCGGCCTCGCCGAGGCCGCCGACCGGCTCGTGCGCACCTACTCCGGCGGCATGCGCCGGCGCCTCGACCTCATCGCCAGCCTGGTCACCAGCCCGCCGGTGCTCTTCCTGGACGAGCCCACCACCGGGCTCGACCCGCGCAGCCGACAGGCGATCTGGGACACCGTCAAGGAGCTCGCGGACGGCGGCACGACCGTGCTGCTCACCACCCAGTACCTGGAGGAGGCCGACCGGCTCGCCGACGACATCGTGGTGGTCGACCACGGCGCCGCCATCGCCACCGGACCGCCCGACCGGCTGAAGGCGGCGATCGGCAGCCAGGTCTCCGTCACCCTGGCCGACCCCGGACAACTCGCCGCCACCGCCGTCGTGCTGTCCTCGATGACCGGGGGCGACGCCCGGGTGGACGTCGCCGAGCGGACCGTCACGGTGCTGACCACGCCCGGCGTGTCCGTCCTGCTGCCGTCGCTGGTCCGGGAGCTGGACGGCGCCGGGGTCGTCGCGCAGGACGTCGCGGTGCGGGCGCCCTCGCTGGACGACGTGTTCCTCGCGCTCACCCAGGAGTCCGCGGACGCCGGGAGGGCCGCCCGGTGACCACTGCGCACATCGCCCCGGCGCGACCGTCCGGCATCGGCCGGCTCGCCACCGGCAGCTGGACCTCGGTGCTCCGCGTCCTGCTCAACTACCGCCACTCACCTGGCCTGTTGGCCGCCTCCCTGGGCGTGCCGGTGGTGATGGTGGTGGTCTTCGGGTACGTCCTCGGCAGTGCCATGCAGGTGCCGGGCGGCGGCGACTACCGGGAGTTCCTGATGCCCGGCCTGTTCGCCATGGTGGCCACCAACGGCATCATGCCGACCATGGTCGGCGCCGCCCGCGACGTCTCGCGCGGAGTCACCGACCGGCTGCGCTCCATGCCCGTCTCCCGCACCGGGCTGCTGCTCGGGCAGACCCTCGCCGACCTGCTGGTCAGCATGGTCGTCCTGGCCCTGCTGGCCCTGGTCGGGCTCGCCACCGGCTGGCAGGCCCGGAACGGACTCGCCGACGCGGCAGGGGCGTTCGCGCTGCTGCTGCTCTTCCGATTCGTGATGACCTGGGTCGGCACCCTGCTCGGCCTGGCCGTCGGCAAGGAGGAGGCGGCCGGTCAGCTGTCCGTGGCGGTCTTCCCGCTGGCGATGATCACCAACGCGTACGTGCCGACCGGCGGCATGCCCGGCTGGCTGCGGTTCCTCGCCGAGTGGAACCCGGTCAGCTCCGTCGTCCAGGCCTGCCGGGAACTGTTCGGCAACCCCTCGGGGGCCGGTTCCGCCTGGCCCACGCAGCACGCCGTCCTCGCCGCACTGCTCTGGAGCGCCTTGCTGCTGGCGGTCTGCATGCCGCTCGCCGTACGGAAGTTCGCCACCCACGGGCGGTGATCCGCCGGGTTCCGGCACTCCCGCCAAATGTGCTGGACAGCGGAGCCGGTGTGGTCTTGGGTGGGGCGCCATGGAGTACACCCACCTCGGCCGCACCGGCCTGACCGTCTCCCGCCTCTGCCTCGGCACCATGAACTTCGGCCCCCACACCGAGGAGGCCGAGGCCCACCGCCTCATGGACACCGCCCACGAGCGGGGCATCAACTTCTTCGACACCGCCAACACCTACGGCCGCGACAGCGAGGGCAGGCTGCGGGGGCGGACCGAGGAGATCATCGGCCGCTGGTTCGCCAAGGGCGGCGGACGCCGCGAGCGCACCGTCCTCGCCACCAAGGCCTACGGCGACATGGGCGACTGGCCCAACGAGAGCAAGCTCTCCGCGCTCGCCGTCCGCAAGGCCGTCGAGGCCAGCCTGCGCCGCCTCCAGACCGACCACATCGACCTCTACCAGATGCACCACATCGACCGGGCCACGCCCTGGGAGGAGATCTGGCAGGCGATGGAGGTCCTGGTCGCCCAGGGCAAGGTCGTCTACGTCGGCTCCAGCAACTTCGCCGGCTGGCACATCGCCCAGGCCCAGGAGACCGCCCGCGCCCGCCACTTCCTCGGCCTGGTCAGCGAGCAGTCCCTCTACAACCTGCTCGACCGCGCCATCGAGCTCGAAGTCGTCCCCGCCCTCCAGCACTACGGGCTCGGGCTGATCCCGTGGTCCCCGCTGCGCAGCGGCCTGCTCGGCGGCGTCCTGCGCAAGGAGCGCGAGGGCACCCGCGACCGCAGCGCCATGCCCTACGTCAGCGACCTCCTCGCCAAGCACCGCGACCGCATCCAGGCCTACGAGGACTTCGCCGCCGAACTCGGCGCCGACCCCGCCGACCTCGCCCTCGCCTGGCTCCTCTCCCGCCCGGCCGTCACGGCCCCCATCATCGGCCCCCGCACCCCGGCCCACCTCGACGCCGCCATCGGCGCGTTCGACCTCAAGCTCGACCAGAAGACCCTCGACCACCTCGACGAGCTCTTCCCGGGCCACCGGCCCGCCCCGGAGGACTACGCCTGGTAGGCCGTCCGCGTCCGGCCCCGGCCCCTTCGTCGGGGGCCGGGGCCCCGCGCGCACCCGGGGGAACCGGCCGGGGACCGGTGGCCTCGGCAGTGGGTGGGCGTCAACCCGCCCGCACAGTAGCCGAATTGTGAGGGTGGCGAGCCTTGACCGGGCCGTCCGGCACTGGTCTAGTCACCGCTTACATGGGCAAGGGTACGGGGAGGCACAATTGGCCTTGTTCGCCAAGCCGCAGCCGGGCTACACCACCGCCGCCGCCACCGGCGACACCGTGGTGCTGCTGATCGGCATGCGGATCAACCGCTTCTGGGCCGTGCACCACTGGGGCCCGGTGATGTTCTCGATGCTCCGGATGCTGTACGACCTGCGCCGCGCCCCCGAGCGCGGCCTGCGCGGCCGCATCCTGCTGACCGCCTCGCCGCGCACCTACTACGTGGTCCAGTACTGGGAGTCGAAGGAGAAGCTGTACGGCTACGCGAGCGCGCCGGACGGCTTCCACCACACCGTGTGGGGCATCGCCAACCGCAAGCTGCGGGAGGGCAAGGCCCGCGGGCACGTCGGGCTCTGGCACGAGACGTACATCGCGCCGCCGGGCGGGTACGAGTCGATCTACTTCGACATGCCGCCGTTCGGCCTGGCCGGCGCCACCGGCTCGCTGCCGGTGGAGGCGCGCGGCCGGCACGCGGCGCAGCGGCTGGCCTACCGTGAGCCGGCACCGGAGCCGGAGACCGCTGGTTCGCAGCCGCAGCCGCAGCCGCAGCCGTCGGCCGGCCGGTCGGAGCCGGAGGCCGGTGGGGCGCGGACGGTGCCGGGCGGGGCGGGCGAGTCCGAGGTCGGGGCCGCGCCGGCCCCCGGTGCCTGAGTACGGCTGCGCCGGGAGTGTCGTGGGCCGCCCGGCCGCCGTGCCGTGAGAGCGTCGGGGAATGGTGGATCGGGGCGACGCGCGGCCGCAGGCGCCGGCGCGGTCGGTGCGGGTGGTGCACGAGGTGCCGTACCGCGCGCAGTGGGAGTCGGCGGAGCTGGTGCGGGAGATCGTCGACGGGCGGCTGGAGGCGTCCGCCGATCCGCGCTGGGGGCAGTCCGGCGCGGCCACCGCGGAGGAGTACGCGTGGTGGTCCTGGCGGCTGTGCGGGGTGGCCTGTCTGCGGATGGCGCTGGCGCACTGGTGGGGCGTGACCCCGGCGGCGCTGGCGCTCGCGGGCGAGTGCGTGGCGGCCGGCGCCTACCTGCGGGACGGTGACAGCCTGCGCGGGCTGATCCACGCGCCGTTCGCCGAGTACGTCGAGCGGCGCTGGGGACTGGCCGCGCGGGCACGGGAGTTGACGCCCGAGGAGGTGTCGTCGGAGGTGGCCGACGGCCGGCTGGTGATGGTCTCGGTGCACCCGTCGATCCGGGAGCCGTACGGGCCGGAGCCGGTGCGGCGTGGCGGGCACCTGGTCCTGGCGGTGGGTGCCACGGACACGGCGCTGCTGATCCACAACCCCTCCGGGTTCCCGGGGGAGTCGCAGGCCTTCGCGCGCGTGCCGTGGCGGTCGTTCGGGCGGTTCTACGCCGGACGCGGGATCGTGCTCGGCCCGCCCCGGGTCTCCTCGCCCTGACGTCGCGGAGCGGTCACTGGTTGTCCGGCAGTCCCATCGGGTTGATCGGCAGCCGGCCGCGACAGAGCGCCGAGATCGGCTTCAACGCCGCGGCGAGCCGGTCGAGTTCGGTCCGCGGGTAGTCGTCCCAGACCCGGGCCGCGGCCAGGTCGGTGGCGGCCTCCAGGGTCTGGTGACGGATCCGGCCGAGCTCGGTGACCGTCCCCTCGGCGGTCAGCCAGCCGCGCTCGACCAGGCGGTCGGCCGCCGCCTCCCACTCGGCGTCCGTCCACCCGCGCAGCGGCTGGAGCATCTCGCGCCGCATGTCCATCGCGCAGCGGACCACCAGCGCCTCGCAGCCGTCCAGCCCGGCCGCCACCAGGGCGGCCACGTGGCCGTCGCCGCGGTGCTCGCGCATCACGGTGGCGGCCTGCCAGAGCCGCTCGTACAGGCCGCTCGGGCGGGGCAGCGCGGCGTTGGCGGCGGCCAGCACCCGCCCGGCGCAGTCCAGCCGGGTGGCGGCCTGCTCCAGGGTCTCGGCGACCAGCTCGACCTGCTCCTTGTCCACGTGCTCCAGCAGCCCCTCCAGGATCGTCGCGGAGGCCTTCAGCCGGGCGGTCAGCGCCTCCTCCGGGCTCGCGTGGTTCCACACCTCCGGCAGGGCGCGCTCGACCATCGAGGGGGAGAAGTTGAAGAAGGCGGCGGTCACCGGCGGGGCGTCCACCGCGCCGAGCGGGGCCGATCGGGTGGCGAAGTAGCCGTGCAGGCGGCCGTGCAGACCGGCCTCCTCGAAGGCGGCGCGGCCCTCGGGCAGGAAGTAGGTGACGGCGTGCACCGGCTCGAAGAGCCACCACAGCGCGCGGGCGGGATGGACGAGATCGGTCATCGGGAGACCTTCCTCGGACGGAGCTCCGGGCGGGCCGGGGAGCTCGGCGGTCGGGACGGCCCGGCGGGAGCCGCGGCGGGCCGTGGCCCGTTCAAGGGCTGATGACCACGGCGGGGGCCCCGGTAATCCTGCCGGGGGTGTGATGACGGTCACGCCGAGGTGGTGCTGTGCGCCCGGCGGCGGTACGGCGCGGGATGATGGGATGAGGTGCCCGCTCCCGGGGGGCGCCCAGCCCCCGCAGGTCCTCGTACGAAGGTAGTCGGTCATGGCCCAGATCAACCCCAGCATCCTGTCCGCGGACTTCGCCCGGCTCGCCGACGAGGCCGAGGCCGTCCGGGGTTCCGACTGGCTGCACGTGGACGTCATGGACAACCACTTCGTGCCCAACCTGACCCTCGGCGTCCCGGTGGTCGAGTCGCTCGCCCGCGCCACCGACACCCCGCTCGACCTCCACCTGATGATCGAGGACCCGGACCGCTGGGCCCCGCAGTACGTCGAGGCCGGCGCCGGCTCGGTCACCTTCCACGTCGAGGCCGCCGCCGCGCCCGTCCGGCTCGCCCGTGAGATCCGCGCCAAGGGCGCCCGCGCGTCGATGGCGCTCAAGCCGGGCACCCCGATCGAGCCGTACGAGGACCTGCTGCCCGAGCTCGACATGGTGCTGATCATGACCGTCGAGCCCGGCTTCGGCGGCCAGGCCTTCCTGGACATCATGCTGCCGAAGATCCGCCGCACCCGGGAGCTGATCGCCAAGCACGACCTGGAGCTGTGGCTGCAGGTGGACGGCGGCGTCGCGGCGAACACGATCGAGCGCTGCGCGGAGGCGGGCGCGGACGTGTTCGTGGCCGGCTCGGCGGTGTACGGGGCCGAGGACCCGGCCGAGGCGGTCCGCAAGCTGCGGGACCTCGCCGACAAGGCGACGGCGGACGCCTGGTGGGCCTGCGGGCACTGAGGCCACCGGGCTGGTCGGGGCGGTGCCGGCACCGCCGGATGGCCGGGCGCGGGTGGAGGAACGCCGCGCCGTGGCGGATGATCGGTGACGATGTCCCCCGAGGACCGTGCCCGGCCCCTCTCCGTACGGTGGTGGAACCGCGATGAGCAACCTCGACCTCAGGCCCGCCCCGGCCGGCTGCGGCCGCGAGGCCAGCGCCGGCCCGGTGAAGGATCTGCTGACGGCCCGTCAATTCCCGCTCGGCGGAAGCGCGGTGGTCCGGCGCCTGCTGCCCAACCTGGGCCGCCGGATGGTGGGCGCCTGGTGCTTCGTGGACCACTACGGGCCCGACGACATCGCCGACGAGCCCGGCATGCGGGTCCCGCCGCACCCGCACATGGGCCTCCAGACGGTCAGCTGGCTCCACCAGGGCGAGGTGCTGCACCGCGACAGCCTCGGCAGCCTCCGGGCCGTCCGGCCGTACGAGCTGGGCCTGATGACCTCCGGCCGGGCGATCTCGCACTCCGAGGAGTCCCCGCGCCCGCACGCCCGTTACCTGCACGGCGCACAGCTCTGGGTGGCCCTCCCGGAGGCCGGCCGGAACATCGCCCCCGCCTTCGAGCACCACCCCGACCTGCCCGTGGTCACCGGCCGGGGCCTGCGCGCCACCGTCATCCTCGGCACCCTCGACACCGCCACCTCGCCCGGGACCACCCACACCCCGCTGGTCGGCGCCGACCTCGCCCTCGCCGACGGCGCGGACCTCCGCCTCCCGCTCGCCCCCGACTTCGAGTACGCCGTCCTCGCCATGTCCGGCCGCGTCGACGTCGACGGCGTCCCGGTCGAGCCCGGCTCCATGCTCTACCTCGGCTGCGGGCGCCCCGACCTCCCGCTGCGCGCCCACGGCGACGCCGCCGTGCTGCTCCTCGGCGGCGAGCCCTTCGACGAGCGGATCGTCATGTGGTGGAACTTCATCGGCCGCTCCACCGAGGAGATCGCGCGGGCGCGCGCCGACTGGACGACCGGCGACCGCTTCGGCGAGGTGCACGGCTACGAAGGCGAGCGGCTGCCCGCCCCGGAGCTGCCGGCCGTCCCGTTGAAGGCGCGGGGGCGCGAGCGCTGACCTGCGGACCGGTGTCGGCCCTTTGGACTCATCGGGCCGTACCCGCGGGAAGGGTGCCGCCGGCCGGCTCAGCCGGCGACGGCCGCTTCGGGTGAGGTGACCGCCTTGGCCGAGAGGGCGCGGCCGTAGCGGCGCAGCAGGAGGACGGCGGTGGTGGCGAGGCCGATGAGCAGGCCGAGCCAGAGGCCGCGGGTCTCGCCGCCGAGGGGGTAGGCGAGGAGCCAGGAGGCGGGCAGGCCCACGAGCCAGTAGCCGATCAGGGTGATGCGGAAGCCGCTCCGGGTGTCGTCGAGGCCGCGCAGCAGGCCGACGCCGATGTTCTGGGCGCAGTCGAAGAACTGCAGCACGGCGACGACGGCCAGGAGTCCGGTGGCGATCCGCAGGCCCTGCTGGTCGGCGGCCGCGCCGGGGTCGAAGTAGGGCCGCAGGACGAGGTCGGGCACGGTGAGGTAGGCGATGCCGACGAGGGTGGTGACGGCGGCGCCGCAGGCGAGTGCGGTGTTCTTGATCCGGCGGGCCGCGGCGTACTCGCCGAGGGCGAGTTCGCGGCTGACGTTGATGGAGGCCGCGTGGGAGAGGCCCACGGCGACCTGGAAGACGATGTAGATCAGCTGGTTGACGGCGGTGTGGGCGGCGAGCGCGGCGGCGCCGAAGCTTCCGGCGAGCAGGGCGGTGACGGAGAAGAAGCCGGCCTCGGAGCCGTAGGTGGCGGCGATCGGGGTGCCGAGGCCGAGCAGGCGGCGCACGGTGGGGGCGTCGGCGCGCCAGAAGTCCGGGCTCAGCAGGGGTGCGAGCTGAGGGTCGCGGCGGGCCGAGGCGTAGAGGGCGAGGAAGGAGAGCAGGTAGACGCTGCTGGTGGCGACGCCGATGCCGGTGAGGCCGAGTTTGGGCAGGCCCCAAGTGCCGTGGATGAACAGCCAGTTGAGTCCGGCGTTGATGGCGACGGAGGCGATGGTGATCTGCAGCAGGGCCTGGGGGCGGCGCATGCCGACGGTGAACTGGCGGATCGCCTGGAACCAGAGGCAGGGGACCAGGCCGGGGGCGAGGGCGGCGAGCATGCCCTGGGCGCGGTGGGCGACTTCCGCGTCCTGGCCGAGCCAGGTGGCGGCCTGGCCGATGAGCACCATCAGGACGGCGCCCGCGAGGCCGGCCAGGGTGGCGACGGCCATCGCCGCCCGGACCAGGCCGCGGACCTCGTCGCCGTCGTCGGCCGCGTCCTCGTCCCGTTCGGCGCGCGCGGCGGCGGCCGCGACCTGGTTGCCGACGGAGGTGACGAGGCCGACGCCCATGGTGCGCAGCTGGTTGAAGACGACCAGGGCGAGGCCGCCGGCCGCCAGGGCCTCGGTGCCGAGCACGCCCATCATGATGGTGTCGGTGGTGGTGAGGGCGACCTGGGCGAGTTGGGTGAGGGCGAGCGGGACGGCGAGTGCGGCGAGTGCGCGGCTGTCGCGGGCGAGGGTGGCTAGCTGCTGCATCGTGGGTGTCACGTTTCTCGGAAGTCAGGGCCTGCGGAGTTTGGTGAGCGTTTCGTCGATGTCGGCCTCCACGGCCTCGTCGAGCAGTGCGCGGGCGTTCATCCAGTCGTCGTTGAAGACGGTGTCCATGTACTTCTCGCCACCGTCGTTGATGAAGGCGACCATAACGGCATCCGGCGCCAGGGCCGGCAGGCGGTTCAGGGCCTCGTGGACGACGCCTCCGGCGGAGCCGCCGATGAGCAGGCCGGTGCGGCGGGCGACGACGCGGGCGGTCGCGAAGGCCTCGATGTCGCCGACCTTCACTCCCTCGTCGATGAGGTCGTAGTCCACCAGCAGGCCGATGGTGGCGCCCTCGGGGGTGCCGGTGCCGGACTGGTAGTAGTCGTGGGCGGGCGGCCCGAAGGCGATCGAGCCCTTCGGCTCGACGCCCACGACGGCGACGCCGGGTACGGAGCGCTTGAGCTCGCGGGCGGTGCCGCACAGGCCGCCGCCGGTGCCGACCGCGCCGATCAGCACGTCGACCCGGTTGTCGAGGGCCTGGGCGATCTCGCGGCCGACGGCGTAATAACCGACCGCGTTGCTGGGGTTGTTGTGCTGTTCGGTGAAGAAGGTGTTGTCCTTGCCGCGGGCCATGTCCTCGGCGAGTTCCTCGCGGGCCGCGGTGTGGAGTTCCTCGCCGTCGGTGTCGGCGTCGACGAAGACGAGTTCGGTGCCCATCGCCTTCATGCCGCGCAGCTTGTCGGCGGCGGCGTGGTTGTCGACGACGGCGGTGAAGCGGTAGCCGCGTTCGGCGGCGACGACGGCCAGGCCCAGGCCGGTGTTGCCGGAGGTGGACTCGATGATGTGGCCGCCTTCGCGCAGGTCGCCGCGTTCCTCGGCGTCGAGGACCATCTGGCGGGCCATGCGGATCTTGGCGCTGCCGGTGGGGTTGAACATCTCCAGCTTCAGCAGCAGCCGGGCGCCGTTGTCGGCGCGGGCGAGTTCGAACAGCGGGGTGCGGCCGATGAGGTCGGACATCCGGCTGACCACCGGGGGGCGGTTCAGGGCGTCGGTCATGGTGGAGCTCCGTGGGGACGGCGGGGCGGGGAGGTTCGTGCGGGGGTCAGCGGTCGAGGCGCCAGCGCGGGCGGTCGCCGTGGTGGTCGATGACGACCTTCGGCGGCAGCGGCAGTTCGTGGAAGGGGGACTCGTTGGAGTCCATCTGGTAGCCCGCGGTGTTGGGGTAGACGAGCAGGTCGCCCACCCGGGGCCGGGCGGGGAAGGCGATCTTGCGCCAGGTGAGCAGGTCGGAGTCCAGGCAGCTGGCCCCGCCCACGCAGGCCCGGTACGGCTGTCCCGGGGGTCCGGCGCGGTCGCCGAGCAGGACCGGGTCGGGCAGGTACTCGCTGTTGAACCACTGCTCGGACAGGCTGAGGCTGGTGCCGTCGACGGTGACGATGCCGTACCCGGCGCGGTCCTTGACGCCCTGGACGGGGAACACCGACGACCCGGCGCGGTCCAGCAGGGCGCGGCCGGGCTCCAGCAGGAGCGTCACGCCGGCCTGCCGCAGCCGCTCGGCGAGGCTCGGTCCGGTACCGCCGGGGCGGGCGGCGAGGATCGCGCGCAGTGCGTCCGCGCCGGCGACGGGGGAGTGGTACGGGTAGAAGTCGCCCGCGGCGAAGGCCTTCTCGCCGTGGTAGTGCCCGGGGCCCTGTTCGGTGAGGAAGGTGTCCCAGGCATCGGCGGCGACGTAGTCGACGGGGAAGCCGCCGCCGATGCTGATCCGGTCCGCCGGCAGGCCCGACGCCCGCGCCTTGAGGCAGAGTTCGACGAGTTCTCCGGCGAGGTCGGCGCGTGGCTGGACCGCGTAGCCGGAGAGGTGGAAGCTGAAGCCCTCCATCCGTACGGTGTCCCCGGCCTCGGCGCAGCGCCGCAGGGCCTGGTGCAGTTGCGGGTCGTCCAGGCCGAACCGGCTGCGCGGCTGGGCCGGCGGGTGCCGGCGCAGCAGGACGCGGGCGGGACGGTCGGTGTCGAGGCCGAGCAGGCGTTCCAGTTCGTCGGGGGCGTCGACGGCGATCAGCGCGCCCTGCCGGGTGGCGACGCGCAGCAACTGCTCGTTCTTGGCGGGGCCGGTGACGACGAGGTCCTCGCCGCGCACGCCGTGGCCGAGGGCGTCACGCAGTTCGCCGAGGGAGGCGACGTCGATTCCGGCGCCGGCCGCGGCGCAGCGTTCCACGAACACGGAGGCCTTGTTGGCCTTCTTCGCGTAGTGGACGCGGCCCTCGACCCCGGCGTCGGCCAGGGCGGCGCGGAACGCGGCGAGGTTGTCGTCGAAGCGTTCGGGCAGCAGGTAGTGGAAGGGGCCGTCCAGGCCGTGGGCGAGTTCGTGGAGCAGTCCGCTGTCGTGGATCCGGTCGGTGAGCGGGTCGGGGTGGGCGGGCAGGCTCAGCGCCACAGGGCCACCTCGGTTCCGAGGCCCTGGGCGGCGGCGAGTTGGGCGAAGCGGTGGCCCAGCGCGATGTCGGTGACGACGAGTCCGCTGTTGTAGGCGAAGATCCGCTGCCCGGGGGCGGTGCGGGCGGCGGCGCCGGAGATGACGACGGGCAGCTCCAGGTCGACGGCCGGGAGCTTGCCGTCGGCGTCGGCCATGTCGGTGCCGGTGACGCGCATCTGGGCCTCGCTGGTGGCGATCACCCGGTCCGCCCGGTGGAGGGTGGAGGGGGCGAGGCCGTGGCCGACCAGGATCGAGACCGCGCCGGGCTTCAGCCAGTCGGCCTCGACGGCGGCGGGGGTGTGGCCGCCGGCGGTCGCGACGATGACGTCGGCGTCGCTGGCGGCGGACCTGAGGTCGGTGACCAGTTCGAGCTCGCGGTCGGGGAAGTGCCGGGCGAGTTCGGCGCGGACGGCGGCGATGCCGTCGGGGTGGGTCCCGGACAGGAGGAGACGCTCCAGCCCGGGCAGGGCGGTGAGCAGGAACGGCAGCGCCAGGCGCCCCTGGGTGCCGGTGCCGATCACCAGCGCGGTCGAGGCGTCGGGGGCGGCGCACTCGCGGGCCAGCAGGGCGGAGACGGCCGGGGTGCGCAGGGATCCGATGCGGGAGCAGTCCATCATGGCGACGGGCAGGCCGGTGACGTCGTCGTAGATGGTCAGCGTCGTGTAGTAGTGCTGGTTCTCGCGGCTCTCGTCGAGGCCGTGCTTGTAGGAGGTCTTGACGGCGACGACGTTGCGCACGCCGTCGCGGCCGAGCATGGCGTAGGAGACGGAGTGGCCGTCGGCGGGCTTGACGGTGAGTTTGCGCGGATTGTCGGACTGCCCGGCGGCCAGGGTGCGGTAGGCCTGTTCGACGGTGTCGACGACGTCGGCGAGGGTGATGTCCAGGCCGGCGAGGTCGCTGGTGGACAGTACGCGCAGGGTGGTGTCGTCCCGGTCCATGGGGGTGCCCTTTCGAGGTGGTGAGGCGGCGGCAGGGGTGGTTCAGGCGGCTCTGGCGGTGAGGGCGGCCTGGCCGTAGCCGTGTTCGTCGTGCTCGGCGAGCGGGCGGGTGGGGCGGCCTTCCACGCGTACCGAGGCGCGCTTGAGCCAGCGGTCGGTGCCGTCGTAGCGGGCCCGGAACGGCACCCGGCCGTGGACGACGACGTCGTTGTCGACGACCAGGACGTCACCCGGTTCCAGGCTCACCGCGACCGAGACGCGGGCCAGTTCGTCACCGAGGCGCCGGTACGCCGCGCGCCATGCCTCGTCCGCCCCGTCCAGCGGGGTGTAGGCGGGGTCGTAGCGCATGGTCAGGCCCTCGGGGGCCTCGAAGAGGGTGGGGACCGGCGCGGGCCGGCCGCCGAACTTCCGGGCCTGCTCGTAGGCGTCGTCGGGCAGGATCGGTGCGACGGGCCGCTTCAGCTGTTCGACGTCGGCGTCGGGCAGGTCGGTCAGGCGCACGCTGGCCGCGGTGGTGGCGATGGCGTCGTGGTTGCGCATGCAGCACAGCAGCAGCAGGTGCGCGCGGCCGGGGTGGAAGGCGTCCTCGGTGTGCGGGGTGAGGAGGACGGAGCTGGAGGCCCCGGTCTGCTCGCTCTCGTGGCCCGGCGTGGGGACGATGTTGTGCACGAACCGGCCGTCCTGCTGGCCGTCCCAGGCGATCGGGGTGCCCATCGCCGTGGAGACGAGCAGCAGCACCACGTCCCAGAGCGCGCCGGAGTCGCCGACGGTCGACCAGTGGTCGGGGGTGGGCCCGAGGCGGGTGTCGTCGATCTCCAGTCCGCGCAGCACGAACAGGCCGTCGGCGGTGTCGACCGGACGCAGTCGGTGGCGCAGCGGTTCGCCGAGCCGGGCGCACTTCACGGGCAGGTCGGCCAGCAGGGCGGGGCTGGTCGCGGAGCCGTGGAGGGCCAGCAGTTCGGCCGCGGTGGAGGTGAGTTCCGCGACGGCGTCGGCGTCGAGACGGCGTACCGGGGCAGGGCAGGTGGGCACGGCGGGACCTTCCGGGGACAGGGGGAGAAGTGGTGCGGGGTGCGGGCACGTGGCGTCACCTCGCCGGTGTGGGACGGCGACGGGAGCTGCGCGTGGGGCATCGGTCCGGGGCGGCTCGAACGGCCGGACGACAGGAAACGTAACAACGACTTTTAGGTAAGGCAAGCCTTACCCGGCTGGATGTCTACATTTACGTAGTCTCGGTTCCGGGCGGCGGCGCACGTGCGGCGCAGGGGCAACTCCCCTGCTCGCGGGCCGGATTGGGGCGCTGGGGCGCATGGCCGGAAGTCGTGTGCGCCCCAGCGGGCGGCTTGCGACTTGTCTTGAATTTAGGGTAGGTAACCCTAAGCAAATCGAGCACGGAACCGAGACGAGGATCGAACGTGGGCGTCACCAGACGACAGCTGCTGTGGGCCGGAGCCGGAGCCGGGGCGATCGGCGTGCTCGCCGCCTGCGGTGGCGGCAAGGGTGGCGCCGGGGAAGCCGCGGCCTCCGGTGGGACCGGCCAGCAGCCCCGCCCCGGAGGGACGCTGAAGGTCGGTGCGCTCGGCAAGGCCTCGGCGGTCACCCGGGACCCGCACGGCACCCAGGCCAACGAGAGCGACTACCTCATCATCAGCCTGATCTACGACACGCTCGCGATACCCGGGGCCACGGCCAACACCGCTCCCCGCCTGGCCGCCTCCTGGAAGCCGTCGGACGACCTGAAGACCTGGCGCTTCACCCTGGCCGACGGCGCCACCTTCCACGACGGCACCCCGGTCACCGCCGACGACGTCGTCTGGTCGCTGAAGCGGCTGCGCAACACCCCGGCGGGCAAGAGCCGCCTGCCCGGCATCCAGCCCGAGGGCATCACCGCCGAGGACGCCAGGACCGTCGTCCTGGTCTCCGACTACGCCAACGCCGACCTGCCGCTGCTGACCCGCCTGACCACCTTCGTCCTCAAGAAGGACACCAAGGACGACGCGGTCGCCGGCGCCCCGGGCACCGGCCCCTTCAAGCTCGACTGGTACCGCGACGGCAACGCCCGCCTGGTGCGCAACGACAACTGGTACGGCGGCAAGGTCCTGCTGGACGCCGTCGAGGTCCGCCTGTTCGAGAGCCCCCAGGCCATGGCCAACGCCCTGCTCGCCGGACAGATCGACGTCGCCTCCAACGTCGGCGCCGTCGCCGCCCGCACCGCCGAGGCCCGCAAGGACGTCCAGATCGTCCGCCGGCCCAACGACATGGCGATGCCCGTCGTCATGCGCACCGCCGACGGCCCGTTCGCCGACGCACGGGTGCGCGAGGCCCTCAAGCTCGCCGTCGACCGCGACGCCATGGTCAAGCAGGTCCTCTCCGGCTACGGCAGCGTCGCCAACGACGTCCTCGGCACCGGCGACCCCGCCTTCGCCAAGGACATCCCGCAGCGCACCCGCGACCTCGCCAAGGCCAGGCAACTGCTCGCCGACGCGGGCTTCGACACCTCCAGGACCTACGACCTGACCACCACCGAGGACATCGCCGGACTCGCCGAGTCCGCGACCCTCTTCGCCACCCAGGTCCGCGAGGCCGGCGTGAAGATCAACGTGGTGAAGCAGGACTCCAAGGTGTTCTGGGACGACACCTGGCTCAAGGGCACGCTCTACACCAGCTACTGGGGCACCAACGACTCCGTCGTCTTCTTCGCCTCCAAGACGATGCTCTCGGACGCGGGCCAGAACGAGTCCGGCTGGAACGAGCCGGGCTTCGACGAGACCTACCGCAAGGCCATGGGCACCGCCGACACCGCCGAGCGCGGCAAGCTGCTCCACCAGCTCCAGGAGATCGAGTTCGCGAAGTCCGGCTACCTGCTGTGGGGCATGGCCGACGGCATCGACCTCGCCGGCGCGGCCGTGCGCGACCTGCCCAAGCTCCCCGGCTACGGCCGCGTCCAGCTCGAGAAGACCTGGTTGGCGCGTTGACCACCCCTCACCCGGCGGACGCGAAAGCGCCCCGAACCCTCCCGGCCCGCATCCTCCCCGGTGCGGGCCGGGTCGCCCGGCAGGCCGTACGGCGCCTGGTCCTGCTCGTCGTCCTGCTCGCCGCCGTCTTCGCGGCCGTCGAACTCCTCCCGGGCGACGCCGCCGGCGCGAGCTCCGACCGGGGCGTCACCGCCGCCGACCTCGCCGCCCGCCGCACCGCCATGGGCCTCGACCGCCCGGTCGCCGAGCGCTTCCTGGACTGGATGACCGGCCTGCCCACCGGCGACCTCGGCACCACCGCGCGCGGACAGCACGTCACCGACGTCCTGGCCGGCCCCTTCCCCAACACCCTCCTGCTCGGCACCCTCGCCCTCGCCCTCAGCACCGCCGGAGCCCTCGCCCTCGGCGGCTGGGCCGCGCTGCGCCCCGGCGGGCGCGTCGACCGCGCCGTCGACACCCTGTCCACCGCCGCGTTCGCCCTCCCCGAGTTCGTCGTCTCGGTCGCCCTGCTCCTGCTGCTCTCCCAGTGGACCGGCTGGCTGCCCGCCGTCACCCTCACCGGCGCGGACGGCAGACCCGAGTCGTGGACCATGATCGTCCTGCCCCTGCTCTCCCTGGCGGTCCCCCAGATCGGCTGGAACACCCGCATCGTGCGCGGCGCACTCGCCGACCAGGCCGCCCTGCCGCACGTCCAGGCCGCCGTCCTCGACGGCCTGCCCCGCCGGCGCATCCTCAGCCACCACATGCTCCCCGGCGCCCTGCCCGCCGTCGCCGTCGGCATCGCCACCTCCGCCGGCATGCTCCTCGGCGGCACCGTCGTCGTCGAGACCCTCTTCAACTACCCCGGCGTCGGCGCCGTCCTGGCCGGCGCCATCACCGACCGCGACACCCCGCTCGTCGCCGGAGTCGTGGCCGCGGCCGGCGCCGCCATCAGCCTGCTCCTGCTGCTCGCCGACCTCGTCCGCACCACCACCCTCGGAGAAGAGCGACGATGACCGCCGACGCCCCGACAGCGGCCCCCGCGCCCGCCACCCGAGGGAAGCGACGGGTGCTCGTGCGCGCGGTTCCCGCCCTCGCCCTCGTCGCCCTCGCACTCGCCGGGCCGCTCCTCGCCCCGCACCCGATCGACACCCCGGTCACCTTCCCCTACGCCGAAGCGGGCGGCGACGCGCCGCTCGGCGGCGACCAGCTCGGCCGCGACGTCCTCAGCCGCCTGCTGACCGGGGGCGCGCCCCTGATCGCCACCGCCCTCGCCATCGCCCTCGTCGTCACCGCGGCGGCCACCGCCATCGGCATCCTCGCCGTGCTGCGCCCGGCCCTCGGCCGGTGGATCGAACGCGCCGCGGACCTGACGATCCTGCTGCCGTCCGTCCTCGCCATCATGCTGATCGCCCTGGCCTGGCCCGGCGGCGGACGCCTAGCCGTCGCCACCGCAGCCACCCTCCTCGGCATCCCCTACGCGGTCCGGATCGTCGCCGCCGCGGCCGCCCCCCTCGCCACCGCCGGCTTCGTCGAGGCCGCGGCCGCGGGCGGCGAGAACCTCTGGCACCTCACCGTCCACGAGGTCCTCCCCAACCTGCGCTCCACCGTCCTCGCCCTGTTCGGCCTGCGCTTCGTCGAGGGCGTCTACATCGTCTCCGTCGCAGCCTTCCTCCAACTCGGCCCCCAACCCCCGGAAGCCGACTGGGCGTTGATGATCCGCGAGAACGCCGCCGGCATCACCCTCAACCCGTGGGCCGTCGGAGCACCCTGCCTCGCCATCGGCCTGCTCGCCATCAGCGTCAACCTCGCCGCCGAAGCCCTCGCCCCCGCCCGGCCCACCCCGGAGACCCCGCTGTGAGCACCACCGACCCCGCTGCCCGTGCCGCCGCCCTGTCCGTCACCCTCGGGGACACCCCGCTGCTCACCGACGCCACGCTCACCCTCGCCCCGGGCCGCGTCACCGCCGTCACCGGGCCCTCCGGCGCCGGCAAGACCACCCTGCTGCGCGCCCTCGTCGGCGCCCTCCCGCCGGGCGCGCGCGTCACCGCCGGCAGCCTCACCGTCCTCGGCCACGACATCCTCGCCCTCCCGCCCGAGGAACTGCGCCGGCTGCGCCGCCACAAGCTCGCCTTCGTCGGCCAGGACCCGGGCTCCGGACTCAACCCCCGCATGCGCGTCGACCGCCTCATCACCGAGACCGCCGCCGACCGCCGCGGCACCTCCGCCACGGACCTGCTGCGCGCCGTCCGCCTGCCGGTCGGCGAAGGCCTCGAACGCCGCCGGACCGAGCACCTCTCCGGCGGACAGCAGCGGCGCGTCGCCCTCGCCCGTGCCCTCGCCCGCCGCCCCGCGATCCTCCTCCTCGACGAACCCACCGCCGGCCTGGACGCCGCCCTGCGCGACGACATCGCCGACCTGCTGCACGACATCGCCGACCGCGACGGCATCGCCATCGCCCTCACCAGCCACGACCCCGACTTCGTCGCCCGCTGCGCCGACGACGTCCTCGCCCTGTGGCCCGACCGTCCGGTCACGGCCCCGGGCACGCCCGCAACGCCCCCGGTGCCCGCACCGGCTCGCGTCCGCGCCGACGCGGTGCCCGTCGTCGAGGTGGAGGCACTCGACGCCCGGGTCGGCACCGGCCGCAACCGCCACCGGGTCTTCGCCGGCCTCGACCTCGTCCTGCGGCCCGGCACGCTGACCGGGATCACCGGCCCGTCGGGGTGCGGCAAGACCACGCTGCTGCGCGCCCTCGCGGGACTCCACCACCCCGAGGCCGGCCGGATCACCCTCGGCGGCGAACTCCTGGCCTCCTCCTACCGGCGGCGCACCCGCGACCAGCGCCGCCGCGTCCAACTCGTCCCGCAGAACCCGCTCGGCGCCCTCAACCCCGCCCACACCGTCGGCGCCGCCCTCATCCGCCCGCTGAAGCTCCACTCCGTACGGCCCGCCGACCGGTGCGACGCCCGCGTCGCCGAACTGCTCACCGCGGTCGGCCTCACCCCCGGCCACGCCGACCGCCACCCCCACGAACTCTCCGGCGGACAGCGCCAGCGCGTCTCCATCGCCCGCGCCCTGGCCGCCGAACCCGACGTCCTGCTCTGCGACGAGGTCACCTCCGCCCTCGACGCCGACACCGCCGAGGACATCATGGAACTCCTGCGCGGCCTACGGACCGACCAGGGCCTCGCCGTCGTCCTCGTCAGCCACGACCTGCCGCTGCTCTCGGCCCACGCGGACCTCCTCCTCACCCTCGACGGCGCCGACGGGGTGCCGCTCACGGAGCACCGCGCGGCCCCGAGCCCGGTGCCGAACTGAGCTCTCCGCGCAGGGGGGATCAGCCCGGCGTTCCGACGTCCGGCCCCTCGGCCTGGCCGACGCCCTCCTGAACCCTGGCCCAGGTCCGCCGGGAACCGCGGGTCAGGGTCCAGCCGCTCGTCCCGCGGAGCCGCGGCCGCTGCCCGGCCCCGCGGGCGGCGGCCGCGCACACGCGCCGGAGAAGGGAGTTGAGCTCGACGCGCTGCCCCTTCGTCAAGGACGCCAGCAGGTCGTCCTGCGTCGCCGACGCATCGGTGTGGAGCACGTCCAGGGCGGACTCACCCGTGGGAGTGATGGTCAGCACCTCCTGCCGACCGCCGACGTGGACGACCATCGACTGCAGCAGGCGTGCCGACAGGAGATCGTCGAGGGCCTGGTCCACCTCGGCCGCGGGCGCCGTGACCCGGGAGGTGAGATCGTGCCGACCGTGCGGTCCCAGCTGCGCCAGCGCCGACAGCAGCGCGTGGTGGACCGGGGTCAGCCCCCGGTGTTCCAGCCGCTCCGCCAGCAGACGGTCGACGGCCCGCCCGGCCTCCGACAGGAGGTAGACGGACTGCTCGAACGGACTCGACGATCCCTGCCGTCCGTCGTACAAACCGTGTCCCCATCATCGGAAAAGCGCGACGCCCTCGGCGTCGAAAGCAGCAAACCGAGGCTCACCATACCCACGCTTCCGATCGTTGGTCTACATCGATGTCGTCAGATCGGTCGGGGGCCGACGATCCTCCTCGCCGCGTGCTCCACGAACTCGTGCAGGCCGTAGGCGAGGCCGAGCGCCAGCAGGGCCGACACCACCACCGCGGCGACGAGACCGGACACGACCGCACGTGGCCCGCGCCCCCTGGGCCCGACGGGCTCCGGCTCCAGCAGGGCCTGAACCCGCCGGGGGACCGGTCCCGTGCTCACGGACAGGAGCCGGCTGTCGCGCACCCCCGTCCCGGCCGAGCCGACCAGCGCGGCGCGGGCGATGGCGGTCGCGGCGACCCTCCGGTCCCCCACCGCCGTCGCGGCGGCCTCGTCCGCCCACCGCTCCAGGTGGAACTCCAGCGCGGGCCCCAGGCGCGCGAGCGCCGGATGCACGGCCGAGGCCAGGTCGACGACGGCCGAGAGCACATGGTGCCGCCCGCGGAGATGAGCCCGCTCATGGGCGAACAGCACCGTGCGCTCCGACGGCCCGAGCGCCCTGAGCATGCCCTCCGACACGACGACGCGGGCGGCGCGGCCACGGAAACGCGGCAGGGCGAAGGCCTCCGCCTCCTCACCCGGGACGACGAGCACGTCGCCCTCGGCCGTCCCCCCGCCGGTCAGCGCCCACGCGCGGGACAGCAGCGCACGCTGCCGGCGAGCGGCCAGCACCAGCCGCACCGCCTGCACGGCCAGCAGGACCCCGGCGGCACCGGACACCGGCACCACCGCCGGCCAGTCCGCCGTCACCCGGGCGAACCTCAGGTGCTCCAGCCCCGCCAGGAACGGCACGTGGAAGAGCCCCGTCAGCGCCGCGACCGTGCCGCCCGCGAGCAGCACCGCCGCCCCCGCGAGGGTCAGGGAGGCCTCGCGCGGCGGGAGCAGCCCGGCCAGACGACGGGCCGCGGGCGCCGCTCCCCACGGAAGGACGACGGTGAGGGCGACGACCACCAGGAACAGCGTCACGACCCGCCCTCCAGCACGGCCTCGCCCCCGGCCGGAGCCGGCGCGGCCTCCGCCTCGATCAGCAGGCGCCGCAGGACGTCCCCGTCGTCCGTGGACAGCGAGGACACGAACCGCTTCAGGACGAGGTCCCGCTGCGGCTCCTTCTCCAGCTCCCGGCGCATCCGCCCGGCCGCCAGCCCGGCGGCGTCCGCGACCGGCGCGTAGGCGAAGGAACGCCCTGGCCGCGTGCGCTCCAGGGTCCCCTTCTCGTGCAGGCGGGTGAGGATCGTCGCCACGGTCGTCCGGGCGAGGTCCTGGTGCAGCGCCGCCTTGACCTGCTGCGCGGTCATCGGCTCACCGGCCGCCCACAGCACCGCCATCACGTCCGCGACCAGTTCCCCGTGCGGACGCCTGGCCTCCTGACCGTCCCTCGCCATCTCTCTCCCTGTCCCGAAGCGTTCGCCCGGCACACCCCGACGCCGACACCGGTCGGAGACGAGGGCCGCCCGCGCCGGTGCGGCGAGAAGGGGTACGGCCTGTGTGACTTAGGTGTGCCTCAGCTAACTTTACGGGGCGTACGGATCGCCGCCGAGCCGGTGTCGGCCGGTGAGGGAGATGCCGGCCCGGTCCTGCACCGGGGTGCTTCAGGCAGCCGTGCCGGCCGTGGGTTCGATCCCGGCGGCGGGGGCATCGACCGCGGCGCGGAACGCCCAGATGGGCAGCCAGGCCTTGGCGGTCGCCGCCGGCTGGTGCGAAGTGGCGAGTACGGGAACGGACAGGACGGCCAGACCTATGGTCAGAATGGCTGCCGCACACGAGAAAATCTTACGCATGAGCATTCTTCCAGGTGTTCGTCTGAACATAACACCGGAATTGATACACCAGAGCTGCCCGGCCCATCAAATCGAGTCCGAGGCCTGCAGTGGTCGGCCGGGCGAATTCTATTCGCTTGCTTGATCTAATTTCCTGCGGAGATTGCGCATTGTTTTCGATTCCGGAGTGCGCGTCGACTCGGAAAGTTCAATGGCGCGTCGGAGTGTCGTGCGGGCTGCGTCCGTCTGGCCGGTTCGCAGCTGCAATTCGGCCAATGCCTCACAGGCGTGGGCCTCCTCCTCCGGTGCCTCGATCTGCCGGGCGAGAGCGACGGCCTGGCGGAGATGGTCGAGCGCCTCCGACGTCCGGTCGAGTGCGTGCTCGGCTCGGCCCGACCCGCGCAGCGCGCCGGCCTCCTCGCGCTGGGCGCCGATCGATCGGGCGAGTTCGAGCGCGCGCGAGTTCTGGTCGAGGGCGTCGTCGTACCGCCCTGTCTCCAGATGCACGGCGCCCAGCCCGTTCATGGCGTCGGCCTCGGCCCGTCGGTTTCCCGTCTGGCGGAAGGTTCGGAGCGCGGCCCGGTAGAGATCTGCGGCTCGGTCGGCCTCGGCGGGGAGCCGCAGGGAGGCCGCGAGGTTCACGCGGATGGCGGCAAGATCGTTCGGCGGCAGGATGTTTTCCCCGGTTGCCAGAATTTGCTCGAATGCGTCGCGCGCGGCAGTCGGGTTCTGACTACTGAGGTGTATTCCGCCGAGATTGCCGAGAAGCTGCAGACTGAGTCGTGCGGCACCGAGGGCCTTGGCGAGGGGGAGCGCTTCGGAGAAGGCGTCGAGCGCTGCCCGGCTGTCGCCGAGGTGCAGGAGGATGGTGCCGAGATTGTTCAGGCAGCGGGCCGTGTTCCACTCGTCCCCCGATTGCCGGTGAGTCTCGACGACCTCGCGCTGCGTCGCCAGCGAAGCCGACAGATCGCTCTGGCTCCACCGGATCTGGGCGAGTCTCTCCAGCGCCGCCGCGGTGCACTCGGCGCTGCCTGCCGCTCGCGCTATGGCGAGGGCGCGCTCCGCGGCCCGCTGGGCGAGGGCGTACCGGGCGGTGCGGATCCGGATCGAGGCCAGGGCCAGGAGGGCGTGGCTCTCGGCCAGGTCCTCGCCCCGGCCGTGCCAGTGGTGTGCCGAGGCCCGGTGCATCTCGTCGGCCTCGCGCCACAGCCCCTCGGTTTCGAGGTGGTCGGCGAGGGCGTGGGCGAGCCAGGCCGCCTCCTCGGTCATGCCGGTGGCCCGGGCGTGGGCCTCCACGGAGACCAGGCCGGGGAGTTCCACCCCGAGCCAGGCCCTGACGGCCTTGTCGTCGGGCCAGTCGAGCCCGTCCACCAGCGCGTCCACGGGGGCGGGGTGCGGCGCTCGGGGGAGGGACAGCCGGAAGCGCCGGGGATTGAGGAGGCGGTCGGCCCGATCGGCCGCCCGCAGCGCGAATCCGATGAGCCGTCGAACCGCCTGCTGCCGTTCCTCGACCGTGACGAGATCGACGGCGAACTCGCGCAGGAGATCGTGCAGTACGTACCGCTCCGGCGAATTCTCCTGGAGCATGTGCAGGTCGTGCAGGCTCTCCAGGATCCGGTCGGTCTCCCGCAGCGGCCGTCCGATCAGGGCGGCGGCGGTGTCGGGGCCGAAGTCGGGGCCGGGGTGCAGGCCGAGGCGGCGGAACGCCTCCTGCTGGGTGCGGGAGAGCGAGCGGTACGACACGTCGAAGGCCAGGGCCACGCTTTCGAGCCCGTGGCGGAGTTCGTTCAGCCGGCCGCCGCTGCGGGACAGCCGCCGGACGAAGTGGTCCAGGGACCACGTGGGGTGGGCCTTGAACCGGCTCGCCGCCAGGTCGAGGGCGAGCGGCAGCCTGCCGCACCGCTCGACGAGCGCGTCGACCCCCGCGGGGTCGCCGGCCCGTTCCTTTCCGACCAGCGCGGTGAAGAGTCCGGCCGCGTCCGCGGGCGACATGGGGTCGAGGTAGAGCGGACTGCAGGGGAGTTCGGCGAGCCGGTGACGGCTCGTGACGAGGATGCAGGAGGCGGGATTGCCCGGGAGCAGGGGGCGGACCTGTCCGGGGCCCCGGGCGTCGTCGAGCACGACCACGGCCCGGCGTTCGGCGAGCAGGCCGCGGCACCGGGACGCCAGCTCGTCCCGGTCGGTGGGGATCGAGGCGGCCGGGACCCCGAACTGTCTGAGCAGCAAGGTCGCCACCGCCTCGGTGTCCAGCGGCTGTTGGGCGCCGCCGTTGGCGCGGAGGTCGACGTAGTACCGGCCGTCCGGGAAGCGGTCCCGCAGGAGGTGCGCGGCGGTGACGACGAGGCTGGTCTTCCCGGTGCCGGCCATGCCGGAGACCGCGCGGATGCAGCCGCCCGCGCCGTCCGGCGAGCCGCTCGTGGGCGCCGACAGCAGGTGCCGGAGTTCCGCGTCGCGGCCCACCATCCGGTGCCGCACGGGGAGGTAGTTGCTGCGCGCGGGGCCGTGCTCGGCGGCGATGGGCGGAGCGACGGGCCGCCCCGGGCGGGTCAGGATCTCGCCGATCGGGGCGCGGCGAAGGATGCGTTGCTGAAGTGCCCTGAGCTGTTCGCCGGGTTCGGCGCCGAGGTACTCCAGCATTTCCCGCCGGGTCCGCCGGAACACGTCCAGCGCCTCGGCGAACCTGTCGCAGCCGTAGAGCGCGGTGATCAGGTGGCCCGCCACCCGCTCGTCGGTCGGTCGCTGTTCCGCCAACGCGGCCAGTTCGGGGACGAGTTCGGCGAAGTGTCCGAGTCTGAGCTCGACCTCGCAGCGGGTCAGCATGGTGGCGAGCCACTGGTCGCGCATGGTGCTTCTGGCGGCCCGGGCCCACTGGCCGGGCAGGCCGGCGAGGGGCTCGCCCCGCCAGGTGTCGTCGGCGCGCCGGAGGAGTTCGAGCGCCTGGCGGTCGTTGCCCGCGTCGGCGAGCGATCGGGCGCGTCGCCCCAGCTGGACGTACCGGGGCCAGTCGACCCGGTTCGGATCGGTGTCCAGGGCGTAGGCGTGCGACTTGCGGTTGATCACCGCGGGCGGCGCGCCGTCGTCGGGGTGCTGCGCCTTCCGGAGCGCGGAGCGCAGCCGGGAGACGTAGGAGTGCACGGCCTCCCGGGCTTTGGCCGGGGGCTCGTCGCCCCAGAGCCGGGTGATCAGGGTGTCCAGCGGTACCGGTCGGCCGACGTCGAGTGCGAGTGCCGCGGCGAGACAGCGCAGCTTGTTGGTGCCGAGCGCCACGGGCCTTCCGTGGACGGACAGTTCGACTGCTCCGAGCACATGGAACTCCACGGTACCCCCGCCGGTCGGTCCCCATCCGTCGCCTCGGAGAGCATGGCATGTGTGCGGCCGGTCGGCCATAGCACGTACCGGCCTCGGGGCGGTTCGGCTTCGGCATCTTCTCCGGCTTTCCGCCTGTTGTGTGGTATCCGCCCCGTGGTCGCCGTCGCTCGGCCTGGCGTCGCGTCAGGGCCGTTCTCCCGCAGGCGGTTCGGCGGCGGTGCGAAGACCATCGGAGCGCGTCACCGGCTTGACTGGTGACGCATCGGGTTGCCATCATTTCGTCACCGGCTCGACCGGTGATGCTTCGAAGGTGTGAGTGCGTCACCGTGACGGGTCGGACACCGATTCGATCCAGATGGGGAGCGCCAGTCATGGCAGTCAGCTACACCGCCGTTGTCGACGTCGACGGCGAGGGCCGCAACGGCGGCCGGGTCCGTTCCTCCGACGGGCTGCTGGAGACCGGTCTCGCCATTCCGAAGGAGCTCGGCGGCGGCGGTACGGCGACCAATCCGGAGCAGCTCCTCGCGGCCGGCTGGGCCGCGTGCTTCCTCGGGGCCCTTCGCCGGGCGGCCGGCGACCGCGGGATCCGGCTCACCAGCACCACCGTCACCGCCGAGATCACCCTGACCCACGGCGACGACGACGAGTTCGCGCTCTCCGCGGTCCTCCGCCCCGTGCTCGGCGGCGTGGACGGGGCCACCGCCGAGGAGCTGGCGCACGCCGCCCACCGGATCTGCCCGTACTCCAAGGCCACGCGCGACAACATCCCGGTCGTCATCCACGCCGGCGTCGCCGCCTGAGCCGCACCCCCTGACGGCGGGTCCCGCGCCTGTTCCCCCGTCCGGCACGGGACCTGCCCACATCCCCGCCCCGCCCCGCACCGCACGACCGGCCGGAGCGCGCGGGCGGCACGCGCCTTCCCGGGCGCACACGTGCCTCCGGGCGGCCGGGCGTGTTCGTCACTTCCCGGACCGGTGTTCCGCCGGTCCGGGCGAGCGGACGCGGCCGGACGGCGGGTCGCAACCGTTCACCCCCTCGGCACGGATGGCGATGCCTGGTACCCGTGCCGGGGTCCGGCCGCCGGGGCGCGCGGTCGTGGAGGGACTACCGGGCGCCCGCGGTGGACGGCGTCTTCTTCCGCGCGCGGTAGGCGGCGGCCTTGATCTTGTTGCCGCAGGACTCCATGCCGCACCACTGGCGGCGCATGCCCCGGGAGCGGTCGATGTAGACCCGGGTGCACTCCGGGTTGCCGCACTCCTTCATCAGGGGGACGTCCGGGCCGCTGAGGAGTTCGACCGCCTGGCGCGCGACGGTCGCCAGCGCCTGCTCGGGGGTCGCCTCGTTGTGCCGCCCGGTCATGGTGAGCTGCGGTGTCACGGGCGGCTTGCGCGCGGCGGCGTTGAGCACGGCGAGCGCCTCGCGGTCGAAGGCCTCGTCGAGCCGCCGGTTGGTGACGAGCCGGTAGATCGCCTCGCGGACGGTCGTCGCCTCGCGGACGTCGTGCTCGTCACCGGGCGTGATCGTGTCCACCAGCCCGCAGTCCAGGTACCAGGCGTTCAGGCGCTCCGGCGTCACGAACATCTCGAACCGGACCGTGCGTCGTGCACGGAGCGTGGCCGCGAAGTCCAGGGCCGGGTGCCCGCAGACGAAGACATGGTCAAGGTTCACATCACCATGCTGACAGGTGACTGTGTCGAGGTGCAATAACGCGTGGCGCCGGCCGGGTCCAGCCGCAGCTCGCGGCCCCGCCAGCGCCGGCGCAGCCAGCGGTCGTGGCTCGCGAGGACGATCGCGCCGGGACCGGTGCCGAGGGCCTCCTCCAGTTCGTCGCACAGCCGCGGGGAGAGGTGGTTGGTGGGCTCGTCGAGCAGCAGCAGTCCGGGCGGGTCGGCGACCAGGAGCGCCAGTGCGAGCCGTCGGCGCTGCCCGACGGACAGCCGGCCGACGGGCTCGTCCAGGTCCGCCGCGGGCAGCAGCCCCAGCGAGCCGAGCGGCACCTCCTCGGCGCGGGCCGCTCCCAGCGCCAGCCGGTAGGTGGCACGGGCGGTGCGGTCGGGCCGGTCGAACACGGTGTCCTGGGTGAGCAGCCCGACCGCCAGGCCGGGGTGCCGGCGGACGGTGCCCTCGGCGGCGAGGTGCCCGGCGAGGACGGCGAGCAGCGTCGACTTGCCCGTCCCGTTGCCGCCCGTGACCAGCAGCCGGTCGGTCGCCGCCACCTCCAGCGCGTCCAGTACGAGCCGGCCGGGAACCCGGACGTCCCGGAGCGACACCAGCGGCCGCGGGTCCTCCCCGGTGCCGGCGATCGGCGCACCGGCGTCCGCGGCCGGGGCGCTGACGTCCGCTGCCGCTGCCGCTGCCGCCACCTCCGCCGCCACCTCCGCTGCCACCGGCGCCTCGACCTCCGCGGCCAGCGCCCGGACGGCGAACCGCAGCGGGCGCGGCGGCGCGGGGACCTGTGCGCGCTCCAGCTCCTCCAGCCGCCGGGTGGCGTTGCGCACCCGGCGGGAGACCTGGCTCTGCACCCGGCCCGCCCGGTGGCCGTAGCCCATCTTCTCGTGGTCGCGCGGTCCCCGGTCCGGTGCGACCAGGTGGGCGGTCGCACCGGCGGACTGGCGCAGTCGCGCCAGTTCCTGCTGCTCCTCGGCGTGGCGCCGCTCCCAGCGCTCCCGCGCGGCGCGCTGCTCGCCCAGGTAGGCGCTGTAGCCGCCGCCGTAGCGGACCGGTCCGTCCACCGCCGGGTCGAGGTCGACCAGATCGGTGCAGACGGCGTCGAGGAACGCCCGGTCGTGGGTGGCGACGACGACGGTGCCGGGCAGTTCGCCGACCCGCTCCTCCAGGAAGGCGGCGGCGCCGTCGTCGAGGTGGTTGGTCGGCTCGTCCAGCAGCAGCGCGGCCGGCCGTCGCACGAGCAGCGCGCCGAGCGCCAGCCGGCCGCGCTGCCCGCCGGACAGCGAGCCGAGCGTGCGGTCGTGCCCGAGCGTGTCCAGACCCAGCCCGTCGAGGACCAGTTCGGCCCGGCGGTCGGCGTCCCACGACTCCCGGTACCGGGCCTGTTCCAGGCGCCTGCCGTAGGCGTCCAGGAGGTCCGGGTGGCCGGGGTCGGACTCCGGGACGCGGGCGATCTCCGCACCGAGCCGGTCCAGCTCCGCGAGGTCCTCGCGGGCCTCGCGCAGCGCGTCGTCCAGGACGGCGGCGACGGTGGCGCCGGGCTCGAAGGCCATCTCCTGGTGCAGGAAGCCGAGGTCCGCGGGGCGCGAGACGCTTCCCGCGTCGGGTTCGTCCACGCCGGCGAGCACCCGCAGCAGGGTGGACTTGCCGGCGCCGTTCTCCCCGATCAGGCCGATCCGGTGGCCGGGGGCGGCGGTCAGGCCGACGCCGTCGAGGACGCGTCGGCCGCCGAGGTCGCGGACGAGGTCGTGGGCGATCAGGGCGTGCTGGAGCACGGGGAACCTTCCGAGGTGAGGGGTGGTGGGCCCGCCGGGCACGGTGCTTCGGCGGGCCGCGTCGCACGTCGGCGGCTCACACCGCGGGCGCCCCGGTCTCCTTCAGCGTGCCGTCGGCCAGCCGGAGCCAGCGGTTCACCCCGATCTCGGCGAGGAAGCGCTCGTCGTGACTGACCACCAGGAAGGCGCCCTGGTAGGAGTTCAGGGCGCTCTCCAGCTGGCCGGCGCTGACCAGGTCGAGGTTGTTGGTCGGCTCGTCGAGCAGCAGCAGGTGCGGGGCCGGGTCCGCGCACAGCACGCAGGCCAGGGTGGCGCGCAGCCGCTCGCCGCCGGAGAGCACCCCGACCGGCAGGTGGGCCCGGGCCCCGCGGAAGAGGAAGCGGGCGAGCAGGTTCATCCGCTCCGTCTCGGGCCGCTCGGGGGCGAACGCGGCGAAGTTCTCCGCCACGGTGCGGTCGAGGTCCAGCAGGTCCAGGCGCTGCGAGAGGTAGGCGATCCGCCCGTCGTTGCGCTTGATCTCCCCGCTTTCCGGGGCGAGTTCGCCGGTGACCAGGCGCAGCAGGGTGCTCTTCCCGGCGCCGTTGGGCCCGGTCAGCGCGATGCGCTCGGGGCCGCGGACGCTCAGGTCGACGCCGCCCTCGGCGAACACCGGCCGGCCGGCGTGGCGGACCTGCAGGCCCTCGCCGAGGAAGAGGTTGCGCCCGGCGGGCACCTGGGTGTCGGGCAGTTCCAGGGAGAGGCGCTGCTCCTCGCGCAGGGCGCGCCCGGCCTCGTCGAGCCGGGCCTTGGCCTCGCCGACCCGGGCCGCGTGCATCTGGCCGGCCCGGCCCGCGGACTCCTGGGCGCCGCGCTTCATGTTTCCGGCGAAGATGCGGGGCAGGCCGGCGTTCTTGAGGTTGCGGGCGGCGTTGCTCTGGCGGCGCTCGGCGCGTTCGCGGGCCTGCTGCATCTCCCGCTTCTCCCGCTTCAGCTCCTGTTCGGCGTTGCGGACGTTCTTCTCGGCGACCTCCTGCTCGGCCCGGACGGCCTCCTCGTAAGCGGTGAAGTTCCCGCCGTGGAAGCGCAGTTCGCCGTTGCCGAGTTCGGCGATGTGCTGCATCCGGTCGAGCAGCGCGCGGTCGTGGCTGACCAGCAGCAGGCAGCCGTTGAAGTCCTCCAGCACGTCGTAGAGCTTGTGCCGGGCGTGCGCGTCGAGGTTGTTGGTCGGTTCGTCGAGCAGCAGCACGTCGGGGCGCTTGAGCAGTTGGGCGGCGAGGCCGAGGGAGACGATCTGGCCGCCGCTGAGCGTGCTCAGGCTGCGGTCCAGGGTGAGGTCGGCCAGGCCGAGACGGTCGAGCTGGGCGCGGGTGCGCTCCTCGATGTCCCAGTCGTCGCCGATGGTGGTGAAGTGCCGCTCGTCGACGTCCCCGGATTCCACGGCGTCGATGGCCCGGATGATCCGGGCGATGTCGAGCACCTCGGCGACGGTGAGGCCGGAGGTCAGGGGCAGGCTCTGGCGGAGGTACCCGAGCCGTCCGGTGACCGTCACCGAGCCGGTGGCGGGCTTGAGTTCGCCGGCGATCAGCTTGAGCAGGGTGCTCTTGCCGGAGCCGTTGGGGGCGACCAGGCCGGTCCGGCCGGCGGGCACGGTGAAGGACAGGTCGTGGAAGACCGGGGTGTCGTCGGGCCAGGCGAAGGAGACGTTGGAGCAGACGACGGCAGCGTCGGACATGGGGATGACCTCGAAGGGAATGAGGGCAGGAAGATGGACCTCTGCCCTGGGCAGACGTGCGGAAGATGGGTACGACGAAGCCGACCACCTCGGCGGCGCTCCTGAAGCACCGGCCGGTGGCCGTCAGATCCGGGTCTCACCCGGAGATGTCGTCGTCACCCGCCATGTCTGCCACTCCTCGATCACACGACTACAGGTCACGGCCACTGTAGCAGGAGCCGCCGGCCGCCGGACGGCCGGACGGGTGTGCGCCCCGGTGGGTGTCGACCGGCAACTGCCCTTCGTGGCAGCGGCCTTCGCCTCGGCCGGGGCATGCCGAAGGGGCCGACAGCCGGTGCTGTCGGCCCCTTCGGTGCGGGGTCACTTGACCCGCAGGGGCCCCGCGAAGGACTTGCGCAGGGCCGGGGGAGCGGCGACCGGGAGCAGCGCGGCGAGCATCCGGCCCTTGAGCGTGTTCGGCTGTCGCGTCAGCTGGACGTCGACCCGGGTGCCGTCCTGCTCGGGGGTCATCCGGAAGACCCAGCCGCCCCCGGGGCCGAAGAGCTTGGAGTCCAGGGTGGTGACGGTGACGGTGTCGCCGCCCGGTTCCCACTCGTAGCGGGCGCGTTCCCAGGCGGCCGAGGTGCCCTCGGTGACCTCGGCCCAGGTGTCGCCGAGCGCGTGGACCTCGAAGTGCTCGGCGTCGATGCTCGGCCAGGCCTCGGCGCGGGACGGGCCGAAGTCGGTCAGCACCGCCAGGACGTCCTCCGTGCCGAGCACGGAGACGAGATGGAACCGTACGACTGCCATGGTGGGTGTCCTCATCAAAAGTGACTGCTCTGACCGGTGACGCAAGGTTTCCATGCACCTCCGTCACCTGTCAAGGTGGTGACGATCCAAGGCGGGTGGCCGGGACAGCCGCCGTACGGCGGGGTCACGCGTCCGGGGCGGCGGGCATCCGGTCGAGGGCGTCGCGCAGGGCGGCGCGGGAGGTGATCCCGAGCTTGGGGAACGCCCGGTAGAGGTGGGAGCCGACGGTGCGCGGGGACAGCCGCGTGCGCAGGCCGATCTCCTTGTTGGTCAGACCGCCCGCGGCGAGGTCCGCGATCCGGCGCTCCTGCCAGGTCAGGGCCGCGACACGGGCCGCGCCGTGGGCCGGGGAGGCCGGCGGGCAGGCGCCGGTGGCGTGCAGTTCGGCCCGGGCCCGCTCGGCCCAGCCGGCCGCGCCGAGCCGCTCGAACGCCTCCGCGGCCGAGGTCAGCGACGACCGTGCGGCCTTCCGCCCCCGGGCCTGGCGCAGCCGGACGCCGTGGGCGAGGCGGATCCGGGCGAGCTCGAACGGGAAGGCGCCGGCCGCCGGGTGGCCCTCGGCGCGGCGGCGCCACTCGGCGGCCTCCGCCGGGTCGGCGGCGGTCATGGCGAGCGCGCCGTACGTGACCAGGGCCAGGCGCGGGGAGAGGTCGGGCAGGCCGGCCTCCCGGGCGGCCAGCGCGTGCCGGCGGGCCTCCTCGCGGCGGCCGGTGTGCAGGGCCGCCTCGACCAGGTCGAGCAGCGTCCGGGAGGCCTGCTGCGCGCAGGGCGCGAAGGAGCCGGGCGGCGTGATGGCGGTGGCGTGCAGGTAGGCGGATTCGTAGTCGCCGGCCGCGAGGGCGGCGGCGGCGCCGACGGCGTCGGCGAGCTGGGTGAGGAGGCCGACGCCGCGGGGGCGGGCCCAGGCGTCGACGTCGGCCCGGAGCTCCCGCGCGCGGTCGGCCCGGCCGCGCATCGCGGCCAGCAGGCCGAGGTGCGCGCGGGTCTGCTGGGCGAACAGCGGGTGCTGGTGGGCGGCGGCCAGTTCCAGGCCGCGCTCCCCGGTCCGCTCGGCCTCGTCCCACTCCCCGGCGGCCAGCTGGTCGAGCATGATCAGGTGCAGCATGGTCAGACCGGCCGTGGCGGCCCCGGTCCGCAGCTCGCGCTCGACGCCGCGCCGCAGGTGCGGCCGGAACCGGCCGAGGGCGTCCACGTGGTGGGCGGCGACCGACAGCCGGGCCAGCTCCCAGGGCTGCGGTGTGTCCGGGCCGGCGAACGCGCGCTCCACCCGCTCCCGCACCCCGGCGCCGCGCCGGACCACGTCGCTCCAGGCGTCCTGGCAGAGGCGGGAGGTCGGTGGCACCAGGTCGCCCAGGGAGGCGAGGAGTTCGTGGGTCCGCTCCCACCCGGTCTCGTCGGCGGCGTACCGGTTCACGGTCAGGAGCAGGTCGACCAGCCGGGTGAGCGCCTCGGTCGGCTCGTGCCCACCGCTGTCCCGGATCCCCTCGATCGCGGCGAGGACCTGGCGCCGTGCGGACCGGACGTCCCCGTCCTCGTGGAGCGCGCCGTACGCCGACACGAGCACCGAGGCCGGGGAGGCGCCCGCGCCGGACGCGCCGTCGCAGCGCGCCAGCTGCCGCGCCCGGTCCAGCAAGCCGGCGTGACCGGCCACGAAGGCCGCGTCGCCCAGCCGCCGGGACCGCTCCGCGCGGCTCCCGCTCAGCTCCGCGGCCCGGGTCAGCCAGGTCACCGCGGCCACCGCCCCGCCGCGCCGGGTGATCGAGCCGGCGGCGCTCTCCAGCGCGGCCGCGACCGCCTCGTCCGGGCCGACCGTCGAGGCCGCCAGGTGCAGGGCGCGCCGTTCCGGGTCCTCGCGGTGCACCCGGGCGAGCACGGCGTGCGCCGAACGCCGCTCACCGGGAGTCGCCAGCTGGACGACCGTCGACCGCACCAGGGGGTGCCGGAAGACGAACTCGCCGCTGAACGGGTCGACGTCCAGCAGCCCGCTGTCCGCCGCCGCCTCGGCGCCCGTCATCCGGTAGTGCGAGCGGAGGGTGCGGCCGGGCACCGCGCCCGCGGCGACGCCGTCCAGGGCTCCGCGCAGCAGCTCCGCGCGGACGGCCTCGCCGAGCGCGCCGATCCGGGCGCCGTACACGTGCCGCAGCCGGCGGGGCAGCGGGACGCCCGCGCACCCCGGCAGCTCCGGCCGGCCGCCCGCCGCCCGGCCGTCGGGCAGCGCGGGGGCCGTGCGCAGGACCTGCGGCGGCAGTTCCACCAGGGCCAGCGGGTTCCCCCTGGCCTCGTCCAGGACCAGCCGCCGGATCCGGGGGTCCAGGCCGGGATGGCGCAGGGTCAGGAGCTGCTCCGAGGCCGGCCCCGACAGCGCGCCGACCGGCAGCGGCGGCAGCGCGGCCCGGTCGAAGTCGCAGGGCACGTCGGAGCGCAGCCCGACCAGCAGCTTCACCGGGCTCACGGTCAGGCGCCGCCCGACGAACCCGCACACCTCGGTGCTGGGGCCGTCGAGCCACTGGCCGTCGTCGAGCACCAGCAGCAGGGGCTGCCGGGACGCCGCGCGGGAGAGCAGGCCGAGGACGGCGACGCCGAGGGCCATGACCGAGGGCGACGGGCCTCCGCCGCGGCCGAACACGACGTCGAGGGCCGCCCGGTCGACGTCGTCCAGCCGGCCGAGGTCGACCAGCAGCGGGTGCAGCAACTGGTGCAGGCCCGCGAACGGCAGCTCCCGTTCGGCCTCCGCGCCGCACGCCCTGATCACCCGGTGGTTCCGGTCGGCGGCGAGCCCGGCGGCGTGCTCCAGCAGGGTGCTCCTGCCGACACCGGCGTCGCCCCGCAGCACGAGGGAACGGCCCTCGGCGGCCGTCACGAATCCGGACAGCACCCGCTGCTCGTGCTCGCGGCCGACGATCCTCCCGTTGGTCGGTTCCACGTGGCCCCGCGTCCCCTTCCTGTCGGTCCGTCCGGCGCGTCGCGCCCCGCGGCCGGCCCCTGCGCAGGCCCGTGCCCGGCACCGCCGGGTGACGGTGCCGGGCGGCGGGTGCGGGGCGGGTGCGGGGCGGGCCGTCAGTGGGCGGTGGCGCGGGCGGCGGCCCCGCAAGGGGCGGTCGGCAGCACCGAAGCCATCACTGCCCTGACGGGTGATGAGACTGCCGCGCCCGATCGTCACCTGTCAAGATGGTGACGCCCGAAGGGCGGAAAAGGGTGCGGCGCCCAAGGGGAGGCCGCGCCGCGTCGTCACGCCGGGACCACCCGGTAACTCATGGACGCTGGAGAGAGGTTGGAAATGGGGCGGGGGCGGATCCCTGCATCTTCAACAAGGTGTCGGGAGTGCGGAATCGGCCAGGCACGTGTGAGGCGCGGGTGTTTTGCCCCAGATGTCATCACCGTCTTGACGGGTGACGATGTACGGTGCACCCTGAAGGTCGTCCCCGGCGCCGTGCGGGCGCCGTCCGTGACCGCCGGTCAGGAGAGTGGCCATGAGCAAGCAGCCCGCGGGCGACCCCGCCGCCGAGGCGCGGCACGCCCGCTACGGCACCCTTCCCGAGCGCATCCGCTTCGAGGACATGACCGAGGAGGCGGCGGGCGGCCCGGGCGGCGCGGCGAACGACGCGTACAACCCCGAGAGCTCCTGGAACTTCTACAACTGCCTGGCCGTCGACCTGGGCCTGTGACCCCGGTGGCCGACGGCCGGCCGGGGCGCCGGACCGAGCGGACGGCCCGGCTCCGAGGCCGCGGAGCGCCGGCGGGCGGCTCGATATACCGCTGCTGTCGACCTCGTACGAAGGGGCCTCCTCGCGACGAGGATCGGAGCCCCACCGGATTCGCCGGGACCGCCGGCGGGCCGCTGCCGCCAGGCCGACCGCCGGGCGGCAGCGCGCCGCGGGGATCGTCAGGCCTGCTTGACCGTGATGTGCCCGTTGCTGGTGCTCAGGGTGAGCCGGTACCGGCCGGACGGGTCGTCGGAGACCCCGATGTCCTGGTGGCCGTTGTCGCTCTTCGCGGACACCTTGTACGTGGCGGCCGGCACGAGCAGGGTGATGGCGCCGTTGGAGGTCGACGCGGAGACGTCCTGCGGCCTGGTCGAGGTGATGTCGATCGTGCCGTTGTGGGTCTCGGCCCGGATGCCGTCGCCGTTCAGTCCGCGCCCGGTGATGGCGCCGTTGGTGGTCTTCACCTCGGTGCTGCCGTTCACCCCGTCCAGGTCGACCGCCCCGGAGTGGGTGGAGACCTGCACGGCGCCCACCCGGGAGAGGCTGACCGCGCCGGTGGAGGTCCGGCCGCTGACCGGCAGCCCCGCGGGGACGTCGACGGTGTAGGTGACCGAGCAGTGCTGGCCGCAGCCGCCGAGCACCAGCACGCCGTTCTCGACCCGACTGGTCGCGCCCGGCTTGTCGTTCTTGTAGCTGACCGACCGGTGCACGGAGACCGTGTCGAGGCCGTCCCTGCCGCGCAGGGTCACGCCGCCGGAGGTGGTGTCGAGCTTCACCGCGGTGATCGTCCCGCTCACCGCGGCGTCGTCGTCGAAGTTGTTGTCGGGAGCCAACCCGCAGGCACCGAGACCGCCCACGGCGGCCGCGAGGACGACGAAGGACGCGAGACGGCCGTACTGCTGGCGCATGTCATTCCCCAGATCTGGAGGACGTTCCTGAACGGGCCCCGTCGCGGGGCGGACCCGACGACGCTATCCCGGTGCGAAAGCCATCGACCATGGGGCTAACCCCCGTCCCCGGCTGGGGAGTTCCCCCACCTCGGGGACGCCGGGCGCCCGCGGACCACCGGCGAACCGGCGCAGGGCGAGGCCTGACGGAAGCGGCGCCCGAGGCAAGCGCGACGTTCGCAGGAAGAGAGAAGAGGCCCTCGGAGGCGGCGGCGAGATCACGGTCCCGGTCGGTGGTGCGACGTGCCCTGCGCGCGACATTCGGGCGGAGGGGCGCCGGATCGACGGGGGAGCGATCCGGCGCCCGGCTCGGCGTCGGGGGCTGCGGCCTTGCCGCATCACCCGGTACGGGCCGACCGGGGCTGCGCCGTCACGGCCGCCCCGATCTGTCGACCTGTCAGAAGAATTCTACGGACAACGGATTGACCTGTCCATGGGGAGTCCGGGGCTCCGGGCGAAGGTCACGCCCCGCGGGTGATGATCTCCTTCACGCCTTCCATGACGGCCTTTCCGGTCCGCCACTTCCGGAGGTGGCGGTCCGCCGCCAGTTCCTCGACGGCCGAGGTCAGCCAGGCATCGTCACCGAGACGTTCGACGTGGCCGAGGTCGACGATGTCCCCCAGCAGTTGGCGCAGCACCGTGAGCTCGGGCGCCGGGTACCACCACCCGTGGTGGACGAACCGGGGCCGCCACAGGTCGTAGGGGTGCCGGACCATGGCGCTGAGGCAGGAGCCGTGGGCGCCGATCGCGCCGTCGTACGAGTTCAGGAGGCCGCCGACCGGCGTGCTGGGGAACCGGCCGCGGGTGAACCCGAGTTGCAGGCTCATCAGGCGGTCCCACGGCACCAGGAACGGATCCCGCCCGGCGACGCGGTGCTCGAATCCCCCGGGGAGGACGGCGAGGTGCGCCGTGCTCTCGTGGTCGCCGATGAACCAGCCGCCGTCGATCCGCACCAGGGGGCCGAGGCCGACGGGCGGCGCTTCGGCGCGGGAGGCAGCGGAGGCAGCGGAGGCAGCGGAGGCAGCGGAGAAATCGGGGGAGTGGGGGGAGTCGGAGGCGGTCGACCGGTCCGCGGCGGTGGGGTGGTTGGCGTTCACGGCTCTCCTCAGGGCATGCGGTGCTGTGCACCGACCAGTCTTCCCGGCGCCACCCCTCGGGTCACCATACCGGCCGGCAGGGGCCGTTGAGTGGGAGGACGCGAAAGCCGCCCTTCCGGCACCGGGGTTACTCGGCCTCGGACCCGGACCTGGACCCGGCCTCGACGCCGGCGCCGGAGTTCGACGCGGCGCCCGCCGGGACGGCCTCCAGCGCGGCCATCCGCGGGAGCAGGAGCAGCACCGCGACCAGCAGGGCGAGCAGCAGGCCGCCGCCGATCAGCAGCGGGGTGCGGATGCCGACGGCGGAGGCGATCCAGCCGCTGAGGGCGGCGCCGGCCATGATGCCGAGGCGGCTCAGCAGCATGTAGCAGCTGTTGACCCGGCCGAGCAGCTCCTTCGGCACGGCCTGCTGGCGCAGCGAGATCGCCTGGATGTTCCAGGTGACGATCCCGAAGCCGACCACGCCGTACAGCACGGCCACTTCGGCCACCGAGGTGCTCAGGCCCATCAGGATCAGCGAGACGCCCATCAGCAGGAAGGCGAGGGCGATCCGGGTGCCCCGGCCGAGCAGCCGGCTGAGCCGGCCGGCCAGCGTGCTCGCGGTGGTGCCGCCGATGGCGCCGGCCGCGAGGACGATGCCGTAGGCGGCGGCGGGTGCGTGGATGACCCTGGTGACCATCAGGACCATCATGGTGGTGCCCATGAAGCAGGCGAGCGCGCCGAGGGTGGAGAGCACGGCGAGCATCCGCACGTCGCGGTGGCGGAGCAGCCAGTCGACGCCCTCGCGGATCTCGGTGAGCACCGGGCGGCGGTCGGCCCGGGTGCGCGGCGCGGTGGAGCGGCCGGTGGCGGCGACCAGGACGGCGGCGAGCGCGAAGGACACGCCGTCCACCGTGAAGGGGGCCGCGGCGGCCACGGCGAACAGCGCCGAGCCGAGCAGCGGGCCGATCAGGTTGCCGCCGACGAGCATGTTGGCCTGCATCCGGCCGTTGGCGGCGTCGAGCTGGTCGGGGCGGACCAGCTCGGGGACGGCCGAGGTGGCGGCGTTGGAGAAGACCGTCTCGCCGCAGCCGAGCAGGAAGGCCAGTGCGGCGAGCGCGACCAGCGGCGGGTCGGCGACGAAGATCCAGCAGGCGAAGCCCAGGACGACGGCGGCGCGCGCCGCGTCGATCGTCCACATCAGCCGTCGCCGGTCGGCCCGGTCGGCGAGCACTCCGCCGTACAGGGACATCAGCAGGAAGGGCAGGGACGCGGCGACGGAGACCACGGAGACCGCGCCGGGGGAGTCGGAGACGGCCACCGCCAGCAGCGGCAGGGCGGAGTCCCGCATGCCGTCGCCGACCGAGGAGATCGCCGACGCGGACCACAGCAGGTGGAACTTCCGGCCCAGTTGAGGACGGCTTTTCGAGGGCTTCGCGGCCAGGTCGGCTGAGGTCACCGACGCAGTATGTCATGTCCGCGGAGGGCCGTTCGGGCGGTTTCCGAACTGCCTGAGGTGTCCCGAACTGTCCGTGTCGGGAAGGGTGTCGGGGTCATCCGCCGGTGTCCGGAGTGTCCGGTGGGCTTCGGTGGATCCGGCCGGATTCCCGGCCGCCCGCCTGCCCGCTCGCCCCGCCCGCCTGCCCGCTCGCCCCGCCCGCCTGCCCCGCCCGGCCGGGGCGGGGCGTGGCGGGCACGGGCGGGGCGACGCGAGCGCCCGCGCCCCCGGTCGCGCCCGGGGTCAGTGCTTCGGCACGGCGTCCGCGGCCTCCGGCAGCGGGTAGGCGCCGGGGTCGACCGGGCCCGGGAGGTCGGTCGCCGGGCGGCCGGGCGCGGTCGGGTCCGGCAGCGACGGCTGGGCCGGCGGGGCCGGGACCTGGCTGAACGGGATGCCGGGCGGCGACTGGACCGGGCTGGTCCGGCCGAGGGGCGGGGCGCCGCGGCCCTGGACGGCGCAGCCCGCCAGGCCCTCCAGGCCGTCCGGGCTCTGGACGGCCGGCTGGTTGCCGGTGAAGCAGTTGCCCGGATCGACGGAGGCGAGCACCAGGTCGGTGCCGTTGCCGGTGGCCCGGTTGTCCTCGACGCGGTTGCCGCTCGCCGGGTGCCCGGGCGGGTCGGTGACGAGGATCCCGGCCGCGCGGTTGCCCCGGACCAGGTTGCGCTGCACCTGGTTGACGGTGCCGCCGCCGATCCCGATGCCGATGCCGTAGGCGCCGTCGGCCTGTTGGGGGGTGTCGGTGGCGTTGTTGTCGGTGACGACGTTGCCCGCGATCACCGCGCCGTGCTGCGGGGCGAGGGCTTCGAGGTCGTTGGAGTTGAGGGTGACGCCGACCCGGTTGCCGCGGACCAGGTTGCCGACGACGGTGAGGTTGTCGGAGGCGTTGGTGATCTCGATGCCGACGGCGTTGCGCTCGACGGTGTTGCCCCGCACCAGGGTGTCGCAGGGCTTGCACTGGCCGACGTAGATGCCGGAGTCGGCGCCCCCGGAGGCGTACGAGTCCTCGATGACTCCGCCGCGGGCGTCGAAGGCGTAGATGCCGTACAGGCCGTTGTTGTACGCGGTGACGTTGCTGGCGCGGAAGCCCTGGACGGGCGGGAAGCGGACGGTGTCCAGCGGGTCGTAGGCGGAGCCGCCGGCGCCGTGCTGCTGCAGCTTCTCGTCGGTGACGCCGGTGAACAGCACGCCGTTGGCGAGGTAGCCGTGGACGGTGAGGTTCTCCACCACCGAGCCGGGGCCGGAGACGGTGATGCCGTTGACCAGCCGCAGGCCGCCGTCCAGGACCACGGTGTTGCGGTCGGTGCCGCGCAGCACGATCTTGGGCTTGGTGAGGCGCACGCTCTCCCGGTAGGTGCCCGGGTCGACCAGCACGGTGTCCCCCTCGCGGGCCACGTCGACGGCCTGCTGGACGGTCGGGAAGTGCTGCGGGACCCGGATGACCGTGCCGTCCGGGTGCTTGGCGTCGGAGGAGGCCGAGCCGCCCGAGGAGCAGCCGGCGAGGGCGAGGACGGCGGCGGCGAGCAGCGCGGGCAGACGCCTGACGGTTCGGGCCCCGCGTGGGGGTGCTTCGGTCGGACCGGGGTGACGGGTGGTCAAAAGTTGCATACGGCGTGTTCTATCGTCTCCAATGTCGCCCATGCATGCCGAAGCCGGAAAGGCGCAGGACCGGACACCGACCGTCAGGACCGGTGTGGGTCGGAGGGCCCTGATCACGGGCGGGGCGGTGGCGGCCGCCGGACTCGGTGCCGGGGCCGCGGCGTTGGCCCTGGGCGGCGGCGACGGCCGGGCGGACCCCGGCCGGCCGGCAGCGGCGCCGGAGCCGTCCGCCGAACCCTTCCACGGCGAACGGCAGGCCGGGGTGACGGCCCCGCAGCAGCCGGCCACCCAGCTGCTGGCCCTCGACCTGGCGCCCGCCGCGACCTCGGACGGGCGGGCCGCCCTGCGCGGCCTGCTCGGCGGGCTGACCCGGGTGCTGGCCGAGGCGGCGGGCGCCAGCCCGGCGGACGCGCGGCTGCGGGACGGCCGGCCGGCCGGGCTCAGCAGCCTGGTGGGGGTCGGGCCGGGCCTCGCCGCCCGGTTGGGGCTGAACGTTCCGCCGGCCCTGCTGACCGAGCTGCCCGCCTTCCCCGGGGACCGGCTCGACCCGGCGCGCGGCGGCGGCGACCTGGTGGTCCAGCTGTGCGCGGTGGACCGCTGGCCGCTGTCCGTGGTCGCCGAGCACGTGGGCGATGCGGCCCGGGCGGCCGGCGCGACGGTGCGCTGGACGCAGTCCGGCTTCCTGGCCCGGACGACCGGGGGCGCCACCCCGCGCAACCTGTTCGGCTTCAAGGACGGCACGGCGAACCCGGACGGTACGGACAGCGGGCAGTGGGTCTGGGGTCCGCCGGGACCGTACGAGCACGGGACGACGCTGGTCTACCGCCGGATCCGGATGGACACCGCCGCCTTCGCCGCCCTCCCCGGGGACCGCCAGGAGCAGGTGATGGGCCGCCGGGCCGGCGACGGCGCCCCGCTCACCGGCACGGCGGAGCACGACGAGCCGGACATCTACACCAAGAACCCGGACGGCTCGTACGTCATCCCGGCCACCGCGCACGTCCGCCTCTCCAGTCCCCGGCTGGACGGCGGCGCCCGGATGCTGCGGCGCGGCTACAGCTACGACGACGGCCCGGGCGACCGCGGCCTGCTGTTCTGCGCCTTCATGCGCGACCCGGCCCAGTTCACCCGGGTCCAGAACCGGCTGGCCGCCCGCGACGCCCTCAACGCCTTCGTCGAGCACACGGCCTCGGCGGTGGCCTACGTGCTGCCGGGCGCGCCCGAGGGCGGGACGCTGGGGGACGGGCTGTTCGGATGAGCTGTTCGGGTGAACGGTGCGGAGGAACAGCCGCTGTCCGGCGGGAACATGAGCACCGGCGCGGCGACGCCGAGTGCGTCGAGCGGCGCCGGGAGCGGTGACCGAGCGCCCTGCCCGACTGTTGACGCCGAGCGGGGCGCCGACCGCGCTCCCGGACGCGGCTACCAGTCCACCGGGAGGCGGGCCGGGCTCCGGGTGGTGCCGCCGAGTTGCCAGGCGAGGTCCGCGACCGGGACGGTGAGGCGCAGGCCGGGCAGCGCGGTTGCGAGGCGGTGCAGGGACTCGCGCATCTCCAGCCGGACCCGCCAGGCGCCGATGCAGTAGTGCGGTCCGGCGCTGAAGGCGAGGGTGGGGGCGGCGAGCGGGAGGCCGAGGTCGGCGTCGAGGCCCTCGGGATGGACGGCCGGGTCGCGGTTGGCGCTGCCGAGGCTGACGGCGACGACCGAGCCGGCCGGGATGGTGACGTCACCGACCTCGATCGGCGCGGTGGTGCGGCGGATGGTGGCCTCGTCGTCGCCGAGCGGGATGTAGTGCAGCAGGCGTTCGGCGGTGCGCTCGGCGATGGCCGGGTCGGCGAGGCGCGGCCAGTGCTCGGGGCGTTCGCCGAGCACGTAGACCAGGGCGTTGGCGAGGGCCCCGGCGACGCTCTCGTTGCCGCTGGCGGTGAGCCCGGCGACCAGGAAGACGAGGGACTCCTCGGGGACGCCGCCGTCCTGGTCCGCGGCCCGGACCAGCCGGCTGACCAGGTCGTCACCGGGCTCGCGGCGCCGGCGGGCGACCAACTCGCCCATGAAGGCGCCGAATTCGGCGAGGGTGTCGTCGTGACCGGTCTCGGTGCCGCGTCGGTCCTCGGCCTGGAGATCGGCCGAGCTCTGGTTCCCGCCCTCGTCCTCGCCCTGGGCGAGCAGGGCGAGCGTCCAGCGGTGCAGCCGCTCCTCGTCCAGGTGGTCGGGCCCGTCCCCGTCGAGCCCCATCAGCCGGGTGGTGACGGCGAACGGCACCGGCCGGGCGAACGCGGGGACGAGGTCGGCCGGCGGGCCGGCGGCGACCAGCCGGTCCACGGACTGCTGGACGGCGGCGGCGACCCAGGGCTGCCAGCCGGCGATGGCGCGCGGGGTGAAGGCCCGTTGGGCGGTGCCGCGCAGCCGGCGGTGGGCGGGCCCGTCCTGGTTGAACAGGGACGCCGGGTTGGCGGCCACGTCGGCGGTGGCACCCGCGGTGCCGACGTCATGCAGGTCGGCCCGGGTGACCCGGGGGTCGCCGAGGACCTGCCGGACGTCGTGGTAGCGGGTGATCAGCCACGCGGGGGTGCCGTCCGGGAGGGTGGTGGGGTGGGGCGGCTGGGCAGGGGTGAGGGGGAGCCGGTGGAGTGGGGGGAGGGTGGTCCGGGGGTCGGCTGCGACGGAGTCCATGGGTCCCTTCGCGGGGTTCGGAGGTCCGGCTGGTCGAGGGGAGTCGAAGCGCGTAATTGTCATATATTCATAGGCAATTGGACGCTTGCGGTGCTTCTCCCGTTACGCCCCGATGATATGCCCTCGGTGCCCCCGGTCGGGTGCCGGATCGGTGGGCAGCAGCGGCCGGAGGGCGCCCAGTACGGCACCGATGCAGGCGTCCCGCAGTTCGGTGCGGGTGCAGGTCTCCTCGGTCAGCCAGTCGATGACCAGCACCCGGACGAACACCAGCCAGCTGCGCAGGACCTGTGACACCGCCTGCCGCGCCCGCTCGTCCGCGAGCGGGAGGACGCCGAGCAGCCGGCCGCGCAGGGCGTCGAGCTCCTCGGCGATGATCGTCTGGATCACCTGGTCCCCGGCCAGCACCCGGTTGGCCGTGAGCACGGCGTGCCGGTTGGCGATGAAGTAGTCCAGGTGGGCGTCCATGCCCTCGACCAGCTGCTCGATCAGGGTGTCGGCCGGGTCGAAGCGGGTCTTGGCGAGCAGGCCGTCGGCGGCCTCCCGGTAGACCGCCGCGAAGAGGTCGTGCTTGCTCGCGAAGTGCCGGTACAGCAGCGCGCGGGAGACTCCGGCCCGCTCGGCGACCTCCTCCATCAGCACCTCCTCGTACGGCCGTTCGGCGAACATCCGGGCGCCGACGGAGAGCAGCTGGGCGCGTCGCTCGGCGAGGGAGAGCCGACGGCGTCGTTCGTGGACTGGCATGCGGGCCAGGCTACTTGACACATGTCTACTTGTCGGCGCTAGCTTGGTGCGGCACGGTTGGTAGACACGTGTCAACCAGACCTCTGACGGGTGGGTGGGTCATGGCCAAGGCGTTACGGGTGCTCACGTGGACGATGGGGATCGCCTGCGTGGCGATCGGGTTCCTCCACATCCTGCTGGGAAACGACGCGATGCCCGGGATCGCGGACGCCGGTCCGACGGTCGGCAGCTTCGGCCGCTTCATGGGCGCGGTCTTCGCCGGGTACGGCGTCGCCTGGATCCGGGCCGCCCGGCAGGCGCCGGTGCCCGCCGGGACGGTCCGGTGGCTGGCGGCGGTGCTCCTGCTGGGCGGCCTCGCGCGGGTGCTGTCGATCGTGGTGGACGGCCGGCCGCACTGGTTCCAGCTGGTGCTGATGGCGATCGAACTCGGGCTCGCACCGGTGTACTTGTGGCTCGCCGACGCCGACGCCGACGCCGACGCCGACGCCGACGCCGACGCCGACGCCGACGAACGGGCCCGGGGCGGGGGCGGCAGCGGGGCCGGAGCCGGGGTCGACGAACGGGCCCGGGGCGGGGCTCAGCCCACCGGGGCGTAGTCCGCCAGGTGGGCGGCGAGGGTGGCCCGGTCGACGGTGGCGCCGGTCAGCGAGACGTAGCCGTCCGGGCGGACCAGCACGACGGCGTCGCCGCGGAGCCCGTACGCCCGGGCGACGTGGCCGTCGGGATCGAGCACGGCGGCCCGGCGCAGGCCCGGGAGGGCGGGCGGATCGAACGGGTCCGACGGGTCCGACGGGTCCGACGGGTCGGACGGGACGGACGGGGTGGAGCCGGCGGCCAGGGCCGGGTGCTCGCCGACCGTCAGCAGGGTGAGGCGCGGGCCGCGGAACAGGTCGAAGAGCCGGGTCGGCGTGCCGTCGGCGGTGGTGCAGGGCGCGTCGGGGGCGCGGTCGCCGGCCCGGATGCCGGTGGTGTCGTCGAGGTCGCGGCCGAGAGGCCCGCCCCGGTAGCCGACCGACAGCCCGGTGAAGTCGGCCCCCGCCGCGTTGGACATGGTGCGGAACTGGTCGGTGAGGGCGCGGGCGCCGTCGGCGCTGAACAGCCTGCGGTGCTGGGCGGAGGTGGCGGCCAGGACGGCGGCGGCGACCGGCAGCCGCTCGGCCTGGTAGCTGTCCAGCAGTGCCTCGGGGGCGCCGCGCAGCACGGCGGCCAGCTTCCAGCTCAGGTTGTGCGCGTCCTGGATGCCGGTGTTCATGCCCTGGCCGCCCGCCGCAGAGTGGCAGTGCGCGGCGTCCCCGGCGAGGAACACCCGGCCGTCGCGGTAGCGCTCGACCATCCGGACCGTCGGCCGCCAGACGGTGGACCAGGTCGGCTCGTGCAGCCGGACCCCGGGCAGGCCGGCCCGTTCGGCGAACAGCCGGCGGAAGGTCTCCGGGGTCGGGGCCGGCAGCTCGCCGTGCCCGTCCGGTTCGACGAGGACGTGCGCGGCCCAGGTGTCGTCCTCGCGCATCGGGACCAGCACCAGGGCGCCGACCCCCAGTCGGGGGTGGTTCCACAGGTGCATGCGGTCGGCGTCCAGGCCGTCCACGTCCAGGGTGGCCATCAGGAAGCGTTCCTCGTCCCAGGTCTCGCCGAGGAAGGGGATGCCGGCCAGTTTGCGGACGGTGCTGCGGCCGCCGTCGCAGCCGACGAGGAAGCGGGCGCCCAGCTGCTCGGTGCGGCCGTCGCGGCGGAGGGTGGCGAGCACGCCGTCCGCGTCCTGGGTGTGGCCGACCAGCTCGGTGCCGGTCTCGACGGTGACGCCGTACCCGGCGAGCCGCTCGCGCAGCACGGCCTCGGTGTGGTGCTGGGCGAGCAGCAGCATGCCGTTGTACGGGCGGTCGGGGGTCGGGCGGTTGGTGGGCGCCGGGTCGACCTCCCCGACGATCCGGTCGCCCTCGTAGGTGCGGACCTTGAGGTTGAGCGTGCCCCGGTCGAGGATCGCGTCCGCGACGCCGAGGTCGTGGAAGACCTCCAGCGTGCGCGGGGTGATCCCCTTGCCGCGCACGCCCCGGTCGCGGAAGCCCGGCTCCCGCTCGACGACGCGGCAGGAGACCCCGGCGCGGGCCAGGCCGACGGCGAGCGCGAGGCCCACCGGGCCGGCGCCGACCACCAGGACCTCGGTCGCACGGTCGGTGTGGGCGGGGCGAGTGCTGTGAACGGTGCGCATGACGGATCCCCCTCGGCCGTCCGGCCATAAGATACGGCGCGTTTCCTGCTTCCGACTGTAGACTCGGGCCCACAAGAAACGCAACGTATCTACGAGGGGTGGGTGCGGAAACCCGTGGAGCAGGGCAAGCCGGTGCGGCGGCGCGGCGACGAACTGGAACGGGCGATCCTGGACGCCGTCTGGGGCGAACTCGTCGAGCACGGCTACGACCGGCTCACCATGGACGGCGTCGCCGCCCGTGCCCGGACCAGCAAACCGGTGCTCTACCGACGCTGGCCGAACCGCCCCGCCCTGGTCATCGCCGCCCTCGGCCGCAACGCCCCGGACTTCCAGGAACCGCCGGACACCGGCGAGTTGCGCGCCGACATGCTGCTCTTCATGCGCAGCCTGCTGCACCGCTTCGACGACCTGCCGGGCGAGGCCGTGCACGCCTTCCTGGTCGACCTGCTCCGCGACCCGGAACTCCGGGCCCGCTTCACCGGCTCGCTGACCTCCGACGGCCCGGTGAACACCCTGGAGACGATGCTGCGCAGAGCCGCCGGCCGGGGCGAGATCAACCCCGGCCGGATCACCCCGAGGGTCGTCTCGCTCCCGCTCGACCTGCTGCGCGACGCCTTCCTGACGGGCGGGACGGTGGCGCCGGACCGGGTGGTGGAGGAGATCCTGGACGAGGTCGTGCTGCCGCTGCTGCGGGCACCCTCGGAGGGTTGACCGCGCGGTGGCCGTGCCTCAGCGTCGATCGAACGAACATCCGTGAAGGGAGCCCGGAACATGAGCGGCACCGTGGTGGCGGTCAGCAGCAACGCCGAGTACTCGTTCACCAAGCCGAACCGGGACGGCATCACGCTGCTCGCCGGACTCGGCGTCGAGGGCGACGTGCACGCCGGGGTGACGGTCAGGCACCGCTCCCGCGTCGCCCAGGACCCGACCCTGCCCAACCTGCGCCAGGTCCACCTGATCCACCGCGAACTGCTCACCGAACTCGGCGAGTCGGGCTTCGACGTGGCACCGGGCGCGCTCGGCGAGAACATCACCACCGAGGGCGTGGACCTGCTCGGCCTGCCGGTCGGCGCCGTGCTGCGGATCGGCCCGGAGGCGGCGGTGGAGATCACCGGCCTGCGCAACCCGTGCGCCCAGATCGACGCCTACCGGCCCGGCCTGCTCAAGCAGGTCGTCGGCCGCGCCGAGGACGGCACGATCGTGCGCCGCGCCGGAATCATGGGCATCGTCCGCACCGGCGGCCCGGTCCGGCCCGGCGACACCGTCGCGGTCGAGCTGCCCGGCGGCCCGCACCGCCCGCTCGACCGGGTCTGAGGGCGTCGGGGTGTCGGGGCGTCATCGATCGACGACCCGGTTGATCCCCCAAGTCGGCATCTCCACAAGCCGGATGGCCGTCGGGCATACCCCCACCCCGTAACGGCGACGGCTCCCGGCGCGTGAGCGGCCGGGAGCCGGGGTGGAGCCTGCGTCGCTGACGAAGGTCAGGACCTGACCAGACGGGCGATGGCCTGATTGGCCTCGCGGATCTTGGTGCCCGCCTCCTGGCCGCCCTCGGCGATGGCGTCCCGGACGCAGCATTCGATGTGCTCGTCGAGGAGTTGGAGGGCGAAGGACTGGAGGGCGCGACTGGCGGCGGAGACCTGGGTCAGGACATCGATGCAGTAGGTGTCCTGCTCGACCATGCGCTGAAGACCACGGATCTGGCCCTCGATGCGGCGGAGCCGCTTGAGGAAGTCGTCCTTGTGGGAGCTGTAGCTGGCCATGGCCGTCTCCGGTTCCTGTGCGGTGAGGCGTGCCCACACTCTACCGGCGGCGCGGTAGGGGGAGTCGGCCCGGACGGGCGGGGTGGTGCCCGCCCGGGCCGACGTCCGCGGGTCAGCCCTGGACGCGGCCGACCAGCTCGTAGCCGGCCTCGTCGACGGCGGCGGCCACCTCGGAGTCGGCGAGCGACCGGGTGCTGCCGACGGTGACCGTGCCGGTGGCGAGGTCCACGGCGACGTCGTCGACGCCGTCGAGCTTCTTCAACTCGGCGGTCACCGAGGTGACGCAGTGGCCGCAGGTCATGCCCTTCACCTGGAAGACCGAGGTCCGGGCGGACTCGGCGGCCGGGGCCGCGCCGGCACCGGTGCCGCACGAGCCGCAGCAGGAGGAGGTCTCGGTGGCGGCGGACTCGACGGTGACGGTGGTCTCGCTCATGGGTGTGCTCCTGTCGTGGATGTCCGGCGCCGGCCGGGCTGTCCGGGCGGCTGCTTCGCTGGTGAACATACCATACCCCCCTAGGGTAATGAAGAGGGTTCGCCGCGGCACCTCCCGTCCGGCCGGCGCAGTGCTGTCCGGCGCGGCGCGGGCCTCAACACGGCTCTGTGACAGTCCTGTTGCGGGTGCCCGGGCAAGGTGGGGGAGCTGCCTCGCATCCCCGGACGACCGACACCACCACCAGAGGTGAACCCCATGGACCAGAGCACCCGGCCCGCCGCCCCGCGCGGCCTGCGCGAGATCCTCGCGGCCGGCGAGCGGACCTACTCCTTCGAGTTCTTCCCCGCCAAGGACGAGGCCGGTGAACGCGCCCTGTGGGCGGCGATCCGGCGGGTGGAGGCGGTCGCGCCGACCTTCGTCTCGGTCACCTACGGCGCCGGCGGCTCCTCGCGCGACCGCACCATCGGCACCACCGAGCTGATCGCCGCGCAGACCACCCTGCGCCCGGTGGCCCACCTGACCGCCGTCGGCCACTCCACCGCCGAACTCCAGGCCGTCCTGCGGCGCTACGCGGACGCCGGCATCCGCGACGTCCTCGCCCTGCGCGGCGACCCGCCGGGCAACCCCAACGGCGCCTGGCAGCCGCACCCGCAGGGCCTGCGGTACGCGGCCGAGCTGGTCCAACTGGTCAAGGAATGCGGCGCGTTCACCGTCGGCGTGGCCGCCTTCCCGGAACGCCACCCGCGCTCGGCGGACTGGGACGGCGACATCCGGCACTTCGTCGCCAAGTGCCGCGCCGGCGCCGACTACGCCGTCACCCAGATGTTCTTCGAGGTCGAGCACTACCTGCGGCTGCGCGACCGGCTGGCCGCGGCGGGCTGCGACACCCCGGTCATCCCCGAGATCATGCCCGCCACCGACGTGCGCCAGATCAGCCGCTTCGCCGAGCTCAGCGGCGCGTCCTTCCCGGCCGGCCTGGCGCGGCGACTGGAAGCGGCCCGCGGCGACCGCGCGGCGGCCCACCGCATCGGCGTCGACCACGCCACCCGGATGGCCGAGCGCCTCCTCCGCGAGGGAGCCCCCGGCCTGCACTACATCACCCTGAACCGCTCCACCGCCGCACTGGAGATCCACCGCAACCTCGACCCGACGGCCCGCCCCCTGGCCGCCACCCCCGCCTGACCCCGAACTCCCCCCGCAGATCCGTTCCGCGAGGCCGGCGGCCGCGGGGAGCCCCTTGCCGTTGGCGGTCATGGGCGGCCGGGCCGGTGAGAACCGGCCCGGCCACCCCGCTGGACTCCACCCGTGCGAGGCCGGGACTTCCGGTGGGCGGCCGTCAGGTGTGGGCGGGGGTCACCGGGTGCGGTAGGCGTCGGAGATGGTCTGGTCGAGGGTGTTGCCGTCGGCGTCGGTGAGTTCGGCGCGCAGGGAGACGGCGGTGCCTGCCGGCGGGTTCTGGACGGTGACGGCGCCGGCCTCGACCGGGAGGCGGGTCCACGAGGCGCCGCCGTCGGTGGAGGCCGAGACGGTCAGGGAGCGGGCGCGGCCTTCCGCGGCGGCGCCCTGCACGGTGATCGGGACGCGCAGCGGGCTGCCGGCCGTCGCGGTGCCGGCCGGGGTGAGCTCGGGCGAGAACCGTACGACGCTCACCGGGAGGGCGGTCGGCCCGGTGGTGGCGGCCGAGGTGAAGGTCCAGGACGCGTTGACGCGGGTGGTCGCGCCGGCCGCGGCCTTGCGGGTCGCGGTGGCGGCCAGGCGGTACGAGGCCTTGTCCGGGGTCACGGTGAACTCGCCGCGTCCCGCCGCGCCGGACGCGGCGCCGACCAGCACGCCGTCGCGGTACAGCGAGGTGTGGGCGGTGTCGAACGACGGGGTCCACGGCGCGTGGCCGTCGCCGTCGGCGAGCAGCGGGACGTCGGCGGTGATCCGGTCGCCGTCGCGGGAGACGGCGGGCCGGTCGGTGAGTGCGGGGCCGAAGACGGGGCCGTCGAAGGTGTGGGTGGTCGTGGTGCCGGCCCGGACGGCGAGGCGGTCGGCGGTGTAGTGGTTCGGCCTGCTGCCGTCGGCGCGGGGGACGGTGACGCCGATGTCCCAGGTGCCGCGCTCGGGTGCGACGAGGAAGGTGGCGGTGCCGGGGGTGGCGATGCTCCGGGACTCGCCGATGCTCGCCCCGTCGGTCGGCTGGAGGCTGACGAGCGCGGTGCCGGCGCCGCCCGGTCCGGCGGCACCGCGGATGTTCACGGTGGCCAGTTCCCGCGCGGAGTAGTGCTTGCTGAGCCCGGTCAGCGCGCGGGTGCCGGAGAAGGTCCTGCCGAGCAGGTAGCCGCGGGTGCCGGTCTCCCAGTTGACGTCGAACCACTGCTTCACCTCCCCGGCCCCGGTCTCCGGCCCGAGGTGGGCGACGCGCAGGTTCGGCGACCCGTTGGCGACGTTGACGGTCCGGGTGGCACCCTCGTGGGTGACCTCGACGAACATCCCACTGTGCCGGAAGCGCGCGGTGTCGTCCGGCGGCCGGACGTCGACGAGGGCGGTGGTCCGCGCGTCGACGGTGACGGTGGTGTCGTGGTCGAGGTCGAGGCGCGGCTGGACGATCCAGTCCGTCCAGATCGTTCCGCCCGGCTCCAGGCCCGAGGTCAGATTGCTGTCCAGCAGGTACCGGCCCTTGGGCAGCCGCACGGTGGTGGTGCCGGAGGGGGCGTCCAGTTGGACCGAGGTGTCGGCGCCGGGGCCGGAGATCCCGGTGACGCTGGTCCGGTACGGCGCGGTCGCACGGCCGGCGCGGTCCAGGTGCTTGACGGTGAGGGTGTACGTCTCCGGCTCCGCGGCGAAGGCCGTGCCGGTGAGGGCCGTGCCGCCGAAGGCGGGGGTCGAGGTGCCGACCAGGGCGACGGCGACGGCCAGGGCCCGGAGGGCGTTCCGGCGGGAAACGGAACGGGAGGCGGAGCGGGCGGCGGAGCGAGGGACGGAACGAGCGACGGAGCGGCGTGCGGAACGGGGAGCGGAGGTTGCGGTCATGTCCTGTACTGCTCGGACGGACGGGGGAGTTCCTGTGACGCACGTCACCGGAACCCGGGCGCCGGACCGGGCAGGGCAGAGTGTGGAAGCACTCATGAGAACGCGTCTTCGCCGCGGCGACCCCGACGTCCTGGGCGAGCTGTACGACGAGCACGCCCAGGTGTTGTACCGCTACGCCCTGCGCGTGACGGGCGACTGGGCGGAGGCCGAGGACGTCGTCTCGACGACCTTCCTGGAGGCGTGGCGCGGCCGGGAGCGGCTGCACCCCGACGGCGACGGGCTGCGCCCGTGGCTGCTGGGGATCGCGACCAACGTCATGCGCCGCAATGCCCGTGCCCGTCGGCGCCGTGACCTCGCGCTCGCCCGGATCCCGGAGCGCGGTTCGGTCCCGGACTTCGCCGACGACCTGGTCGCGCACCTCGCGGACGTGGAGCAGTTGCGTGCCGCCCGCCGGGCGCTCGCCCGGCTCCGGCGCCGCGACCGGGAGGTCTTCACCCTCGTGGTGTGGGCCGGACTGGACTACGCGAGCGCGGCCGAGGCGCTCGGCACGCCGGTCGGCACGGTCCGCTCGCGACTGTCCCGGGCCCGCGCCAGACTGCGCGAACTCACCGAGGCCGAGGCCCGTGCCGAGGCCAGAGCCGCGGCCAGGGCGCATGCCAGGGCCCGTGCCGCCGTCCCCGCCCTGCCCGTACCGGGCCGCCTCCCCGCGCTCCGGCCGTCGACCCAGGAGAGCCACGGATGAACGCCACCCCATGGCGCGGTAGGCCGCGCCCGTCGTCCGGGGAGCCCGGGGAGTCCGGGGGGCCCGAGGAACCTGGGAGATCGGACGCGTCCGAGGAGTCCGAGCGCCGCGAGCTCGCCGAGCTGCTGCCGCCGCCGGCGGTGCCCGGCCTGGGCGCGGATCGCCAACTGCTGCTGAGGGAACAGGTGTTGCGCCGGGCCGCCGCATCCGCGGAGCCGCCGGGCCGCCGCTCCGCCCCGCGGGCCCCGTTCCGGCGTCCGGCAAGGTTCCGGATCGCGGTGCCGGCGCTGGCCTGCGCGCTCGCGGTCGCCGGTGTCCTGGCGGTGGACCTCGGGGGCGAGGGGACGGCCGGGCGCGACCGCACGGTGGCGCAGGGCGGTGCCGCCGTCACCTCCGAAGCGGCTCGGCTCCTCGACCGGATCGCGCTCGCCGCCGCGGCGGGGCCGGAGCAGCCGACGGTCGGCGCCGACCGGTTCGTCTTCATCGAGAGCAGGGTGGCCTACGCCGCGCAGAGTGCGGCGGGCGGTCCCGTGGCGATGGCTCCCGCGCACACCCGGCAGGTCTGGCTGTCCGCCGACGGCAGCCGTCCCGGCCTGCTGCGCGAGGAGGGCGGGCCCGACACCCGGCTCGGCGAGGACGGGCCGGTCCTCCTCCTCGACCGGCCGGGGGCGTCGCCGCGGCCCGACGCCTCGCGCGGGAGCGGCCCGTCGATCGGCGAACCGACCCACGCGTACGTCGCCTCCCTGCCCACCGACCCGGACGCCCTGCTGAGGCTGATCCGGGAACAGACCGGCGGTGCGGGCCAGGCCGGTGCGGGCCGGGGCGGCGCCGGCCAGGACCCGGACCAGCGGGCCTTCGCGGCGATCGGCGACCTGCTGGCCGAGACCTGGGCGCCGCCGCGGGTCAGTGCCGCGCTCTACCGGGCCGCCGAGCGGATCCCCGGGGTCACCGTGGTCCCGTCGGCCGGGGACGCCGCCGGCCGGGAGGGCGTCGCCGTGGCCCGTACGGCGCACGGGCGGCAGACGCAGTGGGTCTTCGACCGGACCACGTACGCGTTCCTCGGCGAGCGCACGGTCCTCAGCGAGGCCGGCGAGGCGGGGCCGGCGGGGACGGTGGTCGGCACGTCCGCGGTCCTCGTCAAGGGGGCGGTCGACCGTGTCGGCGAACTCCCGCGGGCGGCAGGCTGATCCGGGCCGCCGCCGCACGGACCGCCGCACTGACCGCCGTACTGGCCCCGCCCTCCTCGCCGGGCCCGTCCACCTCGCCGGGCCCGCGCGCATCGGTGGGATGACCGATGTGCGGGCGGCGGGGGCGCGGCCATAGTCCTGGCAGGAGCGTGCGCGGGTGGCCGCGGTGCGCCCGGTTCCCGAAAGGACGTCCTGTGGACACGTGTGCGGCGTATGCGGATCTGGTGTTTCTCGGCGGGCGGGTGGTCACGGTCGACGCGGACTTCTCCGTCGCCTCGGCCCTGGCGGTGACCGGTGCGGTCATCAGCGCCGTCGGCGGAAAGGACGACGTCGCGCCGCTGATCGGGCCCCGCACCCGGGTCGTCGACCTTCGGGGGGCGACGCTGCTTCCCGGCATCAACGACTCCCACCTGCACGGATGCGCCTTCGGCATGGCGACGCCGCCGCTCTCCCTCGACCTCGGCCACCCCGCGGTGTCCTCGCTCGGGGACGTGGCCGAGGCGGTGCGGGAGGCCGTCGGACGCACCCCGGCCGGGCAGTGGGCCACCGGGCACGGCTGGGACACCGGGTACCTCGACGAGTGCCTCCTGGATCCTTCGCGGCAGCCCTCGCGGCACGACCTCGACGCCGTGAGCCCGGACCACCCCGTCGTGCTGTACTCCTTCTCCGGACACGCCACCTGGGTCAACTCCAAGGCCCTGGAGCTCATCGGGATCGACCGGAACACCGTCGCCCCGCCCGGCGGGGCCATCGTGGTGGACGGGGCGGGAGAGCCCACCGGGCTGCTCCACGAGGGGGCCCAGGCCCTCGTCCGGAACGCGCTGCCGCCGCTCGGCCGGCAGGAGCGGACCGCCGCGATCAGGACGACCCTCACCACCCTCGCCCGGCTCGGCGTGACCAGCTACACGGAGCCCGGGCTCGGCCCCGGCGGCGAGGGCATCATGAGGGGCGCGCTCGGCGAGGAGACCCTCGACGTGTACCGCCGGCTGCTGGCCGACGGCGAACTGACCGCCCGCGTCGGCGTCCTGCTGCTGCCCACCGGCATGGCGAGCACCACCGAGGAGTTCGCCCGCGGCCTCGCCGCCCTCGGTGGGCCCGGCGACACGGACCCGCGCCGCCTCGCGGTCCACGGGGTCAAGGTCTTCGCCGACGGCATCGTCCCCAACAGGACGGCCTGGATGCACGAGCCGTACGTCGGCGGCGGCTGCGGCTCCCTGTGCGTCGGCGGCGACACCGACACCGAGCGGACCGCCGGGATCGGGGCCATGATCCGGCTCGCCCACACCGCCGGGCACCAGCTGGGCGTCCACGTCACCGGCGACCGGGCCATCGACACCGTCGCGGACGCCTTCGCCGCGGCCGTGGCCGAGCACCCGCGGCCCGACGCCCGCCACTACGTCATCCACGGCGACTTCCTCACCGCGCACAGCATGGAGGTGCTGGCCGCGCACGGCTTCGGCGTCAACATGAACCCCACCATCAAGTGGACCGTCGCCGACATGGAGGAGGAACTCGTCGGCGCCGAGCGGGCCGCGTACGCCTGGCCCTACCGCGACGCCGTCGACGCCGGTGTGCGGGTCACGAGCGGATCCGACGCGCCCGTCACCCACCCGGACTGGCGCCAGGGCGTCGCCACCATGATGCTGCGCGAGTCCAAGGCCGCCGGCCGGGTCAGCGGCCCCGAGCAGCGCATCGGGCTGGCCGAGGCGCTGCGCACCTACACGATCGACCCGGCCTGGCAGGACTTCGCCGACGACTGGAAGGGCTCCCTGGAGCCGGGCAAGGCCGCGGACCTGTGCGTGCTCGACGGGGACCTGCTCGCCGCCGATCCCCGCGACATCCCGACGATGCCCGTCCTCCTCACCGTCATGGACGGGCGGATCGTGCACGACGCCCTGCGCGATTGACGTAACTCCGGGCACATGATCATCCTTGGACGGTGGCGGCGGAGCGAAGCGGGGCGGAACGGAACGGGACGGACATCCTGGACGCGGCCGTCCGGGTCCGCGAGGCCGCCAGGGGTGCCGCGGCCGGTACGACCGGCCTCGACGCGGTCCTGGCGGCACTGTCGGAGGTGATGGAGTACGACCACGCCTCCCTGGCCCGGTGGGATCCGCTGCGCGGGCACCACACCACCCTGGCCGGGAGCTACCCGGACGACGCCACCGCGTACATCGAGACCCGCCTGCACCGCGATCCGGTGTTCCCCGTGCTCCGCAGTCCGGCCCGGGGCGGCCTGTGGCTCGGGGACGTCCCCGGGCGGCTCCTCGCGGCCTCACCGGGCTTCCGGGAGGTGCTGCGCCCCCTCGGCATCGAGGACGGCGTGGCCCAGTGCCTGTTCGCCGTCGACGGCCGGTACGTCGGGATGCTGAACGTGAGCACCCGTCGGCCGCGGCGCGCGCCCGATCCCGCCCGGGCCGTGGTCACTCTGCTCAGCGAGGCGCTCGCCGCGGCCGTCGCCCCCCGGGCGGGCTCGCGGCCCGAGGGCGCGACCGCGGCCGTCCCGCCCGCGTCGGCCCGGCCCGGCGGACTCTCGCCCCGGGAGCTCCAGGTCCTGGCCGAACTGACGGCCGGCCGCACCAACCGGGAGATCGCCGAGCGGTTGTACATCACGCCGCGCACGGTGGGGACCCACATCGAGCACATCCTCGCCAAGCTCGACCTCCCCAACCGCGCGGCCGCCGCGGCCCGGGCCGCGGCCTGGGGGATCGGCTGCTCCCGCTGACGCGGACCGGCGGCCCGCGGCCGTACGAGCCGTACGCGTCGTACGAGCGGGGCGGTCGTACGCGTCGTACGCGCCGTCCGGGCGGGGCGGTCGGCGCGGGATCGTCCGGCGCCCCGCGGACGGGCCCGCTCAGTGCTGGTGGTCGGCGGGGGCCGGGGCCCCGGCGGCGCCGTCCGTCGTCACGGTGAAGGCCGCCGTGCGGACGGTGTCCTGGTGCTTGAAGTCCAGGAAGAGGCGGTAGCCGCCGGTGCTCGGGGCGGTGGTGGTGAAGCCGATCTCCGGGCCCGGGGCGCCGGTGTCCGGGTGGACGTGCAGGTAGGCGAGGTCGCCGGCGCGCAGCGCGACGAGGTGGCCGTACGCGCCGAGGTAGGGCTGGAGGTCGGTGACGGGCCTGCCGTCCTTGCTGACGCTCAGGGTCAGCCTGCCGCTGCGCCCGGGCGTGAGGTCGCCGCCCAGGGTGACGGTGTAGCCGTCGACCGTGACGGTCCGTCCGGTCTCCGGCAGCGGGGCGGGCCGCAGGTCGCCCGCGGCGTGCAGGTCGGCGCCGAGGGTGAGTCCCTCGGCGGCGCCGGCCGGGGTGAAGTCCGCGAGGACCCGGTACTCCCCGGCGGCGGGGACGGCGGTGCGGGCGCTCCAGGTGCCGTCGGCGGCCAGGGTCGGGTGCAGGTGCTGGAAGGTCGACAGGTCGCGCGGGGCGACGATCAGGTGCAGGTCCTTCTCGTGCTCCTGCTGGTAGGCGGTGACGGGCTTGCCGTCGCTGCCGAGGATGCGGAAGCGCAGGTCGGTGGGGGGGCCGGCGGTCACGAAAGCGTTGTCGACGCTGAGCGTGTAGCCGCGCTCGGAGATCTGGAGCCCGCCGGGCAGGTGCTCGGCGCCGCCGCCCGACTCCTCGGTGTGCCCCGCGTGCCCGGCCATGGCGGGCTTGGGGGAGGGGCCGCCGCTGCCGGTGGCGTGGCCGACGCCGAGGGCGAGGCCGAAGGCGGCGGCGAGTCCGGCGGCGAAGGCGGTGATGCGCAGCGGGGTGTTCATGACGCGGTTTCTCCTCGTGGCGCGGAGCGAAAGGGGGGTCGGGCGGGCGCTCAGGCCCGCATGAGCCGGGCGATGGCCTGCGTGGCCTCGGCGACCTTGGCGTCCGCCTCGGCGCCGCCGGCCGCGATGGCGTCGTGGACGCAGTGGGCGAGGTGGGAGTCGAGCAGCTGCAGGGCGACCGACTGGAGGGCCTTGGTGGCGGCCGAGACCTGGGTGAGCGTGTCGATGCAGTAGGTGTCGGTGTCGACCATGCGCTGGAGGCCGCGGATCTGGCCCTCGACGCGGCGCAGTCGGCGCAGCAGCCGGTCCTTGTCGTCGTGGTAGCCGGCCATGGGGTCCTCCTCGGGGTTCCGGCGGGGTTCGATGCCTTGAGTGAATACCCCATGGGGGTATCGAGTCAAGCGATCGCCGCCCCGGAAAAATACCTGCCAGGGGTATCGCTCAACCCTTGCGGTCGATACCCCTCGGGGGTATAAATGAACCCGGCACCGCCCGATACCCCTCCTAGGTATGAAGGCCCGGCCGCCGAACGTACCGCACGACGACGTCACGAGGAGCGACGATGACTACCCAGGCACCCGCCTCCGCGGAGGTGGAACTCTCGATCGGCGGAATGACGTGCGCCTCCTGCGCGGCCCGCATCGAGAAGAAGCTCAACCGGATGGACGGGGTCACCGCCAGCGTCAACTACGCCACCGAGAAGGCGAAGGTCTCCTTCGAGGGCGGGGTCGAGGTCGCCGACCTGATCGCCACCGTCGAGGCCACCGGCTACACCGCCGCGCTGCCCGCGCCCCCGGCCGCGGCGGGCGGCGCGGACGCCGAGCGGCCCGGGCCGGCCGACGAACTGGCCCCGCTGCGCCAGCGGCTGTTCACCGCGGTGGCGCTCGCCGTGCCGGTGATCGCGATGGCGATGGTGCCGGCCCTCCAGTTCGACAACTGGCAGTGGCTGTCGCTGACCCTCGCCGCCCCGGTCGTCACCTACGCCGCCTGGCCGTTCCACCGGGCCGCGTTCACCAACGCCCGGCACGGCGCCGCGACCATGGACACCCTGGTCTCGCTCGGCACCCTCGCCGCGTTCCTCTGGTCGCTGTGGGCGCTGTTCCTCGGCGACGCCGGGATGCCGGGCATGCGGCACGGCTTCGAGTTCACCATCGGCCGCAGCGACGGCTCGTCCAACATCTACCTGGAGGCGGCGGCCGGCGTCACCGCCTTCATCCTGGCCGGCCGCTACTTCGAGGCGCGCTCCAAGCGCACCGCCGGGGCCGCGCTCAAGGCGCTGCTGGAACTGGGCGCCAAGGACGTGACGGTGCTGCGCGGCGGAACCGAACTGCGCATCCCGATCGCGGACCTCGCGGTGGGCGACCGCTTCGTGGTCCGGCCGGGCGAGAAGATCGCCACCGACGGTGTGGTGGTCGAGGGCGCCTCGGCCGTGGACGCCTCGATGCTGACCGGCGAGTCCGTCCCGGTCGAGGTCGGGGTCGGGGACGCCGTCACCGGCGCCACCGTCAACGCGGGCGGGCGCCTGGTGGTCGAGGCCACCCGGGTCGGCGCCGACACCCAGCTGTCCCGGATGGCCCGGCTGGTCGAGGACGCGCAGAACGGCAAGGCCGCCGCCCAGCGCCTCGCCGACCGGATCTCCGCGGTCTTCGTGCCGATCGTGATCACCCTCGCGGTGGCCACCCTCGGCTACTGGCTGGGCACCGGCGAGGGCTGGACCGCCGCCTTCACGGCAGCGGTGGCCGTGCTGATCATCGCCTGCCCGTGCGCCCTCGGCCTGGCCACCCCGACCGCCCTGCTGGTCGGCACCGGCCGCGGCGCCCAGCTGGGCGTCCTGATCAAGGGCCCGGAGGTGCTGGAGTCCACCCGCAAGGTCGACACCATCGTCCTGGACAAGACCGGCACCGTCACCACCGGCCAGATGACCCTGCTCGCGGTGCACACCGCCGAGGGCGTGGACCGGGCCGAGGTGCTGCGCCTGGCCGGCGCCCTGGAGCACGCCTCCGAACACCCGATCGCCCGGGCGATCGCCACCGCCGCCGCCAAGGCCGGCGAACTGCCCGCCGTCGAGGGCTTCGAGAACGTCCCGGGCCTCGGCGTCCAGGGCGTGGTGGACGGCCACGCCGTGGTGGCCGGCCGGGAGGCCCTGCTGAACGCGTGGTCGCAGCACCTGCCCGAGACGCTGGCCGAGGCCAAGCGCACCGCCGAGGCGGCCGGCCGCACCGCGATCGCGGTCGGCTGGGACGGCGAGGCACGGGCCGTGCTGGAGGTCGCCGACGCGGTCAAGCCGACCAGCGCCGAGGCGATCGGCAAGCTGCGCGCACTGGGCCTGACCCCGGTGCTGCTCACCGGCGACAACCAGCTGGTCGCCGAGGCCGTGGCGGCCGAGGTCGGCATCGCTCCGGAGCACGTGATCGCCGAGGTCATGCCGCAGGACAAGGTCGACACCGTCAAGCGGCTGCAGGCCGAGGGCAAGGTCGTGGCGATGGTCGGCGACGGCGTCAACGACGCCGCCGCGCTCGCCCAGGCCGACCTGGGCCTGGCGATGGGCACCGGCACCGACGCCGCCATCGAGGCCGGCGACCTCACCCTGGTCCGCGGCGACCTGCTGGCCGCGGCGGACGCCATCCGGCTCTCCCGCAGGACCCTGGGCACCATCAAGAGCAACCTGTTCTGGGCCTTCGGCTACAACGTCGCCGCCCTGCCGCTGGCCGCGGCCGGGATGCTCAACCCGATGATCGCGGGGGCCGCGATGGCCTTCTCCTCGGTCTTCGTGGTCGGCAACAGCCTCCGGCTGCGCCGCTTCCGCTGAGCGGCCGCCTCCGCCTCGTCCGCGCTTCCGCGGGGACCCCGCGTCCGTCCGGGCGCCGAGGCGCCGAGGACCCGAGCCACTCCCCACCGCCGGGCCGAGGCCCCGGAACCCCGCAAAGGGTTCCGGGGCCTCGGCGCGGTCCGGCCGATCGGGCGTCGGTCCGGCCGATCAGTCCTCCGGCAGCCCCACCGCCTGCCAGCGGTACGCCGCGTCCTCCTGCCACACCTGCAACTCGCCCTCCACCACCGCCGCCAGGCACAGCCGCCAGTCGTCGCCCATGGCCAGCGCCACCCGGGTGGCCGGGCGCAGCGTGGGCCGCCACCAGCGCGGCCGACGGGAGGCGCCGCCGGCCGGCAGCCGCAGCCGTACGCCGCCCGCGCCGGCCAGTGCGACGGTCGGGCCGCCGCGGTGGCCCACCATGGCGATGCCGAGCGAGGGCTCGCCGTCGCCGATCTCGGTGCCCGCCCCGGCCGCGCCGAGGGTGTGCAACTGGACCGAGCCGTCCGCCCGCAGGGTGGCGGCCTGCGGTCCGGCGGAGGTGCGGGCCAGCGCCCCGGCGCGCAGCGGACCGGCCGGGCCCACCGGGACGGGCGGCCGCGCGGCGCCGGGCCGCCAGCTCAGCACCCGCTCGCGGTGCTCGACCAGCAGCAGCCAGGCGCCGGGCCGCTCCTCCTCGGCGGCGAGCACCCGGTCGGCCGGGCAGCCGGGGTGTTCCTGCCCGGTCAGGGTGCGGCCGGGGGCCCAGCGGTAGGAGCGCAGCGCGCCGCCGGCCGCCGTCCAGACCGTCATCTCCCCGGTCGAACCGACCGCGCCCGCCAGGCCGTTGACCCCGCGGGCCGCCTCCCACCAGCCGGTCGCCGTACCGACCCACAGGGTGCCGCCGCGGTCCTCGGCGCAGACCACCAGCTCGCCCTGGGGTCCGGCCCAGCCGGCGCTCAACTCCCTTACGGCGGAAAGACCCTGGCCGGCCGGAAGGCGCCGGTCGCGGCTGCCCGGCCCGGCCAGCGCGGTGCCGTCGGCGCCGCCGGTGACCACCAGCGGCCCCCCGGCCGGGTCGGGCAGCACGGCCAGACCCGCGGTGCGCGCCACCGGCCGGTGGCCGCGCAGCAGTTCGCGGCCGCGGGCGGCCCACGGGCCGAGCGGGGAGGGACGGCGGTCCGGCTCGCGGGCCAGCGGCTCGCAGGCCCAGCGCGCCAACTCCTCGCCGTAGCCCGCGGCCAGCAGTTCGGCGCGGGCCTGCTCGGCGGCCAGCCGGTGGTCCAGCCGGCCGTGGTCGGGCAGCAGCAGGGTGCGCGCGAGGGTGCCGACCGCGAACAGGTCCTTGGCGGTGGTCGGGAAGCCGCCCACCTGCTCGGCCTCCGGTGGCACGTGCCCGGGGGTGAACACCGCGACCGTCAGGGTGTGGTCCAGCGGGGCGAGGAAGGTCAGGTCGATCAGCTTGACCTGCCCCTGGCCGTCCACCAGGACGTTGGCGGGGGAGATGTCGCGGTGCACCCAGCGCTTGCGGTGCAGCTCGTCGACGATCCGGCAGAGCCGGGTCAGCACCTCCGCCACCGCCGACGGGCCGCCGCGCTGGCCGCGCGCCCAGGTGTGCAGCGGCGCGCCCTCGACCCAGGGCGAGATCTGGTAGCCCAGCAGCGCCCCGCCGGGCGGGGTTCCGGGCCGGTGCGGGGAGGGGCCGAGCAGGAAGCTGGGCACCACCAGGTCGGTGACGCCCAGCCGGTGCGCGTTGTGCGAGACGTCGTCCCAGCGGCCGAGCCAGCGCCGCACCTCGGTCGGGTCGCGCTCCAGCATGATCTTGGCGGCGACCAGCTCCTTGCGCCCGTTGTGTCCGGTGCGAACCGCCCGCCACACCTCGGCCTCACCGCCCCGGTGGTGGAACTCCAGGAGCTCGTACTGCTCCGGGTCGAACTCCGGCCCGAACCGGAGCCCGGGCACCCAACGCGACTCCGACACACGACCCCCGAAGCTACTGACCGCTGTGGACGCGCTGTTGGCGCGCTGCTGTTGAGCCGCTGCCGTGCTGCCGTTCCGCCGGCGACGCGATGCCCAGGATAGTGCTCTTTCCTGTTCGTCCGTCCGATCGAGGGCCTATTCTGATGGCGCCCGGGCAACATCACGACACGACGTCAACTCATGATCACCCAAAGGCAGTTGATCATGCGATGGTCGGTGTCCGAACACAGGGGGACGGTGCATGGCACTGATAGCGGTGCTGCTGGTCGTACTGGCGCTGGCCGGTGCGGCCGCCGTCGTCCTGGCCCGCCGCCGGCGGACCCTGGACGCCGCGACGGTGACGAAGGCGCTGGCCGCGGCCGCCGAACGGCTCGCCGCCGGCCGGGCCGCCCAGGCCCGCCGCCGCTACGCCCGGCTGGCCCGCCGACTCGCCGACGCCCCCGAGGAACTGCGCCCGCAGCGCGGCCTCGCCCTGCTCGGCCAGGCCGAGGCCACCGCCCCCACCGGCGACCAGCAGGCCACCCTCGCCCTGCACCGCGAGGCCTACCCGCTGCTCGCCGACCCGGCCCGGCAGCTGCCCCGGTGGAGCCTGCGCCGCCTCGCCGAGGAACGGATGCGGGCCCCCGACGGCGACCTCGGCCCGCTGCTCGCCTTCCTCCGGGCCACCGCCGCGGGCGCCGAGCCCGGCGAGGAGGCCGAAGCCGCCGCCCGCACCGTCGACTGGCTGCAGCACCGCTGCCGCGAAGGCGCCCCCGACCAGCGCGAACACGTCACCGCCGCCGCCCTCGCCGCCCTGCCCGGCCGGGACTGGCCCGTGCTCGCCCGGGCCGCCCTGCTGTGCGCCACCGACCGGGCCGCCGACGCCGAGGCCCTGCTCGCCGCCGCCGCCCCCACCGGCAGCGGCGAACTCTGGTTCCGCTGGGGCGCCCAGCTCTACACCCTGCACCGCGACCGACCCGCCGTCACCGCCTTCGACGAGGCCCTGCGCCGCGGCCCCGGCGAACCCTCCCCGTGGGGGCGCGGCCCGGCCCTGCGCACCGACAGCCTGCTCTTCCGCGGCCTGGCCCGCCAGCGCCTCGGCGCCACCGAGGAGGCCTGGGCCGACCTCGCCGCCGCCGCCGGCGAGAGCCCGACCGACCCCCGCCCCCGCTACGCCCTCGGCCGGCTCGCCCTGCTGCTCGGCGCCGACGAACCGGCCCGGGAGCAGTTCACCGCCGCCCTGACCGTCCGGCCCGACTTCGCCCCGGCCCGGTTCGGCCTCGCCCTGGTGCACGAGCGGGCCGAACGCCCCGCCGAGGCCGCCGCCGACTACCGGGCCGGCCTCGGCGGGGCCCCCGACTGGCGCCCCGCCAGGGTCCGGCTCGGCGCCGCCCTGCTCGCCGCCGGCCAGGCCGAACAGGCCGAGCCGGTCCTGCGCGCCGAGGCCGACACCGAACCCGGAAGCCGCTGGACCGCCGTCGCCGCCTTCCACCACGGCCTCGCCCGCGCCCGCGCCGACGACCCGGCCGGCGCCCTCGCCCGCTGGGAATCGCTCGACGACGAGGACCTGGGCCCCCGCCGGGCCCTGGCCCGCGACCGGCTCGCCCGCACCCGCCTGGCCACCGACCCGACCGCCGCCCGCGAACTCTGGCAGCAGGCCACCGCCGACCACCCGGCCGCCCCCGGCTACCGGGCCGCCCTGCGCGAAGCCGCCCTGCGCGAGGCCGCCCACCTGCTGGTCACCGGCCGGGACCACGCCGAACCGCGCGCCCGCGCCGCCGCCGCGCTCGCCCTCGCCGACACCCTGCCCGGCGCCCTCACCCACCGCCAGGCCCGGCTGCGGGCCGCCCTCGCCCTGGCCGAGGGCACCCCGGAGCCGGTCACCGCCCTGCTCGACGCCGGCAGCGGCCTGCGCGACCGCTACCACCTGGCCGCCGTCGCCCTGCTGGCGGGCCGCCCGGCCCGGACGATCGCCCTGCTCGGCCCGCCCGACCCGGCCGGCGACCCGGCGACCGCCCGACTGCGCGCCCTGCTCGCCGAACGGGCCGGCAACTGGGCCGCCGCACTGGACTGGTACCGGTACTTCCTGGCCTCGGGCACGGCGGCGGGCGCGGCACCCACCGGCGACTGCGCGCTCTGCGACCGCCCCGCCGCCGGCACCTGCGGCGGCTGCGGCCGCGAGGCCTGCACCGACCACCAGCACACCCCCGAGGCCGCCGGCTCGGCCCGCTGCGTGCGCTGCGCCGCCCCCGCCCTGCGCGCCGTCCTCGACTGCGCCCGCCGGGCCGGCACCCCGGAAGAAGCCGAACCCGTGCTCGCCCGCTGGGCCGAGGCGCTCGGCGAGGGCGAAGCCGCCGCGCCCGTCCGGCTCGACCTGGCCCTGCTGCGCGCCGAACTCGGCCGGCTGGACGACGCCCTGGCCGGCCTGCCCGCGGACGCCGGGACGGCCCGCGCCGCCGTCCTGGTCCGCCGGGCGGGCGCCGCCCTCGCGGCCGGGCGGCTCGGCCCGGCCGCCGTCGACCTGCGCCAGGCGCTCCGACTCGCCCCCGGACACGAGCTGCCGGGCCGCGAGCGGGCGGCCGGCGCGCTCGTCCTGCTGGCCGAGCACGAGGCGCACCAGGCCGCCCTCGACGGCCGCCACCGCGAGGCCTGGGAGGTCTACCGCGAGCTGCTGGTCAAGGACCCGGCCCACCCCCGGCTGCTGCACGCCCTCGGCCTGGCCGGCTACCGGCTCGCCGCCGCCGCTGCCTCCGGCACCCCTGATGCCCCTGATACCCCTGGCGTCCCCGAGGTCCCCGACGCCTCCGGCGAAGAGGTCTGGGCCTGGACGCTCGGCTGCCTGGTCGCCGCCCTGCACCAGCCCGAGCTGTGGACCGAGTCCGCCCGGATCACCGGCCGCACCGCCGAACCCCAGCGGCTGGCCGCCGCCCGCGCCGCCCTGCTCGACCGCCTCCGCGACGACCTGCGCGCCCTGGACCGGGCCGCCGGACGCAGCGGCGACGAGGTCACCGCCTGGACGCTGCGCCTCGGCATGGAGGCGCACTGCGCGGACGCCTTCGCCCAGGAGGACATCCGGATCACCCTGCCCGGCCGCCCGGCCCGCCGTCTCGCGCTCGGCCCCGCCCTCGAAGGGCTGCTCCGCGACGACCCCGAACTCCCGGGCTGGGCCGAGGCCTTCGAACAGGCCGTACGGGCCTGGCGGCGACCCGCCGGCCCCGACGCGCCCGCGCCCACCCGGGCCCTCGGCCTGTTCGGCGACCTCGGCGCACAGCGCTACCTGCAGCTCCAGGGCCGGCAGGCCGCCGCCGTCGCCGCCCTGGACGCGGTGCCCGAACAGCGGCGCGGCGAGGACTGGCAGTCGCTGCTCGGCGAGTCCCTGGTCAGCCAGGCCCGCGAGCACCACCGCAACCAGGACTGGCGCGAGGCCCTGGAGAGCCTCACCCGCGCCCGGTCCGTCCCCGGTGCCAGGCTGCCCGCCGACGCCGCCGCCATCGCCGCCGAGTCCGGCCTGCGAGCGGCCCGCGCGCTGCTCAAGAACAACCTGGACGACCAGGCCGGGGCCGCCGAACTCCTGGAGAAGGCCCTGGCGTTGGCCCCCGACGACCCCGAGGTGCAGGGCGACCTCGGTGCCACCTACGCCCAGTGGGCGCGCAAGATCAACAACGAGGACAAGGACTACCCCCGCGCCCTCGCCCTGCTGGAGAAGAGCCTGGAGCTGGCACCCGGCGACCCGACCGCCCGCCACTTCCTGGAGGCCGCCCTCGGCAACCGGGCCGGCCAGCTCAGCCATGCCGACGCCACCGACGCGGAACTCGTGGAGGCCGCCGAAGCCTGGCGGGCGCTGATCGAACTCAACCCCGATCCGGACCACCGGCTCGGCCTCGCCTTCGTGCTGCGCCAGCTCGCCCGCTCGGCCGCCTTCGCCGACGACCGCCGGCGCGCCGTCGAGTGGATGGCCGAGGCGCTGCGCGCCGACCCGGAATGGGAGGGCGGGGTCGAACAGGAGGCCCCGCGCCGGGTCTCGGTGATGCTCGCCAACCACGTGGTGGACGGCATGGAGGACCAGCCGTTCACCGACCAGGCCGCGATGCTCCAGAAGGCCAGGTCCTACGACGACTCCACCGACATCCGCCGGCTGATGGTCAGCGTCTGGCGCGGCAAGGCCATCAGCCACTACGAGGGCCGCCGCTACCGCGCGGCGATCCGGCTGCTGGAAGAGGCGCTCGAACTGTCCGGCACCGCGGAGGACACCGACAAGCTGCGCCGCGAACTCGGCATCGTCTACGGCTCCTTCGCCGTCCAGCAGGCCAATGCCCGGAAGCTGCGCGAGGCCCGGGACCTGGCCCGCAAGGCCGTCGAGTACAGCCCGGACGACGTCGAGCTGCACGTCATGCAGCGGCGGATCAACTCGCTCTACTGACGGCAACCGCAGGGAAGTTGGCGTCGTCCTAGACCGTACGCCGCAGACCGCAGACCGCAGGCCGCCACCCGGGCCGCCGCCCCGAGCCGTCCCCGACACCGTGAGGAGAGAGACCGCCCGCCATGCCACTGAACGAACCGTCGCCGTACGAGGTCCTGGGCATCCCGCTCACGGCCGGCGTGCGCGAGATCAACCTCGCCGTCGGACCGGCGATGCGGGCCGGCCGGTACACCCGCCAGCAGATCCAGGAGGCCGCCGCGCTGCTGCGCAACCCGGACCGGCGCCTGGAGGCGGACCTCCAGCAGCCCCTCCCGCCCGAGCCGGTCGACCAGGCCGCCGAGCTGCTCGCCCCCGCGCTCGCCGAGCCGCTGCTGGTGATCGAGCGCCCACCGCTGCCGCCGGCCGCCCTGCCCGCCCTCCACCGCGCCGAGCTGGCCGCCGACTTCGCCGAGCCCGCCCCCGGCGGCGCCGACCCCGAACCGCCCGTCCCCGCCCGCTACGCGGCGGACCTGTCCGTGCTGCCGCAGATCGAGGTTCCCGAATGACCGACGCACCCACTCACGTACCTACTGACGCTCCCACTCTCGCGCCCGCCGCAGACCCGCTCGACGGCCGCCGGCGGCTGGAGATCCCGCCCGGCGTCGAGGACGTCGACCTGGAGCAGGCGTTCGGCCGGCTGCTCTTCCGGGCCTCGCTGCTGGGGAGCAAGCTGACGGAGCAGAAGCAGGCCGCCCGGGCCGAGCAGCGCGAACTGCTGGGCATCCTGGTCGAGGTGGACGACGCGCTCGCCGCCCTCGGCCTGGACCGCGAGCTGGTGGCGCTCGGGCGCGGTGCCGGACTGGAGGCCACCCGGCGGCGGCTGCTCGGGCAGCTCGCCAAGGCCAGGGTGCGGCCGATGCGGCTGGAGGGCATGACGGCGGACCCGGACCTGACCGAGATCGTGGGCACCGAGCCCCGCGCCGGGGTGGCGCCGGAAACGGTGGTGCGGACGGTGGTGACCGGGTTCTTCTGGGGGGACGAAGTGCTGCGCCGGGCCCAGGTGGTGGTCGCCGCGCCGGAGCCGGATCCGCGGCCGGAGCTCGGGGACGGGCCGGTGGGGGCCGCGGCGGAGGACTTCCCGCCGCCGCTCCCGGAGCCGGAGCTGCCCGAAGCCGCCGAGGCCACCGAAGCCACCGAGGTCACCGAAGCCGCCGAGACCGCCGGGACCACCGCACCCGCCGAGCCCGAGGCGCCGGACACGCCCGGGGCCGCCGAGGCCGTCCCGCCCGCCATCGCCGCCGCGTTCGCGACCGCGCCCGCCGCCGCCGTCGACCCGATCACCCGGGCCCAGCCCAAGGCGGCCCCGCCCCGGGCCCGCCGCCGGGGCAAGGCCGTGGCCAAGCAGGCCAAGCGCAAGAAGTAGCCAGGACCACGAGGGGCAAGAGGGGAACGACATGTACCGCACACTCGGCATCGACCTGGGCACCACCAACTCCGTGGTCGCCCACCTGCGCCGGGGCGAGCCGGAGATCATCTTCAACCGGCAGAACCAGGAGGCCACGCCCTCCGTGGTCGGCAGCGGCCGCAAGGGCGAGCTGCTGGTGGGCTCCACCGCGCGCAGCCGGATCGCCGTCGACGGCGTCAACGTGATCCGCTCGGTCAAGCGCTTCATGGGCCGCAAGTTCAAGGACCCGCAGGTGCAGGCGGCCCTGAAGGAGGTGGACTACAAGGTCACCGCGGGCACCGACGGCGACGTCAACGTCTGGTTCAACGGCCGCTCGTACACTCCGATCGAGATCTCCGCGATCATCCTGCACCGCCTCAAGGAGGACGCCGAGCAGCGCTTCGGCGAGCCCTTCCACCGCGCCGTCATCACCGTCCCCGCCTACTTCGGCGAGCGGCAGGTCGCCGCCACCCAGGAGGCGGGCCGGATGGCCGGCCTGCACGTGCTGCGGATCATCAACGAGCCGACCGCCGCCGCCCTCGCCTACGGCATCACCTCCGAGGCGGGCGACGAGGGGCGGACCGTCCTGGTCTACGACCTCGGCGGCGGCACCTTCGACATCTCCATCCTGCTGCTGGTGCCCGGCTCGGTCTCGGTACTCGGCATCGAGGGCGACAACCTGCTCGGCGGCGACGACTTCGACCGCGGGATCACCACCGCGCTGCTGGAGGACATCCGCGAGGAGTACGGCGCGGAGTACCAGCCCGACCTGCGCGACCGTCCGAAGATCGCCGCCACCGCCGAGACCATCAAGATCGAGCTCTCCAACCAGGAGTCCTCCGAGGTCATCCTGCCGGGCCTGGGCGCCGGGCAGCTGGTGCTGGAGACGGAGTTCGAGCGGGCCCGCTTCGAGGAGCTGATCGAGGCCCGGATCGAGCGCACCATCGAACTGACCCACAAGGCCATCATGCAGGCCAACCTGACGGTCGGGGACATCGACGAGGTGGTGCTGGTCGGCGGCTCGACCGCGATCCCGCTGGTCGCCCGCCGGCTCGGCGAGGTATTCGGCCCGCGCCGGATCCGGCGCGGCGTCAACCCGATGCAGTGCGTGGCGCTCGGCGCGGCCGTCCAGTCCGCGCTGGTCGGCGAGGTGGAGTGCCCCGAGTGCCGGGCCCCCGGCGACCTGTCCGCCTCCAACTGCGCCAACTGCGCCACCACCCTGCTCGGCGGCGCCCGGGTCTCCTGCCCGACCTGCCACATTCCGGTCGACGCCGACGCCGCCGCCTGCCCCAAGTGCGAGCGGGCGCTGGACGGTTCGGGCGCCACCGGGTCCGGTGCGACGGTCCCGCAGCAGACCCGGGCCACCGCCGTGGTGCACGGCGGCAACTGCCCGCGCTGCGGCACCCCGGCCGCCCCCGGCGTCACCGCCTGCGAACTGTGCGGCGAGCCGCTCAACTCGGCCGCCCCCGGCCACACCAAGGTGGCCGGCACCGCCGCCGAGGACGTGGGCCTGCGCTGCGCCTCCTGCGGCCTGGTGAACCCGCCCGGCTGCGAGGTCTGCCCGGGCTGCGGCGAGCTGGCGCAGGTCACCAACCCGTTCGACATCACCCCGAAGAACCTCGGCATCGAGCTGAACGACGGCCGCCTCGCCGTCATCATCCCCAAGAACACCAGCTACCCGACGAGTTCGCCGGTCAGCCGGGAGTTCGTGGTCTCCGGCAGCGGTCGGCAGCGGCTGGAGATCGCGGTCTACGAGGGCGAGCACGAGATCGCCCAGCAGAACGAGTTGATCGGCCACCTCACCCTGCGGCTGCCCGAGGGCCTGGGCGGCCGCACCCCGGTGGAGGTCTCCTTCGGCCTCGACCGGGACCGCACCATCACCCTGTCGGTGCGGATCCAGGGCGGCGCCGAGAAGACCGTCAAGCTGGAACGGGTCACCCTCGACCCCGAGTTGAAGGTGCAGGTCGAGGAGCAGCAGCGGCAGATCGAGTCCTTCACCGACCGCTGGGGCGGCGAGCTGACCGAGGCCGAGATGCGCGAGGCGCAGCGGCTGATGGACAGCCTGGACGACCTGGCGGCCGGGCAGACCCGGGGCCGGTCGGTGGACGCGGCGCTGGAGCGGGCCCAGCAGCAGCTCAAGGCCCAGCGCTGGGTGCGCGGTTCGGAGGCGTACCTGAGCCTGTTCATCCACTACTGCGAGAAGCACCTCGATCCGAGCGACCTGGACCAGTTGCGGTCGGTGGCCGCGGAGCTGCGGCTGCGCCGTGAGGCCGCCGACTGGGAGGGCGCGGTGCGCGCGGCCCAGCGGGCGGACGAGCTGTGCGACGCGCTCGGGCACACCATGCGGATGCTGACCATGTGCAACGTCTACGTGACCCAGAACATGGTCTCGCCCGCCCTGGGCCAGCTGATCATGGCCGAGCTGCGCGGGCTGGACGAGGCGGTGGAGGCGCCCAACATGGCGGAGGTCAACACCCACATGTCGAATCTGCTGGCCCTGTACGCGCAGGCGCAGCGGGAGCTGGGCAGCGAGCCGGCCCAGGAGTCGCTCGGCCCGGTCCGCCCGGAGGAGGCGGGGCCGCGATGAGCGCCGTGGACGCCTTCCCGCAGGTGCCGGAGGTCCCGGCGGCCCCGGGGGTCCAGGGGATCCCGGTCGCGCCCGAGGTGCCGTGCCCGCTGTGCAGGGTCCCGGCGGATCCGCAGACCCTGCGCTGCCCCTCCTGCCGGGAGGACCTGTCCGTGCTGTTCCGGCTGCGTTACGCCGGACGGATCGACTACAACCGGGCGCTGGACGCCCTGGCGGCCGGGAACGAGTCGCTCGCCCTCGGCCTGCTGCACCGCGCGGTGGCGGCCGAGCCGGGGTTGTATCCGGCCCGGGAGCTGCTGGAATCGCTGAACGTCGCCGCTCCCGCGGTGGCGGCGCGGGTGGGGCGGGAGGCCGACACGCCCTAGGACGGGGCAATCCGGCGTGCGGAGGAGCTGATCGCTTGTGATCGTGGGCGAGGTGTGATCGTCACACTTCGACCCGCTCTGCTCACAAGGAGTGACGCAATGCGTATGCGTACCACCTTCGCCGCCGCCGCCCTCGCCGCCACGGCGGTCCTCGCCGGCGCCGGCACCGCCTCCGCCGGCGAGGCCACCGCCAACGGTGCCGCCATCGGCTCGCCCGGCATCCTGTCCGGCAACGTGATCCAGGTGCCGATCAACCTGGAGGCCAACGTCTGCGGGAACTCGATCGGCATCATCTCGCTCCTCAACCCGGTCACCGGCAACACCTGCATCAACAAGTGACCCCGTGCGCTGGGGCCGCCCGTCGACCGCGACGGACGGCCCCAGCGCCGCGTGCGCACCCCCGTTCGGGGGTGGCGGCGCGGGGCCGGGGCCCGCGACCATGGTCCCCGTCCCGCACCGCCGTCCCCAGGAGCCAGCCCGTGCCGACCACGCCGACCCCGCGCAGCTACGCCTCCGGCACCTCGGACGTCCCGCTGCTCGGCGACACCATCGGGGAGAACCTCGACCGCGCGGTGCGCGCCTTCCCCGGGCGCGACGCCCTGGTCGACCGGGCCACCGCCCGCCGCTGGACGTACGCCGAACTCGCCGCCGACGTCGACGCCCTGGCGCTCGGACTGCTGGAGCTCGGGATCGCCAAGGGGGACCGGGTCGGCATCTGGGCCCCCAACTGCGCCGAGTGGACGCTCACCCAGTACGCCACCGCCAAGCTCGGGGCGATCCTCGTCACGGTCAACCCGGCCTACCGGTCGCACGAGTTGGAGTACGTGCTCAACCAGGCCGGCATCCGGCTGCTGGTCGCCGCCGAGCGCTTCAAGACCTCCGACTACGCCGGGATGATCGAGGAAGTCCGCCACCGCTGCCCGGAGCTGGAGCGCGTCCTGCTGCTCGGCAGCCCCGCCTGGGAAGTCGTGACCGCCACCGGCAGGCGGGCCGACCCCTCCCGACTCGCCGAGCGTCAGCGCGAGTTGGCCCCCGACGACCCGATCAACATCCAGTACACCTCCGGGACGACGGGCTTCCCCAAGGGCGCGACGCTCTCGCACCACAACATCCTCAACAACGGCTACTTCGTCGGCGAGCTGCTCAACTACACCGAGCAGGACCGGATCTGCATCCCGGTGCCCTTCTACCACTGCTTCGGCATGGTGATGGGAAACCTGGCCGCCACCTCGCACGGCGCCTGCACGGTCATCCCCGCCCCCTCCTTCGAGCCCGGCGCCACCCTGGCCGCCGTCGCCGCCGAACGCTGCACCTCGCTGTACGGGGTACCGACCATGTTCATCGCCGAGCTGGCCGACCCGGACTTCGACCGCTACGACCTCGGCAGCCTGCGCACCGGCATCATGGCCGGCTCGCCCTGCCCGAGCGAGGTGATGAAGGAGGTCATCGGCCGGATGGGCATGACGCAGGTGTCCATCTGCTACGGCATGACCGAGACCTCGCCGGTCTCCACCCAGACCCGGGTCGACGACCCGGTCGAGCGCAGGGTCGCCACGGTGGGCCGGGTCGGCCCGCACCTGGAGGCCAAGGTGGTCGACCCGGCCACCGGCCGCACCGTCCCGCGCGGCGAACCCGGCGAGCTGTGCACCCGCGGCTACTCCGTCATGCTCGGCTACTGGGGCGAGCCCGAGCGCACCGCCGAGGCCGTCGACGCCGCCCGCTGGATGCACACCGGGGACCTCGCGGTGATGGACGAGGACGGCTACCTCGCCATCACCGGCCGGATCAAGGACATGGTGATCCGCGGCGGCGAGAACCTCTACCCGCGCGAGATCGAGGAGTTCCTCCACGCCCACCCGGACATCCTCGACGTCCAGGTCATCGGCGTCCCCGACACCAGGTACGGCGAGGAGCTGATGGCCTGGATCCGGATGCGGGAGGGCGCCGAGCCGCTCACCGCCGAGACCGTCCGCGCGTACTGCGCCGGCCGGCTCGCCCACTTCAAGATCCCGCGCTACGTGCACGTGGTCGAGGAGTTCCCGATGACGGTCACCGGGAAGATCCGCAAGGTCGAGATGCGGGCGGAGGCCCAGCGGATCCTGGGGCTGTAGACCCCGCGCCCCGGCCCGGGCGCCCCTCCGCCCGGGCGCGTCCGGGGAGCGCGGTGGCCCGCCCGGCGGGAGAGTGTGATCATGCCCCTCGACGTCACAGTGGAACGCCTGATCCCCCTCCCGCCCGCCACGGTCGCCGCCTACGCGATGGACTGGCGCCACGACCCCGAGTGGACCCAGGGCATCCGCGACGCCACCCTCACCCGGGAGGCCGACACCGGCGGCTTCGGCGCGGGCGCCGAGATCACCCGGACCGCCCGCTTCCTGGGCCGGACCTTCTCGTACGTGCTGCGGGTGGCACGCCACGACCCGCCGACGCTCCTCGACATGGTCTCCGTCGCCGGACCGATGCCCATGCGCGTCACCTGCACCTTCGAGCCCACCCAGGCCGGCACCTTCGCCCGCATCCGCGTCCGCGGCGGCTTCCGCCTGACCGGCCCGCTGCTGTCCCACCGGGTGCGCACCGCGCTCACCGCGGACCTGCGCGCCCTGGAGGGACGGCTCACGGGGTGACCGCCCTCCCGTACGGACCTGCGCTTCCCCTCCCGCCGCGGGCCCTCAGGGGGTGTGCCTCAGGGACCGGTCCGGGGTGCCGCCCTCCAGGATCTCCCGCAGGTCGGCGACCGCCGCCGGGACGCCGTAGGACTCCGCGACAGCGACCGGGTTGATCACCACTTCGTCGATACCGGCCTCGAAATGGCGCTCGATGCCCGCCCGGATCTCCCGGAGACCGCCGAACAGGAAGACGCCCTCCTCGACCAACTCCCGGGCGGACGAGACGGGGTCGGACACATCGAGGTCCAGACCCGCCCGGCGCAGCATGTCCACGTAGTGGGGCGCGCACAGATGAAATCTGGTCCCGCGCTGGGCGAGCACCATCGCATTGCGCCCCGGCCGGTCCAGCACGGCATGGACGACGGTGACGATCCGCGGCCGCTCCCGCCCGGCGTCGCGGGCGCCCTTCTCCAGGGCCGGAGCCAGGACGTCCCGCACATAGGCGGGCGGCGTCAGCCAGGTGATCGCCGTGTCGGCCACCGAACCCGCCGCCCGGGCCATGCCGGGGCGCAGCACACCCGCGCCGACCTCCGGCGGCGCGGTTCCGGCCGGCGCCGACATCCTGGGCAGCACCACCCCGCGCATCGGGAACAGCGGCCCCGAGTGGTGGTCCAACCGCCCCTCGTGCAGCAGCCGGCGCAGGACGTCCAGGTACTCCGCCACCGCCGCCGCCGGACGGGCGTAGGGCGCGCCGCGCAGCGCGGCCACGAAGCCGGGCTCGCCCGCCCCGTAACCCACCACCGGCGGATGGCCCGTCAGCGCGCCGAGCGTGCGGGCCTGCACGGCCGCGTCGTACGGATGCCGGAGCGCCGTCAGCGCCACGGACAGGCCGACCGGGATCCGGTAGCCCGTACCCGCCAGATACGCCAGCACATGATGCGACTCCAACGCCACCGACTGGCCCAGCCAGAGCCGCGCGGCGCCCCCCTCCCGGACCAGCTCGGCCAGCGGCAGGACATCCCGTGGGTCCTGGACCTGGACGGGATACAGCACCGAGACCTTGCGCGAACTCGTCATCCCCGCCACCTCAGACCAGCACTTCCGCATCCGGCACATCCGCATCCGGCACATCCGCAACCGGCACGGCCGGTGCCGGCAGGGCCGGCGAACCGAGGTTGCGGGCCGGCTCGGCGGGGGACGCCGACGCCTCGCGCAGGGCCTGGGCGACCTGCTCCTCCAACGGCGGGCCCGCCGGATCGGTCGCACGGCGCACGACACCGTCGGCGACCGCCGCCGCCCGGTGCTGGCCGAAGCTGCGCCCGCCCCAGCCGTCCCGCTCGTCGCGCGGCTCCCAGGCGAGCGCGACACCGGGGCGCAGCGGGGAGGCGAAGACCGACGCGTCCCCGGCGACTCCCGGAAGGCCCGCCACGGCGTCCGCGAGCACCGGCGCGACGGCCGCGTCCGCGGCGCCGAGGTACACCACCACGGCGTCCCGGCGCGGATACGTCCACGGACGGGACAGCACCTTCGCCCGGTACCGCACACCCAGGCCAGCCAGCCGCTCCAGCAGTGCCCGCCACACCGGCGGGGCGGCACCGGGTTCCGCCAGGTGCACGTACAGCCGCAGCACCTCGCCGGACCGGACCGGCGAACCGTCGGGCCCGTCGACCAGCAGGAAGCCGGGCGACAGCGCCGGACGCACCGCCGGAAGCTCGACCACGCAGGGCCGGCCGACGGCCGGCGGCCCGTCCGAGCGCACCGCGCCGGGCCGCACGCCGACCAGCACCCGGCCCAACTCGACCCGCACCGGACCGTCCGCCCCGCCGTCGGCGGCCTCGACCGGCGAGCGGAGCACACCCGCCGCGACGGTCCGGGTGTGGCCGGTGGCCGCGATCAGCTCGCGCTCGAAGGTCTCGCTGCGCCGCGGCATCCGGGCCGGGCCCTCCTGGCGCACGATGCCGGCGTGCCAGCGTTCGTACAGCAGGCCGGCCAGCGCCGAGCGCAGTTCGCCCCAGGTGTCCGCGGCGACCACCAGGTCGTCGTCGACCTCGACCCGCGGCGTGCCGTCGGTGATCCGCAGGCCGCCGAGCGCCGCGCGCAGGGCAGGGGAGAGCGGGGCCGGGGAATGCTGATGGGACACGATCGTCTCCTGATCCCGTTGTCGATCCGTACGAGTGGGCGTGGGCCCGCGGTCAGTCCTGGACGAGGCCGAGCACCTCGGCGGACCGGAGCGGGTCGAGCAGCGCGTTGCGGCCCACCCCGGCGGCCCCGCGGAGGACGGCGGTGAGGCGGTGGGTGAGGGCCGCCGTGGCGATCGTGCGCTCGAACAGGTGCCAGCCCGCGTACCGGGTCACCCGAGCGGTGAACTGCTCTTCGTCGGCGGCGGGTTCGGAGCGAACCCGGCGGTATCCGGACCAGAACGCGGTGATCTGCGGACGCACCGCGTCGAGCTGCTCGGCGCCGCTGCGCATCAGCGCCTCGTGGACCTCGGCGGGCGGGACCGGGGTGTCCGGCCCGAGGCCCGCGAACATTCCGACGGCCGCCCGGTGGAGCCATTGCCCGACGTACGCGCCGACGTCCCGGGCCGGGTCGGCGATCCGGAACTCCTCCCAGTCCGTCAGGTACAGGTCGTCGCCGGACAGCAGGAACTGGTCGAGCCGCAGGTCGCCGTGGATCGGCACCGCGGGCGCGGCCGCGCTCGACCCGGCCAGTTCCCGCAGGGCGGCCCGCACCCGCTTGTCGTGCTGCAGCATCGACCACACCTCCAACTCGCCCCCGCTGGCGGCGGCGTAGTCCTCGGCGGTCAGCTCGACCAGCCGGGCGGTGGACCCTTCCCGCCCTCCGGTGGCGGGTTCGGGCAGCTCGGCGGGGTGGACCGGCATGCGGTGCAGTTCCGCGAGCGCCAGGCCGGCCCGGTGCGAGAGCGCGGCGTCGAAGCGGCCCTGATCGGCGAGCAGGTTGCCCGGCACCGCGTCGACCAGGCGCTCGTGCACCAGCAGCAGGGCCCCGGGGTCGGCGCCGAGGAAGGCCGGCGAGTGCCAGTGCTCCGGAGGGCGACCGGCGGCCAGCACCTGTTCGAACGCGCGGGCCCGGTCGAAGCGTTCGGCGGCGAGCGGCTGCGCGAGCCGCTTCACGAACACCTCCCGGCCGTCGGCGGTCGGGCCCGCCCAGTTGTCGTTCCGTCCGGGCCGGCTGATGGGCGTCCGGTCCGCGAACGGTGCCACGCCCAGGCGTTCGAGAGCCTGGACGACATCGGGGACGTGGTCGAGTGGAACCGGTGCGAAGACGCCGGTGGGGTCCGTGGCGGGGACCGGCCCCGTCGGCGTTCCGGCCGTGTCCCGGATCGCGGTGATCGTCGCTGCCATGGGAGCCACGGTAGGCGGCGGCACCCCCTGACGGGCAGCCGCACGGTCCTGCCGGGAACGGCCCGCGGCGGGGGTGGCAGGGCCCTGCCGGACGGGGTCGTGCGCCGCACGTCCCTGCCGGACGGCGGGCGCAACGGTGAGGTTCCGACCGGACGTCGGACGTGCCGGCAGGGAACTGGCGCGAGATCCGGATTCGCCTTCCCGGGGGCGCAGTTGTCTGCCTCTGGGCGGGTGGGGGCGGCGGCTGGTGTGCTGATGGTGCTGCAACCGGCAGCGGATGTGTGAGCGAATGGAGTCAGCATGGACAGCAGTGACCTGATGGGTGGTTACTCCGCCTACACCACGCCGGGTGCGGCGCGGAGCGACCTGGTGTCGATCCCCGACGGGACGGAGGGGTTCACGCCCGTCGTCACCTTCATCTCGGTGATCTCGATCATCGTGAGCCCGGCCACCATGTCCCTCCTGTAGGAGGGGCGCTCCGAGCGTCCGGCTCGGGCTCCCACGGCACGGACCCCGTGCCGCCGCGATCCCGTGGCGGCCGGGCTCCGCGCCCCGTACAGCCCGCCTACCTGACCGAGCCCGAAGGGGCGGGGTCCCCGTGGCGCTGCGACCGGCAGCGGATGTGTGAGCGAATGGAGTCAGCATGGACAGCAGTGACCTGATGGGTGGTTACTCCGCCTACACCACGCCGAATGCGGCGCGGAACGACCTGGTGTCGATCCCCGACGGGACGGAGGGGTTCACGCCCGCGATCACGGTCTCGATCTCGGTGTTGGTCACCGTCATCGTGAGGGGTTGCAACTGAGCGTTCGGCTCCGTGTCGTGGCGCCGGCACGGGCTTCGGGCCGTGTCGGCGGCGGCGTTCGGCGCTCAGCGCTCCCGGGGGGTCGACGCGGTGCGGTGGACCCAGCCGGCGATCGCCACCCGGGAGGAGCAGCCGAGCTTGCGCATGGTCTCGCGGATGTGGTTCACCACGGTCCATTCGGAGATGGTCAGTTGCCGGGCGATCTGCTTGTTGCTCAGGCCCTCGGCGATCAGCCGGGCGACCTCGCTCTGACGGGGCGTCAGTATCGCGTCGGCGGACGGCTCGGCCGCCGTGGCCCGGGGGGACACGGCGGGCCGGTCCGGAACGGGTTCCGACGGGTCGCCGGGCGTCCGCGCGGCGACGCAGCCGAGCGCGAAGTCACGTATCAGGTCCGGGAGTTCGACCACTGAACCGGCCGCCATGGCGGCGAGCGACTCGCGGTCGCCGAGCAGCAGCCGCCGCTCGACCCGGCCGACGGTGAAGTCGGGTTCCGTCGGGTCGTCGAGCAGGTGGCGCCGGACGGTGTGGAAGCAGCCCAGCGCCCGGGCGACCGCGGCGGCGCGCGCGGCGGGGCCCGGCAGCAGCGGGCTGCCCATCAGGGCGAGGAGCGCGCCGAGCGCGGCCGGGGCTCCGAGCGGGCGCAGCGTGGCCAGTGCGCGGTCGAGGTAGTTGGTCGAGTCGGCCGCTCGTCCCGCCGCCGCCGCGAACGCGCTCAAGTGCAGCAGCGCGAGGCCGGCGACCAGGTTGTCCCGGGCCTGGATGGCCTCGGCGAGCGCGCGGGTGGCGAGCGCGGCCGCGGTGCCCGCGGAGCGGTGGAGGAACTCGGCCAGCGCGGTGTCGAGCAGCCGGCGACGGGCCAGATGGCCGCCGTCGGCGCCCGGTTCGATGGCCCGGTGCAGCAGCGCGAGCCCCTCGTCCGGGCGGCTCGGGGTGATGGCGATCCCGCGCAGGTGCGTGATCCTGACACTGAACCCACCGTCCGCCGGGGCCTCGTGTCCCGCGTCGCCGGGCTGAACGCCGTCGAGGATGGCCAGCGCCGCTTCCGGCTCGTCGTTGCGGACGGCGGCCTCGGCCAGCAACAGGGCCGCCCGCCACCGGCTGTCCCGGTCGGCGTCGGGGCCGCCCAGCGAGGCCAGTCCGGCGGGCCAGTCGAACGGGGTGCCGATCGCGTAGTGGTACACCCGGGACAGCTCGGCGAGGTCGAGTGCCTCTTCCGCGAGCCCGGCGGCGACCAGTGTGTCGAGCGCCCGGCGGATGTTCCCCTCCTCGCTGCGGAACGCGATGATCCCCCCGGCCTGCGGGCCGCCCGTCATGAGGCGGACGGTGGATCCGGCCAGCCGGGCGTGGTGCCGGGCGTGGGCGAGCCGGACGTCCTCCAGCCCGTTCGCCGACTCAGCCGTCTGCTTGTCCGATCGGTACGACCAGCGGCCGAAGGAGAGGTGCAGCCGGGTACGGGTGTAGCCGTCGAGACGGCCCGAGGGAAGCGCGGAGAGGCTGAGCAGGTGCCGGCCGAGCAGTGACTCCAGGGCGGCCGGGTACTCGTCGAGGCCGACCCCGGAGATCTGCCGGAGCGACTCGGGTCCCGCGCCGCCGCTGAACACGCGGGCGCAGGCGAGCAGTCGGCGTCCGGCGTGGCTCAGGCCGCGCAGCGCCTCGGGCTCGGTGTCGTCCGGGCCGTACGCGTCCAGTAACCGGGCGAGGCCGTCGATGGCGGGCCGGGGCCGGTCCGGAAGCGCTCCGGCCCGGGGGGACTGGCCGTCGAGCGCGGCCCAGAGGACCTCCGGCCCCTCCAGGGCCGCGATCCGTGCGGCCAGGCCGATCGCCCCGGGGTTGCCGTGGAGTTCCACGCAGGCGCGGGCGACGGCCAGTTGGTTGTGTCGCTCGACCTGGAAAGCGGGGTTGAAGGCGCGCAGGCAGGCCACGAAGAGCTCGACGGAGGGCACCGAGGCCAGCGCCTCGACGTCGATGGCGCAGCAGTCCAGCGGCACCGGGAGCGGGGGAACGCTCCGGTGTGCGAAGCCGTCCTGCGCCACCGGCCGGCGCGCGGTGACCAGGGCCTTGACGCCCGTCCCGGCCAGCGCCCGGGCCAGCCGGGCCAGGACCTGCCGGTCGGGGTCGCGTCGCGCGCCGTCCAACAGCAGCACGGACGGGGCGTCCTCGGATTCGCGGGTCCGGGTGATCCAGCGGCGCAGGCCGTCCGCCCAGCCGTCCCCGGGCGCCGGCGCGATCCGGCCGATCGTTCCGCCGGTGCGGGTCCGGTGGGCGAGCGCGACCTCCTCGGCGAGCCGGCTCTTGCCGATCCCCGGCGCCCCGGACAGCAGCACGCCGTCGACGTCCGGCCGTTCGAGCACGGCCAGTACCTCGGCGAGCTCGCCGGCCCGCCCGACCGTCTCCATCGGGAACGGGCCGGTGGCGGCGGGCGGTCGGTCGACGGTCGGCGGTCCGGTCCCGGACAGCCGGTCGGCCGCCGTCGCTGCCGCGACGGCGAAATCAGCGGACGTCATACGCGTCTCCAGAACGTGCCGGCGCGGTGGGTGACCCGGCCGTGTGGGTTCACTGCGACGGGCCGGTCGGCTCGGGCGTCGCGCCGGTGGCGCGCATCGGCCCGGCCGGCCGTGGGCGATCCTCGATCAGATCTGTTGTTGGGCACGGAAGTTGGTACATCGCGTGGATCCGGCGGCGGATCGGCTCCAGTGGGTACTGGTCGGCGTAGATGACGAGTTTGACCGTCACCCCTTCCAGCAGGCTGCGGAGCATGATCCCCTCCAAATGGGGGTCCTCGGCCCCGCGGGAGTGGAACAACTCGCGGAGCCGCTCCTCCAGTTCGCTGAGCAGCCGGTCCTTCCTGGCCTCCGCCGCAGCGTACAGCGGGTGCGTCCCCGGATCGATCATGAGACCCAGGGTCATCTGCTGGATGTGACGCGTGCGGTGGGCCGCCAGCAGTGCGCGGTCGATGATGGTGGACAGCCGTTCGTCCGGAGTGCCCTCGACGTCCAGGAGCTGGTGGATGCCCTCCAGGTAGCGGTCCAGCAACTCGTCCGCGAGTGCGTGCTTGGTCGGGAAGTAGTAGCTGATCAGCCCGCGCGAGACACCCGCCTGCTCGGTGATGTCGGAGACGGTGGCCTGGTGGAAGCCCTTCCCGGCCAGGACGTCGATGGCGGCGGTGACGATCCGTTCGCGGGACGCTTCCCGCAGCCGGGCGTTGACATGAGGTGAGCGAGGTGACACGCGGGCTCCAGGGCTTCGGCCGCCATGACGGTTGACTGTACAGACATCCAGTCAACAGGACCAGACCGTCCGCCCGTTCACGCCCGGAAGTACGTCAACGAGTGCGTGGCGAGCAAGATGCCCGGGCCGAGCCGGATCCGACGGCGGCACCATCGCGAGCGGGATCGCGTCCCGGTGCCCGGCACGGAGCAGGTTCACCCCTCCGCTTCCGGCTGGCGCTGCCACGGGCCCGACCGGTGAAAACAGTGATGGCCGACGAGGATCTCCGTCCTCGTCGGCCATCGGTGCTCGTGGCGGTTACCGCGCGCCCCACTCCTGGTCGGTCGGCACGATCTCGCGGCCGAGCGGCATCAGCGAGATCGGGATCATCTTCAGGTTGGCCCAGCCGAAGGGGATGCCGATGATCGACAGGAACAGCGGGATGCTGGTGATCAGGTGCCCGATCGCCAGCCACCACCCGGCGAAGACCAGCCAGATGACGTTCCCCACGCAGGACGCCGGCCCGGCGTCCGGCCGTTCCACCGCGGTGCGCCCGAACGGCCACAGGATGAAGCCGGCGATCCGGAAGGACGCGATGCCGAACGGAATCGCGTTCGGACGCTCAGCATGGCGCAGGTTCACCCCTCCGCTTCCGGCTGACACTGACACAGGCCTGAACAGCGTCGAACGCTGATGGCCGACAAGGACCTCCTTCCTCAGTGGCTACCGAAGAGTTGCTGGAGGGCGGGTATGAGGGGCCGAGTCGCCTGCCCGCGCATGTTCAGCGGCCCGCTGGTGGCATCGCTTCTTCGTGATCTTCTGATGATTGCTCCGGCATGGGCAGTCCGGTCCCCTCCAAGTAGCCGTCGATCACCTCTGGCCGGCACTGGATCATCCTGAGTTTGCGCTTCACGGCGCGCGTGACCTGGCCAACGTCGGCGGCTGCCAGGTTGCCGCAGCCGCGTTTGACGAGCGGCCAGATGCCCTCTTGCGGGTTCAAGTCTGGGGCGTATGTCGGCAGCGGGAACACGGCCCTAGTGTCCCTGGCTTCTTGCTCGCGGCGACGCCATCGACCTCCTCGGCCACGTCCTCGACGACCGGGGCAACTGGGCTGCCCGGCCCGATGAGGCGAGGGCCCACCGCCTCGCGCAGCTCCCGTCCGGAGACGGTGCCGTCAATTACTGCCGTCGTACCACCCTGCAAACCACAGTGGCCCCACCGGAAACAAAACTCCGTTGGGGCCGCTGTCGTCACTGAATGGTCAATACGTGTGAAGTGCGATCCCGTCTGGCCTGCACACGTAATCCTTACATCTCCTCGATCTCCTGCAGCAAGCCCCAGGCGAACCTGAAGAAGTATCTCCCCCCGCTCTCCATGCTCAACGCAGAATATGTCTCGTAATGGCCCCACCCATCAATATCCCGCACATCACCATAATCTCCGAAGAGCTCGCTCTTCACAAATTTCCAGGGGCTGGGAATTCCAATTGGAAGAGATGACTCGGATGAACGGAAGAACTCGGCCCGAACTAGATGTCGACCCGATGGATCAAACTCCATCTCGAATTCAAAATCAGGCCAGAGCGGAAGAGAGTACCGCTCGACGATGGATTCTCCGGACGCAGCACAGTTTGAACGGGGCAGTCGTACGTCAGCCAGAAGCTCCCGGGCCTCTGCAGCCCTGCCGAGTCCGAGTCGGAGAATTTCGGAGATCTGTTCGATTGCATCTTGTGTCACTCTGCCATCTGATTCGATCCCCCTGACGGCTGCCTCCAGTAGAGCAGTAGGAGGTTCCATGACCTTGAGTAGATACCTCTGAAACTCGGGAACTCCCAAGCCATTTGATGGCACTTGACAACTCCTTTGAGAGAACATATGGACAGAGTGATCTAGTGCGGCGTCACCTCAATTCCATCGGCGCCGAACCCGATCGTCCCCCGTTGTGAGAATACCCTCCCTCCAGGGGTCACTTCGAACCATGCGCCAACCTGCAGTTGGGCGGGAATTACTGCCAGATTTCCATTTTTCAAAGAAATTACACCAGCAGTTTCGCCGAATGCAGCTTTGGCGGCGTGATCAGTAGCTTGCGCAGCCAGGTTCTGATCGAGCTGGAGCTCGGTTACTCTCTGCGAGATATGATCAAGCTGCCCGGAACCCCTAGGGATTTGCCTAGTAGCCATACCAATGCTTTTGCCGGCAGCTATCACCCCGCCACACTGGTCCGCGTTGTGAACTAGAACCGGAGTATCCCCTCCCACCACATAGTACGTGTGGAGGTTCGCGACGGTGAGGTTGTAGGCAGGCCGCGGGCTCGTGTGGTAGTTGCGAACCTGGAGGACTGAGCGGGCCTTGCCGTCGGAGGTTCGGAGGTGGTCGCCGATCCTCAGGTCGTTGGCGTTGGTCCAGCGCCTGGTCGTCTCGTTCCAGTAGGGGTGCTTCTGGGTGGAGGTGATGGTGGACGACTTGGACGAATCGGAAGGGTCAGCGACCGTCAGGTTGGTGAAGTCACGATCGTCCGATCCGATGATGGTGCCGGTTACGGGTTCGACACTTGTTGTGTCAGTTGCCGGGTCGGTGGCGACGACCTCGTCCCCAGGTTTGACCTCGCTGATGGGCTTGACAGTTCCGTCGGCGAGAAGCACTGGGGTGTCAGGGGTGAAGCTATTGCCGTTGCAAGCGAGTAAGCGCGCGGCTGTGGTGACTCCTGCGCCGGCTAGGGCTGTGCTTCCTGCGGCGGCTTCGCCCGACGCCACGTCGGCGATGGCTGCGCTGCAGGCAATGATCGCTGCGAGGCAGGTTGGGGCTGCCGTGGCGGCTACAGGAGCGGCGACAATCGCGAGGCTGACGATCGCGATCACACCGACGAGGATCTTCTGCCAGGTTTCCAGTGAACCTCTGTCGATCTTCATGTAGGTCGACGGGTAGTTCGGGTTGCCCTTGGGTTCGTCTCTGTGGCAGCCGGGACCTTCCCACGATCCCATGGCGTAGTAGCAATGGTTGTCAGGCTTCGGTGGCTTCGGTCGTGCGGTCCTGTCCTGGGCGATGACGGATCGAGAGGGGTCCTTGAAGTTGATGTACTGGGTGGTGGTGATGATCTCTGTGTCTGTCACCTGTCCGGCAATATTGGCGTATTGCCAGTTGCCAGGGCCACCGCCCCAGAGATCGACGCTGTCGTCGACGTTGCGACAGTCGCCGTCACACTTGCCTGGTGGGCGCAGTCCGCTTGGGTCGCTGAGGTTGACGGGGTTGTTGTTGCTGTAGGCGTAGGCGTTCCACTGTTGTGGGCTGGTCTGGTCGAGGATGGGATCGGGGCTGATGAATCGGCCGGTGGTGGGTTGGTACTGGCGGGCACCGAGGTTGGTGAGGTTGGTGGTGTCGTCCTTGGTGCCGCCGATGTAGCCCTTGGTGCCGAGCCAGGTTCCGGGTGGGGGCTGGTTGCCTCGGGGGTTGCCGAAGGGGTCGCTGGTGCGGCGGGTGGTGGCGGAGGTGGCGAGGTCGATGCTGGTGGTGCCGGTGCCGTGGTGGTCGGTGGCCTGGACGACGAAGGTTCCGGGTGCGGTGCCGGGTCCTTGGCGGACGATGGTGAGGCCGCCGGGGATGGGGTAGTAGCGGGTGCCGGTCTGGGTCTTGGTTGTCGTGTTGACGGTGAGTTCGTCGGTGCCGAGGGTGATGGTGTTCTGGCCGGGGTTGCGGCGGATGAGCTGGTTGCCGTTGGCGTCGTAGAGGTAGGTGGTGGTGGTGTTGGGAACGGTCCACTTCTGCCCGGCCGGGACGGTGCCGGCGCAGGTACCGAGGGCCAGGGCGGTGTTGTTGGTGGTGACGTCGCCGGGGATGGCGAGGCACAGGTTGGACGCGGGGTTGTGGATGGTGCCGTCGGGGCGGGTGTTCCAGGTCTGGGCGGCGGAGTTGTCGCAGTTCTGGAGCTGGACGGCTGATCCTGTGGTGGTGCCCATGCTCTGGACGCACTTGTCGAGGACGACAAGTTTGCTGTTGGCGGCGGTGTAGAGCTGGTTGCCGCTGTTGTTGCAGGTGTTGATCTGCAGGTTGGTGCCGTTGGCGTTGCTGCCGCCGGTGGTGGTGATGCATGTGCCGCCGTTGCCGGTGATCTGGGCGGGGGCGGTGTAGGCGGCGAGCTTGCCTTCGCTGTTCCAGGTCAGGGCTGAGGTGCCGGTGCCGGAGACGCCGGTGCGGATGGCGGTGGTGTTGCCGGTTGCGTCGTACTGGGTGGTGCCGGTGGCGGTCGTGGTGGTGCCGGTCTTGACGGTGGATCCGAGCAGGGCGTGGGCGCCGCCGGTGCCGCCGCCGGTGTTGGCCGCGGTGGTCGGTGTGTTGACGGTTCCGGGGGCCGGGAACTGCTGGGTGGTGGTGACGTCCTTGGAGGGGTCGCCGTACTGGTCGTGCTGGATGAGGGAGGTGCGGTTGCCGGTGAGGTCGTAGGTGTATTCCTGCCAGTAGGGGGTGCTTCCGCCGACGGTGGTCTTGGCCGGGGCGATGGCGCCGCTGGTGGGTGTGGTGTTGGTGCAGGCGCCCTGGTCGAGGGTCTTGTGCTGGAGCGGGTCGGGGGTGGTGATGCTTCCGGTGTCGGTCCAGGCGGTGGTGAGGCGGCCGAGGTAGTCGTAGGTGAAGCACTGACGGTCGGTCGCGCTCGGGTTGTTGTCGGGGATGTCGGTGATCGAGGTGATCGAGCCGGCGGGGTTGTAGGTGTAGTTGGTCTGCTGAACAGCTCCGAGTGTGGAGGTCTGCTTGTCGAGGAACTGGCCGCGGACGCGGCCGGTGGCCTGGTCGTAGTCGCTGGTGGCGACAACCTGGGAGCCCCACGGGTTGACGGTCGAGCGCAGGGGCCGGCCGTAGGCGTCGTACTCGCTCTGGACGTCGTAGGTGGTGGCGCCGGCGTAGGAGAACATCTGGCCGTAGTCGTTGTACGAGAACGCCACTCTGTCCTGGGGAAGTCCGCCGGTGGCGGGCAACGTGGTCAGCTTGGGGTTACCGGTGATCTGGTCGTAGGTGGTCGTGGTGGCGTAGGTGTAGGTGCCGGAGTCCAGGCCGGCTTCGGTGCCGGGGATGGTCAGGGTGGTGCCGGTCGGGCGGTAGCCGTTGTCGTAGCCGGTGACGGTGGTCGTGTAGGCCTGGCCGCCGCCGTTGTTGCCGCCGACGTAGCGGGTGGAGGAGGCGGGCCTGCCCTTCATCACCGTGTCGAAGGTCCACGCCGCGAGTTGCGTGGCGGGGGTGGCCGTGCCCTGGTAGAGGCCGGTCTTCCGTCCGAGCAGGTCGTAGGTGGAGGTGAGGACCTGGCCCTTGGCATCGGTGGAAGTGGATACGCGGGACGCACTGTCGTAGGTACGGGTCGTCGTTCCGGTGTCCGGGTCAGTGGCGCTGGTCTGGCGTCCGCGCAGGTCGTAGGTGTAGCTCCAGGTGTTCCCGGCGGCGTCGGTCATGCCGGAGATCTGTCCGGCCGGGGTGTAGGTGCGGCGGGAGACGGCGGCGTCTGAGGCCTGTCCGGTGGCGACGGCGGTGCGGTACTGCCACGCCTCGGTGGTGCGGCCGCGGGCGTCGGTCAGGATGGTGCTGGGCCAGGCGCCCTGCGGGGGGATGACGTCGGTCCGGCCGGCGTCGGGGTAGGCGGTGGTGGTCTGGTTCTGCAGGACGCCCAGGGACCAGAACGCCGAGGTGACCGTTCGGCCGAGGCCGTCGAAGGTCAGGCGCGTCTGTGCCGGGATGTCGCTGTCCGGGGCGATGACCAGCGTCGTCGAGGGGCCCGATGCCTGGTTGTACCACGTGGCGTTGGAGGCCCAGGCCCGGCCCTGGGAATCGTACTGGGTGTCGGTGATGAGCCGGCCGGTGTACCCGGGGCCGGCCGGGGTGGACTGGGTCTGACGGGGACGGGCGAAGCCGTCCGACAGGGTGACCTCCCGCGCGTAGACGGGGGGCTCGCCGTCGACGGTGAGGGTGGAGGTTGTGGTGGTCGACGGGACGCCGGTGGTGTTGGAGACGTTGTAGCTGAACGTCAGGTTGGCGCTCGGGTTGAGTGCCGGGGTGCGGCCGGGTGACCAGACAGCTGTCAGGCGGCCGAGGGCGTCGTAGGTCTCGGTGGCCGTCTTGCCGTTGGCGTCCCTGACCGTCAGCGGCAGGGTCCGCCGGCTGTCGAAGGTACTGACGGTTTCCCAGGTTCCGGTGACAGCACCGGGCACCGGAGCCGACACGGTGATGGCGGTGGAAAGCTCACCGGCGGCAGGAGCTGTGTAGGACGTTGTGTTCGTGGTGCCGTTGGGGTGCTGGGCGTCGGTGCTGTTCGGGTCGGTGACGGAGACCGGTCGGCCGTAGGCGTCGAACGCGGTGGTGCTCACGGTCGTGAACACGGCGGCGCCGGTGCTGTCGTAGCGGTCGAGGACCTGCTTGGCCGTCTGGTCAGCGGTCGTGTCAGCCTGTTGATAGGGCTTGCCGTCGTAGAAGATCCGTTGGCGGGAGACGGTGTTGCTTGCCGTGGCCGTGGTGGTGCAGGCGGCGTCTCCGGAGACGGTCAGGGTCTCGGCGATCTGATCGATGCGTTGGGGGTCCGGTCCGGTGGCGTATGCCGTTCGGGTGCACAGGTCCGACAGGCCGTCGGCCCGGTCGAGTGAGGTGATCGGTCGGTTGCCGTGGTTCTCGTCGCCGGTGATCGTTTTGGTGATGGCCCGCCAGGTTCCATCTGCCTTGCGCGTGCGGCTGGTCGTGCTGCTGACCGTGGCCGTATAGCGTGCGACGAGGTTCGGCAGTCCGCTGCCACGCGGCTGGGTGGCTGTGGTCGACTCCCGGCTCAGGCCATTGACGGTTTGAGCCATCGTCTTGCCGGTCGCCAGATCGACTGCCTCGGTCTGCAGAACCTGGCCGGAGAGCCATTCGACGTCCGTGACGTTGCGGCCGAGGGCATCGGTGAGAGGGGGGACGGTGCGCTGGGTTCCGTTCTTGCGGATGTCGCCGTCCATGCCCGGCCGGTAGGTGGTGACGGTCCGGGTCTTGGGGCCGTCGTTGCCACTGCCGACAGTGGCCGTCACCGTGGTGAACCCGCGGAAGTCGTTCCAGGTGCGGGCCTTGGAGTCGGTGAACTGGCTGTCGTCGCGGTGCCAGGCCGCAGGGCCGTACTCGTAGCTGGTGGTTCTCGCGGGCGCGCCGGTGGCGAAGTCGTTCTCGGCGATCGTGCGGACGGTGTAGTGGTTGAACCAGTCGAGGACCGGGTCGGAGCCGGTGATAGAGCCGGGTACGGACCAGCGCACGGGGAAGCAGGCCCGGGTGTTGTCGTCCTCAGCGGTCGGCATCACGTGGTTGACGCGGGAGCAGTCGCGCTCGTTGTAGTCGACGGTGAGGACGCCGCCGGTCTCGTTGCGGATCTGCTGGATGCGTGGCCGGTTCATCCGCGGTGGCGCTGGGACGAGATCGGATCCGTCGACCCGGTTCGCCAGCATGACCGCCGTGAACGACACCGCGGGAGTACTGAGGTTCGGCGTGGCGGTCTTTCCGGTGCGCTGCACGGAGTCGAGCCACAGGACGCGCTGGCTGAGGGCGTCCTTGGGGTCGCTGGTGACGTCCATGGGATCGAGGAAGGAGTGCTTCAGCTCGTAGGAGTCGACGTCCTGCCAGGCGTTGTTGACCCGCACCTGGGTGGCGATCGAGGTCAGCCGCTTGGTGGTGAAGTACGTCGGGCTCGGAACCGTGCACGTGCCGGTGTCCTTGCACTCCTGGTCCACCGGTACGTCCGGCCAGTTGTTCTTGTTCGGTACCGTGCGGTTCGCCGGGTCGCAGGCGGATCCGGCGGCGAGGCACCGCTCGGCGGTGGTGAAGGTGACCCGGGCCGCGGGCTGGAGGGTGCCCTTCGCCGCGACCTGGTCGACGAGACGCTGGCCGTAGTCGATACGTGCGAGAGTGTTCGCCCGGGTGTACGAGGTCCGCGTCCCGTTGCCATTGCTCTGGCCGGCGCCCCGGGAGTAGTAGTTCGACTCCGGCGTCCAGGTGTAGGTGATCAGGTTTCCGTGGGCGTCCACGACGTAGTCGAGGGACAGGCGCTGCCACATCTGGCACCAGGATGCCTTGCTCTTGACGGCGTCGAAGCACGGGTCGCCGCTGTTAGGGCCATAGACAGGAACAGTGGAGGCGGACTGGGTGGCAGGGTCGCTCCGGTCACCACCGGGCAAATGGTTGAGTCCGAAGTAGAACACCGTCCCGGAGATGTCGGTGACCTTGGCGTACGCACCGTTGTAGGTGCCATTGGCGCTGCGAGGATCGGCACCGAACTCGATCCGGGTACCGTCGTCGTTCTTCAGCCGCCACACACCGGTGGCTTCGTCCGACGCGGCAGCCGTGTTCGATACACGCACGAGCGGCCCGGCGTGCGATCCGAGGGACAGGGTGGCGTTGAAGCCGCCCCAGCACAGATCGCCGGAGTTGGTGATGCCGTCTTTGTCGCACGGAGTGTAACTGCGCTCGATGAAACCGGGATTGAAGTCCCAGCCGTCACCGACCCAGGACGCCTGGGCGTTGGTGGCCGAGGTCTTCCCGTCGACCGAGGAGGAGTTGTACCCGAGGGACACCAGCGGTGCGGCTCCGCCGAGCGCGGGCGGGACCTCGATGTTGTAGCCGTAGGTGAGCGCGCCGGAGGAGTTGCCGGCTGCCCAGCCGGAGGAGCTCGACAGGCTGGTGGCCTGGTAGGTGCCACCGCCGCCGGAAGGACCCGTTTCCGCGCCGAGAAGCATGCTTCCGACGCTGGCAGCTGTTGTCGAGGTGCCGGAGTACGCAGCCTTGACCGCTCCGCTGGCCCTCTGCGCGCCGGTGTGGCCCGTGGGAAGTTCCAGGTCGGCGACCAGTCGCTTCGACGCGGCGTCGTAGGTGCTGGTCACCGGGGTGCGGACCAGGCAGGACGGCTCCTGCGGTGTTGTCAGAGCGCAGGACGGCATCGTGACCAGTCGGCCGCGGGAGGTGAAGTCACCGGCGGAGTCCAGCGCTGCCGCATCGACGGCCACCTTCACGGCCGCCTTCTGCGCACCGTTGTCTCCTGCGGGCTGTGCGCCGGCCGCAGGTGTGGCGGCGCTCAGGGAGAACAGGAGGCCGCTCACCTGGGCGGCGTCCGCAGTCTTCGTGTCGGCCTGCACCACCGTGACCGAGCCTGACACAGAGCCCTGTTCAGGTGCGCTGACCCAGACCGGGAGGGATCCCGCCTGCGAAGGAGTTGTTGTCAGGCTGGCTGTTGCGCTCTTCCGCTCGACCGGAGTCCTGGCAGGCACGGTGTTCGAGGCCACGGGTACGGGGTAGTGAGGGGCGGTCTCGGACGGTTTCGGTGCCGCCTCGGCTCTGACGGACGGGGTTCGCGGCAGCGGGGTGTTGGGCGGCGACCAGACCCGGGAGAAGTCGGGCTCCGCCGCGATGGCTTGGGAGACGACAGGGCCCAACAGTGATGAGGTCAGGGCCAGCACCACGGTGCAGGCTATGCGCCTGCTCACCGGTGGCGACCCGTTTCTTCTGCGAATACGCATCGACGGTCCTTTAGCTGACTGCGAGTTAACTAAGGTCTGGTAAAGGGCTGGTGGATTCTATGGGTGCGACTGGAAGTTGATCTCTTCGTATCAAGAACGCGATGCGTGACGTGTATCACTCGGCGATGCGTGGGGGTGTGTATGCCAGTCAATGCGGATATTTCGGAAAGAAAATCGTTGACGACCCGTCCGATTCGCTGAGACCGTCCGCCTGGCCTCTGCGCGTCCGGCGCCGAGGGTTCGGACCAGGGAAAAATGCCATGGGTGCTCCAGGTAGGGATATGACTGACCGTCGACCATCGCCCGAGCGCGCCGCCAGACCGCGCCCCGCTCGCCCCCGCTTCTCGTCACTGGCGGCACTTCTGGCACTCGCGGTGACGCTGCCCGGCCTCACCTCGCCTCCTGCCGCAGCCGACCCGGCCGCCGACCCGTGGAAGGCAGCGCAGGAAGCCGTCACCGCCGGGGACGCCAAGCGCGCAGGGGAGTTGCTGGATCCCCGGCCCGCCGAGCTCGCGATCATCGAGGCGAAGAAGATCGGCAAGGACGTCCCCGTCCCGTCGCTGACGGACGAGTTCAGCACCATGGTCGCCACGCCCTCCGGCAGGCTCCGCCAGGAACGGCACCTGGACGCCCAGCGCGTGAAGCGTGCCGACGGATCGTGGGCGGCTCTGGACGACACACTGCTCAAGCGCACCGACGGCACACTCACTCCCGCGGCGGCGAGTGAGGACCTCGTCATCTCGGGTGGCGGCAGCAGCACGCTGGCGACCATGACGACCAGGGACGGCAAGCAATTCGCCGTGGGCTCACCGTTCCCGGGACCCCTGCCGGCCCCGACCGTGAACGGCAACAGCGCCTTGTACGCGTCCGTGGCACCGGACACGGACCTGCAGGTGACCGCGACCCGGTTCGGCGGCTACAGCACCGTACTGATCCTCCACACACCCGCCGCCGCCGCGAACCCGGCTGTCCGCTCCCTCACCTTCCCCACCAGCACCAAGGGCGTGGAACTGTCCACGAACGAGGACGGAAGCCTGAAGGCGCTCAGCGACGGCAAGGAAGTCTTCACCGCCCCCAAGCCGCAGATGTGGTCGGCCGCACCACCGGCCTCCGGACTCCCGCCGGAGAGCACCACACCAACGCCGGCCCCCACATCGGTGAAGGCATCGCTCACCACCCAGGTCTCGGCGGCGGTACCCACCCCGACCAGCACGCCCACCAAGGGCAGCGGCTCCGGCGATGCCCGCCAGTCACCGAACACCCCGAGTACAGCAGGCGGCCCCGGGACCGGGGCCACGGTCGCCGACATCCCCGTGACGACCGGAACAGGCACAAACGGCAGCAAGAGCATCGTCCTGTCACCCAGCCCGGAACTCCTGGACGGCCCGAACACCAGCTACCCGATCTACGTCGACCCGACGTGGTCGAACGACGCCCGGGGCAAGAGCCATCATGCCTGGGTCCAATCCGCCTACACGACCGGCAACTTCGACCGCACCGGCGCCACCGACCGTGACCGACCCGGCGTCGGCTACCAGGGCTGGGAGACCACCAAAGGCATCGAACGGGCACTGTACGAGTTCAACCTGAACGGCTACCTGCCCGACACCGCCATCAACTACGCCAACCTGCGCGTCTGGCAGTACGTCTCCGCCGATTTCTCGTGCACCACCACGTACCCGGTGAGCGCCTACCGGGCCGGAGCCTTCGACAGCAGCATCTCCTGGAGCACCCACCACATCTTCGAATTCCTCGAAGGCAAGAACGTCCCCGGCAATGGGGGCAACGCCGCCTGCATGGCCGGCGTCCCCGTCGACTTCAACGTCACCAGCGCCATGCGCAACGCCCTCGCCGACACCAGCACACCCCTGGCGTTCGCCATCAGAGGCCCGGAAGGAACCGGCGACAAGGCGGCATTCAAGCGCTTCGCCTACGACGCCGTCCTGTCCACCGAGTTCGACCACGTTCCGCTCCAACCGGGCGACCCCCGTGCCCTGCCGGCCCCGCGCAGCGTCACCCGAGGCGAAGGCGACGCCTGCGGCGACGGAACGGTCTCCTCCTTCCGCTGGATGACCGACACCACGGTCAACCTGACCTCCGTCGTCAGCAGCCACAACCAGGGAATACTCACCGAGTACGTCAGGCTCTGGGACAACGCCGTCGGCGGCTCACCCGAAGTCAGCAAGGGCTGGTCGGCCTACGTACCCACCGGCAGCCGCGCCACCTACAACGTCCCCCGCTTCACCCTGCAGGACGGGCACTACTACAGCTGGGCCGCCCAGGGCGACGACAGCTACCTCCGCGGGCCGGAGACGGCCGCGTGCCACTTCGCCGTCGACACCACCCCGCCGGTCGCAGCGTTCGGCACCTTCACCGACCCGAACACCCAGTTCCCGCCGTCCGGCAACGGCCAGACCACCAACCTGCGCCTCGGCCAGGAAGGGTCCATCCCCTTCACCGCCTACGACCCCAACCCCTCCGGCCTGCTGGCCTCGGGCGTCGTCTGCGTCCGCTACGGCTATGACCCGCAACTCACCGACTACACCCAGAACTGCGCTCCGGCCGGAAACACACTGAACGTCACGGAGATCAGGACGAAGCCCACCCACTGGGGCACCAACGTCCTCTACGCCCAGGTCTTCGACGACGCCGCGAACGCCTCGCAGACCATGTCGTACTCCTTCTACGTCCCCTGGGCCCCCGGCCCGGTCGCCTTCGGCGACACCACCGGCGACGCCAACCCCGACATCCTCGTCCCCGACAGCGCCGGCAACCTGATCACCCACGGCCGCGCCACCGACCCCGGCAGCACCGACGTGCCGCCCACCGGCACCGCCGCCCCCGCCAACCAGGCCCCTGAGGCAGGCCGGACGTGGAAGGACTTCCACGTCACCCACCGCGGCTCCCTGGACCCGGGAAGGAACACCGACGACCTGTTCGTCCACCGCGACGGCGGCAACTTCCTCTACTACTACGCCAACAAGGAGTCCGACCCCGGCCGGTTCACCCTGAACCTGAAGAGGGTCCTGGACCGCCCGAACTGTGTGGGTGGCGACGTGTCCTGCCCCGGCTACCACCAGGACGAGCAGTGGCGCTACACCACCCAGATCACCCCGATCGGCTCGCCCAAGGACACCCGCACCCCCAACCGTGAGGTCAAGGACGCCACCGGCATCCTCGCCGTTGAGGCCGGCAACCTCTGGTACTACGCCGCCGACTCCAATCACACCCTGCTCCCGCCCAACCTCGTCTCCACCGGCGGATGGGACACCCTCGACCTGATGGTCCCGGGCAACACCCTCGCCGTCGATCCCGCCGGCACCACCCCGGCCGCCCCGGCCCTGTGGGCACGCGCCCGCACCACCACGGGCAACCGGACTGCCGGAGACATCCTCCAGTACACCCTCACCACCGAGACCCGCGCCGACGGTTTCGGTGCGTACACCACCGTCACGGCGGTTTCCCCGGCGAGCGCACACCGCATCGGCACCGACGTCACGAGCGGGGCCTTCCCGACGGTCGGCGCCGACGGCGACGTCACCGGCGACGGCGTCCCGGACCTGTGGGCCCTCGACAGCTCCGGCAAGCTCCACACCTGGCCCGGCTCACTCACCGGCAAGACGGTCACCGGCTTCGGCACCGACCACTACCGCGGCAACACCCAGGCCCCGACCGCCCAGTGGAAGCTCCAGGGCAACACGACCGCCCTCAGCGCCGACCCGGCCATCGCCTACAACACGACCGCCACCGACCTCGCCTTCGCGGACGACACCGTCGACGGCCGCGGCACCAAGGCTGCGGTCTTCAACGGCACGACCTCGGCCATGACCACCGACAAGCCGGTCGTCGACACCCGCAAGAGCTTCACCATCAGCACCTGGGCGAAGTCCAACGGCAGCGGCCAGATCGTCGCCAGCCAGAACACCGTCCACGCCAGCAGCTTCCTCCTCTGGAGCGAAGGCACCGGAGGCGCCTGGCGCTTCGCGCTCGCGCGCGGTGACGACAACACCTGGCCCTACGACTTCACCAAGGTCAGCAACAGCGCCGCCCTGGTCCAGAACGGCGCCTGGACCCGACTGACGGCCAGCTACAACGCCGACACCGGCCAGATGAGCCTCTACGTCAACGGCACCCTCGCCGGCAGCGGCCACCACAACGCGGCCACCAGCCCCGCCCCCAGCGGCGGCCTGGTCCTCGGCCGCTACCAGTACCAGGGCCAGCCGAGCGGGTACTTCAACGGCAGCGTCACCAACTTCGGCGTCTACAACACCCCCGTCAACCCGCCGACCGCGGCCATGGCGATTCGCCACGCCGCGAGCAACAACTGCCTCGACGTCCCCTACAACGACACCAGCCAGGGACTCGAGATCACCACCTGCAACAACACCGCCGCCCAGAACCTGACCGTCGACTCCACCAACGGCACCATCAGCCTGCGCGGCATGTGCCTCGACATCACCGGAAACAACACCGCCAACGGAGCCGGGATCGGCCTGTCTCCCTGCACCCCCGGTGCCTCGAGCCAGGTCTGGCTCCCCCGGGCCGACGGCAGTCTCTACAACCCGGCGACCGACCACTGCCTCGACCTGCCCAACAACGACACCACCCCCGGCAGCCGTCTCGCCGCCTTCACCTGCAACGGCACACCCGCCCAGACCTGGAGCTTCCCCGCCCTCAGGACCCCGCCCCAGCCCGTCAACCCGTAACCGCTTACAACCCCCCCGGGGCCCACGACGCGAACAGCGCCGTGGGCCCCGGCATTTGAAGGCGATGGCTGGTCTGACCGCCGCGCTCGCGCATGTGGGTTGCGACGTTCGGCTGCCGGCCCTGCCCCTGTGAGAGCTCGAGTGCAGTGGCCTACAGCCGGACAGGCCCGGGCCGCCGGTGGCACCGGCGGAACCAGCAAGGGGCGACTGCCTCACCACCCGGCGGGGGCACGTCAGCAGCCCGCCCACCAGCGGAACTCCACCCTTTTCTGTGCCATATGCCCCGTGGCGCGCCTTCCACCGCACCGAGCTCCCCGTATGCCTGAACACCAACTCACCGCCGTACCCCGCGACTTCCCCTGCGAACACACCCCAGCAAGAGTCGCCCCCTCGTGCTCCTCTCCCACGACGACGGCCCGACTCGCTCCAGGCCGTCCTCACCTGCCGAGACCCCGAACTCGACCACCGCGCGCCTGAACTGCTGCGCCCGACCCTGTGCGGGCCGGCCGACGTCCGGGTCACGGAATCCGTGGAGGGTGGTGCGGGCAGCTCCCGGACGCCCCGGCGCCCTCACTTCGGCAGGCCGCCGCCCACGCGCGTTCCGGCACCTGGCCCACCGCCGCCGGAACGCCCCATAGCCTTGCCCGGAGGATCCGTGCACGAGGACCTTGACCAGGACGACGACAGCGACAGCCGGGGCAGCGGTATCAGCAGCGACCCCAGGCGGGACGTCCTGCCGGCCATCGCGCTGTAGGCCCGCAACGCCTCGCAACTGCGGGTCGATGTTCCGCGTCGACGGCGTGGCGCAAGCTGCCCGTGCGGCCAGTTCGACGATCAGGCTGGCGACGAAGCCGGGTGCTCGATCGCCAGCCACCATCTGGCGAAGACGAACCAGATGACGTCGGGATCGCGTTCGGATGCTCAGCATGGTGCACTTTCGCCGCTCCGCTTCCGGCTGACGCTGTCCTGAGCAGCGAAGCATTGACGGCCGGAGGGCATCATGCCTTCCGGCCGTCGGCGGGTGTGGCGGTTACCGCGCGCCCCACTCCTGGTCGGTCGGCACGATCTCGCGGCCGAGCGGCATCAGCGAGATCGGGATCATCTTGAGGTTGGCCCAGCCGAAGGGGATGCCGATGATCGACAGGAACAGCGGGATGCTGGTGATCAGGTGCCCGATCGCCAGCCACCACCCGGCGAAGACCAGCCAGATGACGTTCCCCACGCAGGACGCCGGCCCGGCGTCCGGCCGTTCCACCGCGGTGCGCCCGAACGGCCACAGGATGAAGCCGGCGATCCGGAAGGACGCGATGCCGAACGGGATCGTGACGATGAGTACGCAGCAGATGATTCCGGCGAGCGTGTAGGCAAGCGCCATCCAAATGCCGCAGAAAATCAACCAGATGACATTGAGGATGAACCTTATTGCGCTCATGCTTGGTACCTTCTCACGACCGATGGCGTTGCCCTACGACCGTGCCATGCCCGCCGGTGGGCGTGTCTACGCCCTTAGGGGTTGTTCCTCAGGGTCCGGTCCGGGACGCAGTCTCGGGCAGGGGTCCGGGTGGCGTCAACTCCCCGTGGGGATTTGCCGGGTGCGTCGCGACGGACTGTCGGATATCGCCTTTCCCTTTGTGCTGCTGCCCGGTGCCGGGGTGGTGGTGACGAGCGGCTCGTCGTGGGCGAACCGGTGAACTCCCGGTTCACCCGGCTCTGCCGGGCCGGCGGTCGAAAGGCGGGCCGGGGGAATCGGTCCGTATCGGCGCGAACCGGTGGGCGCGCGGTGGCAGGCGGGAGCGGGTGGCGGTCCGCCGCCTCGGCCGCTGCCTGCGCGGGGCTGGTCCCGGATGCGGCCGGACGGGTTCGGGGTCGGTGCGCTCCGTTGTCGCGGGCGGAAAGTTCGTGCGTGAAACGTGATAAAAGCGGCTGGATCAAGCTCTGCCACAATCGTGATCGCGCCGTTTTCCGCGCGGTGAGTCGGTTCGTGTCGCTACTGGGTGAGGATCGGACCGGGAAGGGAAACGCCACGGTATTACCGCGGAAATGCGGATCCGGTGGCCGCGGGCGGCGATGCCCGGGCGGGGGAGGCGGGCCCGGGCCGGCGCCGCGGGTGGACAGGACGAAGGGACGGGATCGGATGCTCCTGGAGCGCGACGAGGTTCTTGGCATGGCTGCGACAGCAGCGGCGGCCGTACGGACGGGCAGCGGGCGCTCGGTCCTGCTCTCGGCGCCGGTGGCCGGCCGGGGGCGGACCGCTGCGTTGGAGGCGATCGTCCGGCAGCAGGCCGGCGGCGACGCCATGCGCGTCGGACGGGCGCGCGGCGTACCGGAGGAGACGGCGTTCCCGTTCGGGCTGGTCCGGCAGCTCTTCGCGGACGACGAGGCCGTTCCCTTCTCGGCGCCGGGCGGACCGGACGAACAGCGGCTGTTCCACCGGCTGGTGACGCGCCTGGCCCGGTCGGCCGCCGAGCGGCCGGCGCTGCTCGCGGTGGACGACCTCCACCACGCCGACGAGCCGTCCCGCCGCTGGATCGGCTACCTCGCCCGCCGCATCGCCGACATCCCCGTGCTGCTGGTGGCCACCGAGTGCGCCGACCGGTCCGGTCCGGCCGCCTTCCCGCCCGCCACGGGGGCGTCCGTCGCCCTGCACCCGCTCAGCGTGTCGGCGGTCATCCGCATCGCCCGAGCCGCGGGCCTCGACCAGAAGGCCGCCGCGACCTGCGTCGAGGCGGGTGCCGGCAACCCGGCCCTGGTGCGGGCGCTGATCGCCGACCTCGGTGACGGGCCGCTCCCTCGCCCGTCGTCCGCCCGGTCGCACAGCCGCTACCGCGACACGATCGCCGACTGGCTGCGGAGGGCGGACCCCTGCCTGCGCCACGCCTGCCTCGCCCTCGTCGTCGCGGTCGAGGAGGGGATGCCGGCCGGCCCCGGCCTCCTCCGCCGGCTCTCCGGCCTCTGCACGCCCCGGCGTCCCCCGGGCGAGCGGTCGGTGCGCCGCCTGAGCAGGCTGCTGAGCCATCCCCTCGCGAGGGAGGCCGTGCTCGCCGCCGCCGAACCGGAGGAGGTCGCCGAGCTGCACACGCGCATGGCGGAACTGCTCGACGAGAGCGGTGCGCCGGCGACGGCCGTGGCCTCCCGGCTCCTGCGGGTGGACCGGCCGAGCGAGGTGTGGATGGCCCGTTCGCTGGCCGACGCCGCCGAGGAGGCGATGCGCGCCGGCCAGGTCGCGGAGTCCGCCGCGTATCTGCGCCACGCGCTGAGCGGCCCGCTCGATCCGGACCGGCGTGCCGCCCTCTGCCTGCGCCTCGGCGCCCTGGAGCTTCCGAACAACGCGACCGCCGGCATCCGCAGGCTCCACACCGGGCTGGAACTGCACACCGATCTGCGGGAACGGGCGACCGCGGCGACCGCCCTGAGTGCCGCCCTCGTCGCGGGCCGGGATCCCGACACCGCGCTGCGGGTCCTTCACCAGGTGAGCCGTGCCGCCGACGACGACGAGCTCGTCCAGGTGCTGCAGGCCCTCGGCGCGCTCGTCTCCTCCCACGACGGCGACGCCTGGCGCGGCGCCGTCGCGGGCCTGCGCGCGCTGGCCCCGACGGTACCCCCGGCCATCGAGCCGCTGGTGTGCGGACTGATCACCGAGTACGAAGCCGGGGCCGGCCTCCGCTCGGCGGCCGAGGTGCTCGCCCGGGTCCGGCCGCGCCTGGCGGTGCCGGTGGACCCGCGGCTGCGGACCGCCTGGCTCGGCAGCGCGGCCACCCTGCTGCAGTGGGCGGACCGCCTGGAGGAGGCGCGTGAGCTGACCGGCCTGTGCCTGCCCGTCCCGCCCGTCCCCCCGGACCTGACGGACGTGGGTCTGCAGTGTCTGCTCAGCGTCCGGGCCGAGGCGGCGCTCTGGGCGGGGGAGTTCGACCGCGTCATCGCGGAGAACGCCGCCCTGGTGGCGGCGACCGCGGGGCAGGGCGTGCGACTGCCGCATCTGGCGGCCATGGTGGCGACGGCCCTGTGCGAGACGGGCCGGCGCGCCGGGGCGTGGGACGCCGTGGCCCTCGCCGGCCCGTCCGGCAGCGACAAGTCCTGGGAGTGGAACGAACTCGGCTACACCCGCGCCCTGCTGCACGCGGCGGACGGCGACTGGCAGGCCGCCCTCGACGACTACCTGCGCTGCGGAGCCGGCCAGAGCGCCCGTGACTTCGTCAGTCCGGTCGCCACGCCGTGGCGTTCCGGGGCGGCGCTCGCCCTGGTGCGGCTCGGGCGGCGGGAGGAGGCGCGCGAACTCGCCGAGGAGGAGCTGCGCCACGCCCGGACCTGGGGCACCGCGCGCACCGTCGGCCGGGCGCTGCGGGCGTACGCCGCGACCGTGGGCGGCAGGCTGGCCCTGTGTTCGCTGACCGAGGGCGCCGAACTGCTCAGGCCGGGTTCCGCTCCCGTGGAACTCGTGGAGGTGCTGGTCGATCTCGGCCGGGCCCACCTCGAAGCGGGCAACGGCCGCAAGGGGCGCGACACGCTGCGCGAGGCGCACGCCGTGGCCCGGCGACTGGCCGCACCCGTTCCGGAGGCCGGGGGGCCGGCCGTCGTCGGCCGTCTCCTCGGCCTGACGCAGGAGGCGTTGCGCGAGGGCGGGGTGCGGAACAGGGACGGCGGACACGCCCTGACCCCCGCCGAACGGCGCGTGGCCGAACTGGCGGCGGCGGGGCACACCAACGCCCAGATCTCCTCCGCGCTCTGCCTCACCCGCCGCACCGTGGAGACGCACCTCACCAACGCCTACCGGAAGCTGCGGATCGCCCGGCGCACCCAGCTGGTGGCGGTGTTGGAGCGGTAGCGACCGAGCGACCGGGGGCGGGTCCGGGGCGGGGCGGGGCCGGACCCGCGGCGGGCCGGGGATCGCGCCGCCCCCGCCCGGGGTGCGGATGCACCCGGCCCGGACGGGGGCGGCGCCGGTTCATGCGGCGCGATCAGGACTTCGAGAGGGTGAAGGAGACCGCGGCGTTGTCACCGCCGCCCCCCTGCCAGGTGCACTTGTACCCGGCCGGGGCCTCGCAGCTGTAGCTGTTGCTGCCGGTGTAGGGGTTGTTCCAGTGCACCTTCACCTTGTTCTGCTCCCCGAGCACGTCGAAGGTGACGTCGCCCTCCGTGCCGGTCATGAAGCCGTCCGACTCGCTCGCCCACTTCGCGGTGATGCCGGACTGGACCATGGACGGGGGCATCCCGCCGTCCGACCAGATCCCCCACTGCAGGCTCGCGCCGGAGCGGGTGAGCAGCTTGCCGGAGTTGTTGGTCAGGTTGACGGACGTGCTCCGGGCGGCGGAGAGGAGGCTGGGCGACTCCGCGGCGGCCGGGGACGCGGCGGCCAGGGACGCGCGCCCGATGCTGAACGTCACCGAGGTGTTGTCCCCGCTGCCACCGCTCCGGGAGCAGGTGTACCCGTACGGGACGGAGCAGCTGTAGTCGTTGCTGCCCCAGTAGGGGTTGTTCCAGTGCAGCTTGACCTCGCCGCCGTCGGCGAGCGTGTAGGTGATGTTCCCCTCGGTCCCGGTCGCGAAGCCGCAGGACTCGCTCTGCCAGCTGGCCGACTTGGTGTTGGGGACGTAGTCGGACGGCAGCATGTCGTTCGTCCAGCAGCCGTGGTCGAGCTTCTCCCACGTCTTGGTCAGGCCGGACCCGCTGTTGTTGGAGAGGGTGACCTTCGTTGAACGGTCCGCGGTGATCCGCGGCACGCTCGCCGACTCGCTCTCGGCGGCCGGGCGCTGCGCCGCGGACGCCTGCGGCCCGGTCTGTCCGGCCGCGGCCTGGGCGGACGGGGCGAGGGCGACCGCTCCGGCCGCCATCAGCAGGGCGGTGAGGGCGCCGGCGGCCGTGCGGCCCAGACCGGTGATGGACGTCGTACGCTGCATGGGTCTACCAACTCTCTTCGAGGCCGGGCGAGCGGACGTGTCTCACGCTCGCCTTGTTTCCATCCGGAGGGCGTCACGGCTCGATGCCGGCGCCGGGGGACTCACTGGATGTAGAGGTCCCACCGGTACGCGCCGTCGACCACGACCTGCTCGATCTTGTCCTTGATGGCGCTTCCGAGGCCGTAGAGCACCCAGTAGGCCGCCTGCGCCGCGACGAAGGAGTCGTACCGGCCGGCGTAGCGCCAGATCTCGATCGCCTGCGTCGAGGCGCCTTCCTGGACGGCGGGCGTCGCGGCGGCGTGCGCCGGGGCGGGGGAGGCCGCGGCGGCGTAGGCCTGGGCGGTGCCGCCGACGAGAACCGCGGCGGCGAGAGCGGCGCAGAGCGAAGCCGCGCGAATTCGCCTGTTCATGACAAGTCCCTCCTGGTGTTCCACGTGAACGGCCGGTCACCCGTGGCGGATCGGTCCCGCCCCGGCCCGGCCGTGGGGTGCGGTGGTGGTCACAGACTGGCACGCGACCGCCACGCTCGGGCATCGTGGAAAACCGCGAACTTGGCACGGAGCGCGCCACGCCCACGGGTGCGGACGGGGCGCGGGTCGGTCGGCGCGGGCCGGGGCCTGTCCCGCACGACAGGCCCCGACGGCGGGGCGGAGGGTCAGGCCGCGGTGTCCAGCCGCCGGCGCTGCTCCTCGTCGAGGACGAGGTCCAACGCGGCCAGGCTCTCGTCCAGTTGGGCGACGGAGCCGACGCCGAGCACCGGCACGGTCGGCACGGGGTGGCCGATCAGCCAGGCGAGCACCACCTGGTTGACGGTGGCGCCGGTCTCCTCGGCCACCTCCGCCAGCGCGGCCAGCTGCGCCCGCGCCGCCGGCCACCCGTACTGCTCGGGCAGTGGCCGGTCGGGGCGGCAGTACGAGCCGCCGAGCAGCGGGGAGTAGGCGAGCAGCGTCAGCGCCGGCCGGGCCGCGAGGTGGGAGAGCAGGGCCTCGTCGGCGTGCCGCTGGATGCCGAAGTCCGCGCCGGGGCGCGGCCGCAGATAGCTGTGGCGCTGCTGGACGCACCGGTAGCCGGGCCAACCCCGTTCGGCGGCGAGGTCGTTGGCGGCGGCCAGGTCGGCGGCGCGGTGGTTGCTGCAGCCCAGGGCGGCGACCTTGCCGTCGGCGACCAGCCCGGCGAAGGCGCCCATGGTCTCTTCGAGCGGCGTCGCCGGGTCGGTCACGTGCGCGTAGTACAGGTCCAGCCGGTCGGTGCCGAGGCGGCGCAGGCTGCCCTCCGCGGCCTCGCGCAGCGCGCGGGCGGACAGGCCCTCGACGTGTTCGGGGAAGGGCAGCCCGGGCACCGGGCGGGCGCCGGCCTTGGTGGCGAGCACCAGGTCGTCGCGGTTGCCGCTGCGGGCCAGCCAGCGGCCGAGAAGTTCCTCGCTCTCGTAGCCGTTCGCGCCGGGCGCCCAGAAGGCGTAGTTGTTCGAGGTGTCGATGAACGTTCCGCCGGCTTCGGTGAACCGGTCGAGGATCGCCGTCGCGGTCCGTTCGTCGACGGTCGTGCCGAAGGTCATCGTGCCGAGACAGAGCGCACTGGCGGACCGTCCGTCAGGTCCGAGGCTGCGAAAGCGCATCGGTCTTCCCTCCAGGGGTGTCGTCCAAGGGGTCGCCGGTGGTGAACCGGTCACCGGAATCATGACGCGGCGCGGCCGCCGGGCGGCCGCCGGTCCACCTCGACCGGACGGCGGCTGCCCGGCGGCCGCATCCCGGCGGTCACCTCCCGGCCGCTCGGAGGCTCACTCGGCGCGGGGGAGGTAGGCCAGGCCGTGGGCGCCCGGGTCGGCGAGCTTGGGGACGGTCAGGCGGGAGACGGGGGTGAGAGTGGCCAGGTCGATGACGTCGACGGTGGAGGAGACGACGCCGGCGACGTAGGCGAGGCCGCCGTCCGGGGAGGAGGTGATGGTGAGGGGGAAGAGGCCCACCTCGACGGAGCCGAGGCGGCGGTGGTCGTCGGCGGCGAACACGGTGAGGCGGCCCGGGAGTTGGCGCCCCAGAGCGGAGCCGGGGGCGGGGGCCGACCGGACTTCGCCGGCCAGGAGCAGGCCGGTCGAGGTGAGGTGGACCGGCAGGGCCGGGAAGTCCGTCGGGAGGACGTCCGTGACGGTCGCGGTCGGGACGTCGATGACGCGGATGCCCGGCGCCGCGGCGGGGGCGGCGGAGGTTGAGAAGTACGGGCCGGCGGCGTAGACCCGGGTGCCGTCGGGGGAGACGGCCAGGCCCTCGCTGCCGGGAACCTCCACCTTGGCGGTCAGCGTGCCCCGTTCGAGGTCCACCACCGAGACGAAGGGTGCCTCCTTGTTGGTGGCGAAGCCGGTCCGGCCGTCCGGGGAGACGGCGAACCAGTGCGGGCCGGGGGCGTCGGTGTCGATCCGGCCGAGCGGGCGCCGGGTCGCGGTGTCGATGACCACGACGCCGCCGGGGCGGTCCTCGCCGCCCTCCACGCTGACGTAGAGGCGGCCCCGGGCGGTGTCCAGTGCCAGCCCGTGCGGGCCGTGCTCGGGGGCGAGGTCGATCACCTCGACGATCCGGCGGGTGTCGGCGTCGATGACGGTCAGCTCGGTGCGGCGGCCGCTGTTGGCGTGGTAGTAGCCCGAGTGGTAAGCGCTGCTGCACCAGAGCAGCCGCTGGGTCGGGTCGAAGCACAACTCGTGCGGCTCGGCGAGGACTTGGAGGGTGTCGAGGTGCCGGTCGGTGGCGGCGTCGAAGAACGAGACGGTCGGGCCGCTCTGGCTGACGACGGCGAGGACGTCGCCGGCGCGGGCGGCACGGGCGGCACGGGAGGCGCGGGCGGTGCGGGAGGGCTGGGACACGAGGGCTCCGAGGGGCGGTCGAGGAGTGACAGGTGATCACCTGTCACCTCCACCTTCGGGGCCCGGTGCCGGTGGGAACAATGCAAGGATCGGCATCGGATAGTTGCGCGAAAAGCAAAGACACAGCTCAGGAGCGTGTGATCGATGGACCTCAACCTGCTGCGGGCCCTGGACGCCCTGCTCCAGGAGAACAGCGTGACCCGTGCGGCCGAGCGGCTCGGCACCTCGCCGGCGGCGGTCAGCCGGATGCTGGCCCGGCTGCGCCGCGCCGTCGAGGACCCGCTGCTGGTGCGCGCCGGGCAGGGACTCGTCCCGACCCCGCGGGCGCTCGAACTGCGGGAGGAGGTGGGCGCGTTGCTGCGCGGCTGCGACAGCGTGCTGCGCCCCGGCGCCGGGTTCGACCCCGTGCACCTCGACCGCACCTTCACGGTGCAGGCCGGTGAGCTGATGCTGGTGCGGACGGCCGGCGCGCTCGCCGAGCGGATGCGGGCCGAGGCGCCGCGGGTGGACGTGGTGTTCCTGCCGGAGACCCTGGAGGGCGGCCCGGCGCTGCGGCAGGGCCTGGTGGACGTCGAGCTCGGCGTGCTCGGCCACCTGGACCCCGAGGTCCGCACCCGTCGGCTGATGAGCGTCCCGCTGGTCGGTCTCGCCCGCGGCGGCCACCCGCTGTTCGACGGCCGCCGGATCACCGCCCGTCGCTTCGCCGCCGCCGACCACATCGGCGTCTCCCGGCGCGGCAAGCGCCTCGGCCCGATCGACACCGCGCTGGCCGCGCTCGGGCTGAAGCGCAGGGTGGCGGTCGTCGTGCCGAGCCACACCGGTGCGATGCTGCTGGCCCGGGACAGCGACCTGATCACCCTCGTCCCGGCGGACTGGCTGCCGGACACCATCGCCGCACTGGGCCTGCGCACCTTCCCGATCCCGCTCGAACTCGCCCCGCTGGAGCTGGGGATGGCCTGGCACCCGCGCAACGCGGCCGATCCGGGCCACCGCTGGTTCCGCGAGCACGTGGCGGCGGCGGTGCTGGGTGCGGGCCCGCACGCCACGGAGTGAACAGGAGGGCGGGCGTCGCGGCCCGGTCCGGCGCGGCCTGGCCCGGCCGACGGCGTAAGGTCGGGATACCCTGCGGGGGTACATCTGGCGGGCGTCGGGGACGGGAGGCGGAGGATGGCGCGGTCGCGGCCGTTCGGTCCGCCGGTGCCGTGGGCCCTGCGCCTGCTGCTGCTCGCCGCGCTGCTGCTCGGCGTCGTGACCATGCACACGCTCGGCCATCCGGGCGGCGGGCACGGCGGGTCCGTCGGGCACGACGGCCCGGGGATGCACGCCTCCGCGATGCACCAGTCGGGCGCCGTCCACCACAGCCCGGCCGCCGAACCCGTCCACGCCGCCGCCTCCGCCGTCGGCACCCTCGACCCCGCCGTCCCCGGCGGCATGGACCCGATGGCGGTCTGCCTCGCCGTCCTGGCCGGCTGGACCCTGGTGCTGCTCCTCACCGGCCCGCTGCTGCGCCGCAGCGGCGATGCCGCCGCCGAGGTACGGGCCCGGCTGCTGCGGGCCCTCCGCGCGCTGCCCCCGCCCGGGGGCGGGCGGATCCTCCTCACCCGGCTTTCGGTGCTGCGTCAGTAGGCGCGTGCCCGCCGTCCCGTGCCCGCGCCCGCTCGGGAGCGCCCGCGCGCACCTCCATGTGCCCGCTCGCGCCCCGCAGCGCCCGCGCACGGAACGGCCGACGCGACGCCCTGTACACACCCACCCACCGCACGAGGTGCACTCCGCCATGCGCACACCCACCCGTCGTACCGTCCTCGGCGCCGCGCTCGCCGCCGCCGGGACCGGCCTGCTCGCCGCCTGCTCCTCCGACTCCATGCAGGGCATGGACCACGCGTCCATGAACCACGGCTCCACCACCGGAGCGACCGGAGCGACCGGCCCGAGCGGCTCGGCCGGCCCGTCCGCCGCCCCGGCCGGCTACCTCGCCCCGAACGGCCCCGAGGTCGCCGCGGCCGAGGCCGCGCGCAACCCCGGCCCGGAGCGCAGGATCGCGCTCACCGCCACCGAGGCCACCCTCGACCTCGGCGGCCGCACCGTCCGCAGCTGGGCGTACGGCGACCGGCTGCCCGGCCAGGAGGTGCGCGCCACCCTCGGCGACACCCTCGCCGTCACCCTGGCCAACCACCTGCCGCAGTCCACCTCGCTGCACTGGCACGGCCTCGCGCTGCGCAACGACATGGACGGCGTGCCGGGTGTGACCCAGGCCGACATCAGGCCCGGCGGCTCGTTCGAGTACCGCTTCGCGCTCTCCCACCCGGGCACGTACTGGGTCCACCCGCACTCCGGCGTCCAGCAGGACCGCGGCCTGTACGCGCCGCTGATCGTCGAGGACCCCAGGGAGCCGCTGGCCTACGACAAGGAGTGGGTCGTCGTCCTGGACGACTGGGTGGACGGCGTCGACGGCAGCACCCCGGACGCCGTCCTCGCCGAACTCGCCAAGGGCATGGGAGGGATGGACCACTCGGGCGGCTCCGGACACGACATGACGGGTATGCCGGGAATGTCGGGGATGTCGGGCCGCGACATGCCGGGGACGCCGGGGACGCCCGGGACACCCGGGACGGGAGGCGCCCCGAGCGGCGCGGCCCCCGGCCGGATGCTGATGGGCGCCCGGAGCCCGCTGCTGGGCGGTGACGCCGGCGATGTCGCGTACCCGTTCCACCTGGTCAACGGAAGGCTCGCGACCGCGCCCGAGACCTTCGCCGCCAAACCCGGCGACCGGATCCGGATCCGGCTGATCAACGCGGGCGGCGACACCGCCTACCGGGTCGCCCTCGGCGGCCACGAGCTGACCGTCACCCACACCGACGGCTTCCCGGTCGAACCGGCCACCACCCAGGCGTTGCTGCTCGGCATGGGCGAGCGCTACGACGTGCTGGTCACCGCCGGGGACGGCGTCTTCCCGCTGACCGCGCTGGCCGAGGGCAAGAACGCCACCGCCCTGGCCGTGCTGCGCACCGGCGGCGGTGCCGCCCCCGGGGCCGCCGTCCGCCCGGCCGAGCTGGACGGCCGGCTGGTCACCGCCGGGCAGCTCAGGGCGGCCCCGGGCGTGCGGTTGCCCGCCAGGGCGCCGGACCGCACGGTGAAGCTGGAGCTCACCGGGGGGATGGCGAAGGCCGACTGGGCGTTCAACGGCCGCAGGTACGACCCGGCGCAGCGCCACCCGGTGGCGGCGGGCGAGCGGGTGCGGCTGGAGTTCCGCAACAGCACCACCATGTGGCACCCCGTCCACCTGCACGGCCACAGCTTCGCGCTGCCCGGCGACGGTCCGCGCAAGGACACCGCGGTCGTGCTGCCGGGCGCGACCCTGGCCGTCGACTTCGACGCGGACAACCCGGGGCTGTGGATGGTGCACTGCCACAACGTCTACCACGCGGAGACGGGCATGATGACCGTCCTCGGCTACCGGGCCTGACCCGGGGCTCCCCCCCCCCCCGAGGAAGGGGATGCCGGACTTGACCCCCGAAATGACCCCGAACCGGCGGAACGGTTCGGGGTCATTTCCTCCCCGGCACCCGTCCGGTCGCGCCGTGCCACCCCGTGCCACCCCGGCCACCCGCGCCGACCTGCGCCGTAATGACGTTTTCTTAACGCGGCCCGATGACGGATCCTTAACGGCCGTCGCATAGCGTTTCGCACGGCCGTCGCCCGACGGCGTTTTACGGGGTCTTTAAACAAGAGGTGCAAGGTGGTTTCGTCGGGTACGACGGGGACGGCGGAGACGGACGCGCCGTCGGCGCGAATACGCCTCCGCAGCTGGCTGCTGGAGGACGTGACCGCGGAGAAGCCCGCGCAGCCGACCGCGGCGGAGGGCGGCCCGGAGGCGTCGCCCGAGGGCCCGGCGGCGGGGGACTCCGCCGGGCACGGTGCGCAGGCCGGCCAGCGCTGGTGGCGGGTGATGTGCCTGACCGGCCTGGACTACTTCTCGACGCTCGGCTACCAGCCGGGCATCGCGGCCCTCGCCGCGGGCGTGCTGTCGCCGATCGCCACCATCGTGCTGGTGGTGGTCACCCTGCTGGGCGCGCTGCCGGTCTACCGGCGGGTGGCCAAGGAGAGCCCGCACGGCGAGGGTTCGATCGCGATGCTGGAGCGGCTGCTGTCGTTCTGGAAGGGCAAGCTGTTCGTCCTCGCGCTGCTCGGCTTCGCGGCCACGGACTTCCTGATCACCATCACCCTGTCCGCCGCCGACGCGAGCGCGCACCTGGTGGAGAACCCGCACCTGACCGGCTTCCTCGGCGGCAAGCAGGTGGTGATCACGCTGGTCCTGGTGGCGCTGCTCGGCGCGGTCTTCCTCAAGGGCTTCAGCGAGGCGATCGGCCTGGCGGTGTTCCTGGTCGGGACCTACCTGGTGCTGAACGTGGTCGTGGTGGCCGTCGGCCTCTGGAAGATCATCGAGGCGCCGCACGTGGTCACCGACTGGTCGCACGCGCTGACCCTCCAGCACGGCAACCCGATCGTCATGGTCGGCGTGGCCCTGGTGACCTTCCCGAAGCTGGCGCTCGGCCTGTCCGGCTTCGAGACCGGTGTCGCCGTGATGCCGCACATCAAGGGTGACCCGACCGACACCGAGGCCGACCCGGCGGGCCGGATCCGCGGCACCCGCAAGCTGCTGACCACCTCCGCCGTGATCATGAGCTGCTTCCTGATCGCCACCAGCTTCATCACCACGCTGCTCATCCCGGCCGACCAGTTCAAGCCCGGCGGCGACGCCAACGGCCGTGCCCTGGCGTTCCTGGCGCACGAGTACCTGGGCGGCGCCTTCGGCAGCGTCTACGACCTCTCCACCATCGCGATCCTCTGGTTCGCCGGCGCCTCCGCCATGGCGGGCATGCTCAACCTGCTGCCCCGCTACCTGCCGCGCTACGGCATGGCCCCGCACTGGGCGCGCGCGGTGCGGCCGATGGTGATCGTGCTGACCCTGATCGGCTTCCTGGTCACCTGGATCTTCGACGCGAACGTGGACGCCCAGGGCGGCGCGTACGCGACCGGCGTGCTGGTGCTGATCAGCTCCGCCGCCATCGCGGTGACCATCGCCGCCTACCGCAAGCGCGAGCGCGGCTGGACCGTCGCGTTCGCGGTCATCTCGGCGATCTTCCTCTACACCACCGTGCTGAACGTGCTGGAGCGGCCGGACGGTCTGAAGATCGGTGCCTGCTTCATCGCCGGGATCATCCTGGTCTCGCTGCTCTCCCGGCTGCGCCGCGCCTTCGAGCTGCGTGTCACCAATGTGGTCATGGACGATGTGGCGGAACGTTTCATCAGGGACTACGCGCACCGCCCGCTGCGACTGATCGCCAACGAGCCGAGCCACCGCGACGTCGCCGAGTACCGCGACAAGATCCGCCAGATCCGCGCCGACAACGACATCCCCGGCGAGGACGACCTGGTCTTCGTCGAGGTGACCGTCCGCGACGCCTCCGACTTCGAGGCCGAGCTCACCGTGCGCGGAGAGGTGCTGCACGGCCGCTACCGGGTGCTCACCCTGGAGAGCTCCAGCATCCCGAACGCGCTCGCCGCGCTGGCGCTGAACATCCGGGACCGCACCGGGCAGCAGCCGCACCTCTACTTCGAGTGGACCGAGGGCAGCCCCTTCGCCCAGTTCCTGCGGTTCTTCCTGTTCGGGCAGGGCGAGGTCGCGCCGGTCACCCGCGAGGTGCTGCGCGAGGCCGAGCCGGACCGCTCGCGCCGCCCGCGCGTGCACGTCGGCTGACCGGGGCCCGTCCGCCCCGTCCGCCCGGTCGATACGCCGACGGCCCGTCCGCTCCGAGTGAGCGGGCGGGCCGTCGGCGTGTCGGACGGGAACGGTGTCGGACGGGAACGGCGTGAACGACGGACCGCCGCCCGCACCGGGGCGGGCGCGGGCGGCGGGTCGGTGGGGCGGTGAAGGGGTCGGGGGCGGGGGTCAGGAAGGGAGGTCGAGGACCAGACCGGGCTCGATGAGGTCCGGGTCCTCGCCGACGGCGGCGGCGTTGAGCTCGTACAGCGCGGGCCAGCCGCCGGGGACGCGCAGGACTTCGGCGATGCCGCCGAGGGTGTCGCCCTCGCGGACGGTCCAGGTGCCGTCCTTGGACACGGCCCTGGCCGGGGCGGCGGCCGGCGGCGGCAGGACGCCCTCGCGGCCGTGGCCGCGGGTGGCGCGGGCGCCGCAGACGGGCCAGGGGGAGAGGCCGCGGTGGTCGGCCAGGTGCTCGGCGACGGCGATCTGCTGCTCGCGGGTGGCGAGGTCGGCACGCGGTGCGTAGGCGAGGCCGCCGTTCTCCCGCCACGTGGGCCGGTCGAACTGGAGGCCGCCGTAGTAGCCGTTGCCGGTGTTGATGCGCCAGTTGCCGCTGCTCTCGCAGGCCGCGACGCGGTCCCAGTCGTAACTGCCGCCGTCCGCCCTTCCGGGGTCGGACCCGCTGTCGCGGCCCGGTGGCGCGGCGTGGGCCGCCGGGGCGGCGGCGAGGGCCACGGTGAGGGCGCAGAGCGCGGTCGGGACGATGCGGCGCAGACAGACGGTGGGAGGCATGGGCGGCTCTCGGACTGGGGGACAGAACCTGCGCCGTCCGCGGACGGCGCCCTTCCACCCATGCACGCCGGACGGGGTGTTCCGGCGCCGACACGTCCGGAAGGTCACCCGCACGGCGGCCCGGTACCACCTCGGTGGCCCGCGGCCGATCGGCCGTCGTCCTCGTCGCCCGCCGGTGGCGGGCCTGTCACCGGCGGACGCCGAGGACCCGTTGAGGATCCGCCGAGGGCCTGCCGAGGAGCCGCCGCGGGCCCGTCGCGCACGGTGCGCGGCGGGCTCGCGCGTAAGCTCCAACTCGCCTGCGGTGCAAGGGAATCGAAAGCACATCCGATGGTGTCGGGCCTCTTGTCAAAGGTTAGGGAAGTTTCCTAACTTGATGTCATGTCCGAGACCGAGACCCCACGGCACTCCCGGCGCGACCTCCTCCGGGCCGGCGCGGCGGGCGGCGCCGCCCTCGCGACCGGCGGCCTGCTGCTGCCCGGCACGGCCCTGGCCGCCCCGCGCCCGACCGCCCTCGACGTCCCGACCGCCCTCGACGCCACCACCGGCCGAGCCGCCACCACCGGCCCCGCACCCCGGAGCGAGCGGACCGCCGGGTCCGCGCTGCGGCCCTTCGGCCGTCACCTCGCCTACGGGGCCGACCCCTCCCAGCAGGTCGTCGTCTCCTGGCAGGTGCCGGACGCGGTGACCGCGCCCTTCGTCCGGATCGGCGTCCAGCCCGGCGACTTCGGCGCCCCGATCGCCGCCGAGGTCCGCACCCTGGTCAGCAAGCTCTCCTGGCAGCACCCGGTCGAGGACCAGCCGCTGATCAAGCCCACCACCGTCACCCAGTACTACCTGCACGCGCAGCTGGACCAGCTGATCCCGGACACCACGTACTACTACGTCGTGGGCCACCAGGGCCACGACCCGGCGGGCCAGGGCGCCCGGCTCGGCGACGTGGCGAGCTTCCGCACCGCACCCGCCCCCGGCCGCGGCGGCGGGTTCACCTTCACGGCCTTCGGCGACCAGGGGATCGGGTACAACGCGGCCGCCACCGGCAACCTGATCGCCGGCCTCGACCCCGCCTTCCACCTCCACATGGGCGACCTGTCCTACGCCAACGCCGGCGGCAGCGGCAAGACCAGCGACGCGTACGACGCCCGCCTGTGGGACTCCTTCTTCGTGCAGAACGAGCCCGTCGCCGCACGGACCCCGTGGATGCCGGCGATCGGCAACCACGAGATGGAGCCGTGGTACGGGACGGACGGCTACGGGGGCATGCGCGCCCGGTTCACGACGCCCGACAACGCCTGGAGCCGGTCCACCGGCATCTACTCCTGGCGGTACCAGAACGTCGGGCTGATCAGCCTCGACGGCAACGACGTCTGCTACAACACCCCGGCCAACCTCGACTACACCAAGGGCAAGCAGAAGAAGTGGCTGGAGAGCCGGCTCACGGCGCTCCGCGCCGACACCGGCATCGACTTCATCGTCGTCTACCTGCACCAGTGCACGTACTCCACCTGCCACGACAACGGCGCCGAACTCGGCGCGCAGCAGGACTGGGCCCCGCTCTTCGACAAGTACCAGGTGGACCTGGTGCTCAGCGGCCACAACCACGTCTACGAGCGGACCGACCCCATCCGGGCCGGCAAGGCCACCCGCAAGGCCGCCTCCGGCGACACCGTCGACCCCGCGAAGGACGGCACCACCTACGTCGTCGCGGGCGGCGGTGGCGGCGGGCTCTACTCCTTCCCGGTCTCCGACACCTACCTCGGGCACGAGAGCGCCAACGACAAGCCCGTGCCGATGGTGGTCGCCGACCGGAGCGGCCACAGCCAGACCGTCAAGGTCACCTGGTCCAGGGTCCGCTACACCGGCTACTGCCTGGTCGCGGTCGAGGTGACCCCCGCCGCCGCGGGCCGGCCCGCCCGGATGGAGGTGCGCTCCCTGACCGAGGACGGCACGGCCGTGGACCGGGTCACCGTGCAGCGCGGCTGACCCGGCCGGCACCCGGCCCGGTCTGAGTACGGCTACTCAGGCGGCCGGCGGCGGCGCACCGCGAGCATGGAGGTGCCACATCGCCGCGGGACACGGGGGAACAGCCATGCTCAGCACGATCGCCGCCGTCCTGGTACCCGCCCTCGGCCGGCTGTCCGTCACCTCCGAGACGGCCGGCCCGGTCGCCCCTGGCAGCATCGTCGCGGCCAACCACAGCTCGCTGGCCGACCCGGGTGTGGTGCTGGCCGCACTGCGCCGGCTGGGCACCGAACCGGTGGTGATGGCCGCCGCCGGGCTGTGGCGGGCGCCGGTGCTCGGCGGGGCGCTGCGTGCCGGCGGGCACATTCCCGTCCACCGCGGGACGACCCGGGCGGCCGGCGCCCTGGACGCGGCCGCCGCGGCGCTCGCCGCCGGTCGGGTCGTCCTCATCTACGGCGAGGGCGGCCTGCCGAAGCACCGGGACTCCCGCGACGCGGAACCGCGCGCCTTCCGCACCGGCCTCGCCCGGCTCGCGGCGGCCAGTGGAGCCCCGGTGGTGCCGCTCGGCCAGTGCGGAGCCCGCCGACTGAGCTCGGGCGGCACCGTCAAGCAGCTCGCCGGATTCGCCACCGCCCCCCTGCGTCGCCCCGCCCTGCACGTCCACCTCGGCGCCCCGCTCCACCTGCCCGGCGACATCCCCGAGGCCACCGCCGCCGCCCACCGCGCCGTCACCGCCGCCTGGCGCACCGCGGAGCAGCACTGCGGTGGGCGGGGGCGACGGGGTGTCGGTGCGGCGTGAGACCGTACGGGGCCTGGGTATTCCACGCAGCGAACGGGTGACCGGGGAGGCGATTGTGAGCGGGGAACCGACCATCGACTGGGAGCCGCAGTACCGGGGCGCCCACTCGAACCCTCAGGTCGTCGAGTGCTACGAGCGGTTCGTCTCCACGTCGGACCCGGGGTGGCTGGCCGCCCTGAAGGAGCTGGCCCGGGCCGAGGGCGCGCAGGTGGGGGACCTGCACGCGCTGGCGTCGGCCCACCTGCTCGCGGGGCGGCCGGCGGAGGCCGTTCCACTGCTGGAGTTCCTGGCGTTCCTGGAGCCGGAGGACCCGGCCGTGCGCTACGACCTGGCCGGCGCCTACGCCCGGATCGGCAGTGCGGACCGGGCCGGGCGGGAACTGGAGCGGATCCTCGCGGACCGGCCCGAGTGGCCGGCGGCCGTCCGGCAGCTCGCCGAGGTCCGGGCCTGGCTGCGGTGGCACGGGGACACCGTGGACCTCCTGCGGCAGCAGGCCGAGGTCTTCTCCCTGCTGACCGCCGACGGGGCGGGCGGTGCGACCGAGCACCTCGCCCTCGGGAAGGTGCTGTACCAGCTGGCCGCGGTCCCGCGCAGCGGCGTGGACTGGCCGGAGGTCGTGGGCGTTCTGGAGCGGGCCCATCAACTCGACGACGGCGACGAGCAGGTGCTGGAAATCCTCGCGGCGGCGAGTCACCACGCGGGAGCCGAGCCGCAGTGGCGCGCGGCGCTGCTGGCGCTGGAACGGGTCGCTCCCGGATCCGGGCACCTCGACCACTGGCGCGCGGCCCCGCCGGCCGTCGCTCCGAACCCGGACCGACTGCTCGCGGTCGCCTCCTCCGAAACCACCGACGCCCACCACGCCCTGCGGGACCTCCGGGCGCAGTACCGGACGGCCCCGAACAACCCGGACGTCCAGCGCTGTCTGGTGCAGGTGGAGGTCGGCATCGGCAACGTCGCCGAGGCGCTGTGGCTGGCCGAGGGCCTCGCCGCCACCGAGGCGCTCGACTGCTACGGGCACGGCGCCCTGATGGTGGTCTACGGGATCCTCGGCGACGGACGGGCACGCCAGCACCTCGCCGCGGCCCTGGAGCTCGCGCCGGACCAGGCCACGACGGCCGAACTCCTGGACCAGTACGATCAGTTGAGCGCCGGATGACGGCGGATCGGACCATCGGCCCGGCTGATTCCTCCGCCGTGCCGCGAACTGCGCCGGCCGGCACGGACTGGCTCGATCGGGTGGCGCGGCTGAGACGCTGGACGAAGGGCGGCGTTCGTGCGCCGCACAAGCCGTTGCTGCTGCTCTACGCGCTCGGCGGGTACCAGCGGGACGCGGAGGGCGAACTGCGGTACAGCGCGGTCGAGGACGAGCTGAAGCGGCTGCTCGCCGAGTACGGGCCGTCGCGTCCGACCACCCCCGCCTACCCGTTCCACCACCTGGTCGGCGACGGGGTGTGGGAGGTTCGCACCGATCAGGGGGCGGGAAGCCCCGGCAGCGGGGTCGGGATCCTCCGGTCGAGCGGGGCCTCCGGCAGGCTCGCACCCGCGCTGCGGGCGGCGCTCGGCGAGGAGCCGGCCATGCTGGGGCGGATGGCCAGGGTGCTGCTGGACGCCCACTTCCCGGCGTCCCTGCACGCCGACCTCTGCGAGGCCGTCGGCCTCGACCTGGAGCGGGCCGAGACCGGGGCCGTGGGCGGGACCGAGGTCGCGGCCCGGCGGCAGCGGGACCGGCGGATGCGTGAACTGATACTCACCGCCTACGAGTTCCAGTGCGCGTTCTGCGGCTACGACGGCGCCCTCGGCGGGAGCCCGGTCGGGTTGGAGGCCGCGCACGTGCGCTGGTGGTCGCACGACGGGCCGGACGAGGTCGACAACGGCCTGTGCCTGTGCTCATTGCACCACAAGCTGTTCGACAAGGGCGTGCTGGGCCTGGGGGAGGGCCGTCGCATCCTGGTCTCCGACCGCTTCGTCGGCCGCGGTGAGGCCAGCCGCCGGCATGTGCTCGCACTGGCCGGACGGCCGGTCATCGGCCCGCAGCCCGGCCGTCCGCCGGTCGCGGACCGGCATCGGGAGTGGCACGCGCGCCAGGTGTTCCACGGCGTTCCGCGCCAACCCGCCGACCAGGAGGCGGTGTTGGTATAGGTCCTAGTCGGGGAAGAGTCGCCCGAGGTGGTAGCGCAGGACGGTGGTCGCCTCGTCCGCCGTCCGCTGGTCGAGCAGGACGCTGAGGCCCAGGCCGGCGGAGACGGCGAGCAGGACGACGGCCTCGTGGCGGGCGTCCAGGCCGGGGTCGGCGGCTCCGGCCTGCTGGGCCGCCGTCAGCTGGGCGGCGAGGAAGGCCTCCATCTCGTCGGGCGCGGCGAGGAACTGGGGGCCGCCGAGCGCCGGATCGGTGACGGAGAGCACCGCGTACTCGGTGTGGATGAGGTGGAAGGCCCGGCTCTCCTCGTCGGTGGGGACGGCTTCGAGCAGGACGGCTTCGATGATGCCGCGCGGGTCGGCGGCGCCGCTCGCGCGGACGCGCCGCTGGACCCGTTCGCCCATGCGGGCCGTCAGCCGGGTCATGGCGGCGAGCAGCAGCTGTTCCTTGGTGTCGAAGTAGTACTGCACGAGGCGCACCGAGACGCCCGCCTCGATTGCCACCGAGCGCATGGTGACGGAGTGCAGGCCGCTGCTCGCCGCCGAGCGGAGCAGCGCGTCGATGATGTGGGCCCGCCGTTCCTCGTGATCCACCAGCTTCGGCATCGGGTTCCTTCCGGATATTTTTGTGGTACAACCATACCACCAAACAGGGGAGGGATCATGACCAGGACCAGCGTCGGACACTTCGTCAGCGAGGCCGCCCGGGCGAAGTTCCTTGCGGCGTACGACCGGGCGATGGAGCTGTGGCCCGGCCCGCGCCAGGAACTCGACATCGAGACCGCGTACGGAAGCGTCCACGTCCACCGCTACGGCGCCACGACCGGCGAACCGATCGTGCTGCTGCACGGCCACGCCGGACACCCGTCCAACTGGTACCCGCAGATCGCGGCGCTGGGCGAACACCACCCCGTCTACGCCATCGACACCCTGGACGACCCCGGCCGCAGCGTGCAGCGCGCCGTCGCGGCCGGGTCGCAGGAGAACGCGGCCTGGCTGGGGGAGGTCCTGGCCGGCCTCGGGCTGGAACGGGTCCACCTGGTCGGGGTGTCGTACGGCGGCTGGCTGGCGCTCAACCAGGCGATCCACGCGCCCGAGCGGCTCGCCTCGATCGCGCCGCTCGACCCGGGCGGGATCGAGAAGGTCCCCGCCCGGTTCTACGCCCACATGATCGGCGGCCTGTTCGGCATGCTCGCCCCGCGCCCGCTGCGCCCGGCGGTCGGCCGACTGCTCGCCAACCCGGCACTGAGCGCGCCGCGCGAGATGATCGCCCCGCTGATGCTCGCCATGCGGAGCTACAAGCCGGGCAGCCGCCCGCCGGCCCGGCCGTTCACGGACGAGGAGTTGGCGTCGATCGAGCTGCCGGTGCTCGTCCTGGTGGGCAGGCGCAGTGCGCTGCTGCGGCCGCGCCAGGTGGTCGAGCGGGTCACGAGGCTGGTGCCGGGCGTGCGGGCGGAGATCCTGGAACGCGCCGGACACGGACTCAACCTGGAACAGCCGGAGGCGGTCAACGAACGGCTGCTGGGCTTCATCGGCGCCGTCGGGCGGTAGTCCTGGAAGGCCCGCAGGGCCCCCGCGCGGCGGAGGCCCTGCGGAGCGTCTTGCGGTGCGTCAGGAGAACAGGCGGGCGTCGTTGTTCGCCGCGGCGTTGAGCGATCCCGCGTACCCGTTGTCGAAGGGCACCCAGAGGCCGTCGCTGATCTTGCTGACCCACACCGTGTGGCCGGTGTTGTTCACGATCGAGGCGGCGTTGTTGTACATCGTCACCCCGTAGCCGGAGCCGTTCGCGTAGCGGGCGAACGTGTAGTTGTGCAGGTCGAGGTTCTGGTTCGGCGAGAAGTTGTCGAACGATCCCCAGCCGACTCCCGGCGAGTTGTAGTACAGGCAGACGCTGCCGTTGGGGCACGCCTCCACCCCGCCCGGACCTGCGGCGTAGGCGCTCCCGGTGGCCATGGCCACCGTGCCGGCTGTCAACGCCGCCACCGCCGCGATGCTGGCCGTGCGCCGTCCGATCTTGATGCGCATTCCGTACTCCCGTCCCAGTCGACAGTGCAGGAAGGCCGGGCGGGCCGAGTCCCGTGCGGACCACTGCCCCCGAGGCCTCGAACAGGCTGGCACGGGTGCCCCGTTCGCGCTACGGTTGCGCGCCGTTCCGCTTGTGAACAGATCTGAAGGGCGCCGGCTCGGAGTCAGGCGGCTGCGCTCCGGCTTGCCGTGGCGGCCTCCGGCTGCGCGAGCCAGATCAGCCGGGCGGTGACATCCGGCCGCCTGGAGAAGTGACGTACGGCCCGCTCGGGTGACGCGAGGGTCATGCGCGTCCGCCCGTCGACGCCGATCACGTGGGTCCGGCCGTCCGAGTCGGCGAGCCCCCAGGCCGCGACCCACCCGTCAGCGTCCTCGCCGCACACCTGAACGACGGCGAAGAGTCGGGGTGCGGTGTCGATCACGAGCCCGCGCAGCTCCTGGTCGAAGGTCAGGCCGGCCGGCGGGTGAGGCGTGGTCGAGTGGGAGTTTGGCGAGGGCGCAGCACTCATGGAAGTCTCCTGCCTCAAGGCATGGGTGAGCCAACGGACAGCACCTTCGGTAACTGATCCATGTCATACGGTAGCGCTGGCGTGGCATACTTTCCATGCAGTCCATTGAAGACTTGCTATTTCACTCCAGGCAGTGAACGAGAGGATCGCGATGTCACCGAGCGACGCCCCGACCTTGCGGCAGCAGCGCCTCGGGTTCGAACTGCGCAAACTCCGTGAGAACGCTGGGCTCAGCTCAACTGCCGCCGCCACTCGGGTGGGAGTGAGTCAGGCCCACATGAGCCGAATCGAAGCGGGCCGCTACGCGGTGAGCGCAGACCGGGTCCGCGCGTTCGCTCGCGCGTACACCTGCACGGACCAGAACCTGATCGACGCTCTCGCCGGCATGACGGGACGGCGGGTTCGCGGATGGTGGGAGGAATACCGCGACATCCTGCCGCCGAACATGCTCGATCTCGCCGAAACGGAACACCACTCCACGGCGATGCGCATCGCCTCCGTGATTCATATCCCAGGCCTGCTCCAGACCGCCGATCAGGCGCGTGTGCTTGCCAGTAGTGCCGTGCCGCCTCTGGTTCCACATGAGGTGGAACATCGGGTGTCGTACCGGATCAAACGGCAGGTCGTTCTCTATGGTCAGCGGGCGATCCCGCTCACGGCGATTGTCCATGAGGCCGCTCTGCGCATGGGGTTCGGTGGACCCGCAGTGGCTCGTGCACAGCTCAGGCAGCTGCTTGAGGCGAGTACCCGCGAGAACGTCTCGGTTCTCGTGATTCCCTTCGGTGCGGGCACGTTCCCGGGCTCCGGGCAGTCCATCGTCTACTGCTCTTCAGTCGTGTCCCAACTCGACACCGTGCAGCTCGACACGTATCACGGCTCCGAGTTCCTTGACGCCCATGCGCAACTGGTGAAGTACCAGAAGGTCCTGGACATCATGGAAGCCTGCGCCCTCAGCCCTACCAAGTCACGTGATCTCATTGCCTGCATCGAGAAGGACACCTGAGAGGAAGCGCGCATGGCAGCCCTCAACTGGCAGAAGTCCAGTTACAGTTCCGAGTCGGCCAACTGCATCTACCTTGCCGTAGACCCTGATCACAGCGTCAAGCTCCGTGAGAGCGATGACCCCGATACCGTCCTCACCGCTTCGCCTGGCGCGCTCGGCGCGCTCCTGTGCGGCGTGAGGGCGGGAGAGTTCGACCACCTGACGACGTGACCTGTGCGGTGTGCATCTCTCGGCCCGTGCCCCAGGCGTCCTGGGGCGCGGGCTGCCGTCATCTCCCCGGTGTGCGTGAGAAGTCGGCCGGGTCGACTTCTCACGCACACGCATGGCCGCTCATGACTGGCAGAAGTCCAGCTTCGGCGCAGACGCAGCAAACTGCCTCTCGTGCTCCAGCTGCAGGTCGTGATCACGTAGCGAGACCGTGTCTCGGGCAGTCCGCCATGTGATCGGTTGGGTCAGCGGATCACGTCCGAAAGATCCAGTTGCTCCATGCGGTCCAGGCACCGGCCGATCTCGATGCCCAGATCGTCGGCGCTCAGGGGAAACTCCTCGGGTCCTGCGGACAGTAGTTCCGCGATGTTCCCCGCACTGTCCTCGACGGAGATGCCGGCCAGCATGTCCGTGCCACTGGCCCTGAACCTGATGGACAGCTCGAAGACCACTGTGAGGTTGCCCGCCAGCCCGAGCACGTGGCCATCGGTGTAGGAGGCATCGTCCGGGGCGTCCGAGTACTGCCAGAGCGGCCCCAGCGACTCACGCCCGCGTGCGGAACCGGCCGGTGTGCGTTCCTCCCACGCCCGTGCCAGCCGTTTCAGCCTGAAATGGGCATCTCGAAGGGCCACTGCCAGCGCAACGGCGCCCTGCCCCGTGTCATCCATCACGTTCCGCTCCCCGCCCGGCACTGTTGGCCGAGTCTTCGACAGCCCGCCTCGCGCCCGCACAGTTCTGTCTGCTGGGCGCTTCCGGAGGTGGAGACGACCACTGTTGATCACCGGCGGTTGTGTGGAAAGACGAAGATCAGCCGGTGGCCGTGGGCGACAGCGTAGACCCCGCCCGGTGGCAGCATGTCTTCGAGGCCCTGATGGGTCGGGTGGCGGGCCGGTTCTCCCGAGGGGAACCGCGCCACCGTGCACGGGCATTCGTGCTGGGCCTGCTCACGGACCTGCCAAGGGGGGCGCGGAACATCTCGCAGAAAACCCTTCGAGGACACCACTACTGACCCGCCATCCTGGTCGGATGCTGCTCAAACTGACCGGCTCCAGCTGTTCGGGCAAGACCACGCTCGCCTACGCCGTGGGCGAGCGGCTGGAGCGGGTCGCCGTGCACGACTTCGACGAGCTCGGCGTACCGGAAGGCGCCCACCGCCGGTGGCGCAACCATATGACCGAGAGGTGGGTGCGTCGCGCGCTGGAGTACCAGGACTGCGGCTTCGACCTCCTGCTGACCGGGCAGTCCCCGATGGGAGAGGTCCTGGCCAGCCCTTCCGCCCCGCTGCTGGACGGAATCGCATTGTGTCTGGTCGACGTGTCCGACGAGGTCCGGCGCGACAGGCTCACCATGCGCGACTCGGGCCGATGGGACGCTCCGGCGGTTGACGCCTTCCTCGGCTGGGCCGCCTGGCACCGCCGGCACGCCGAGGACCCCCGGTACCGGCCCGACGTCATCATCGACGACAGCTGGCACCGCATGGCCTGGCACCGCTGGACCGGGTGGACTGCTGACGATCGGCGATGGTGCACCCACCTGCTCGACACCACGAATCAGCCCGTCGCGGAATCCGTGGACCACGTTGAGCATTGGGTGACCGAACAGCGCAACGCGCTCCGATCCGGCCGTCTCCCCCTGTCGCGGGGCTGGTCAGACCGGACAGCTGCCCGAGCCGACCACGATTCTTGATCCACTTTCGCAACAGACCCTGACTCGCGGCGGCTCCGGACAGCACTATCAGGATCCGTGAGAGCGATGACCCCGACACCGTCTTCACCGCTTCGCCCGGCGCGCTCCGCCGTGCCCCAGGCGTCCTGGGGCACGGGCCGCCGCCCTTTCCCGGTGCGCGTGGGAAGTCGGCCGGGTCGACTTCTCACGCACACCATCGGGACGGGTCGGTCAGGCGGCCGACCGTAGCGCCGTGGCCGCCCGGGCGGCCACGGCGATGGGCGAGGAGGTCGGCCATCCGGGTGGTGTCGGCGAGGGCCGTGGGGTCGGAGGAGCCGGCGCCGGCCAGTACCACGGGGGCGTGCTGCGCGGCGCCGGCTTCGGCAAGGCGGTCGGCGAGGGCCTCGGCGAGCAGAGGCTGCGGTCCGAGGGCGCCGGCGAGGTGAGTGAGCGGGAGGCCGATGACGGTGAGGGCGGCGGGCAGGTCGACCCGTAGGTGGTAGCCGGTGGAGATCAGGAGCGGAACCAGGACCGTTTGTGCGTCCGCGAGTTGGGCGAGAGCCTCGGGGAGGGACGGTTGGGCGAAGTCCAGGAAGCAGCAGTGGAACGGAAGTTCGGGCCACAGCGAGCGAACTTCCCGCAGCAGCAAGCAGATCGAGGTGAAAGCCGTCGGATCCCGGCCGCGACTGCCGAGGCCGAATCCCGGCGCAGGTCGGCGGCACTGATCGGGCTCGCGGGCGCGATCGGGGCGTTCGGCGGGGTGCTGGTGAACCTCGCCTTCCGGCAGTCCTTCCTGGCCGGCGGCAACGGGGACGCGGCGTACACGGGGTTTCTGGTGGCGTACGCGGGCTGCTCGGCGCTGACCTGAGCGGTCTGGCTCCGGCGGCGGTGGCGGGGCGGGCGCCGGGCGATGAGCTGTTGGTATGACGTTCGGGACGGTCGGGCGAGCGGGCGAGCCGCCGGGCGGTTAGCGTCGGCCGCAACACGTTCTCGGACCGGGAGGTTGCAGTGCAGCGGTGGATCATCCTGACGGTACTCACCTCGGCGCTCACCGGTCTCACCGGCGCCGCCGTACCCGCCCTGGCCGACGATCCGACGCAGACCCCCGACACCGAGGCCACCAGCGTCACCATCGGCGACGCCAAGATCGACCCCAGGCTCCCCGGCCGGATCCGGGTGGAGGTCGACTACCTCTGCACCGTCGCCGACGAAGCCCGCTCGCTCACCGTCACGGCGGAGCAGAAGGACCCGGAGGACACCTCGTCGATCGCCTTCGGCTCCAGCCGGACGGCGGAGACGGACGTGATCTGCGACGGGACGCCGCAGAAACGGCAGGTCGTCGTCCAGTCCAAGACCACCAACTGGCTCCCGGACGTCGACGCCGTCCTCACCGCCACCGTCTCCAACATCGGCGCCGCCCCGTCGGCCGCCGCCGACGCCAAGCGGGTCAAGCTGGCCACCACCGCCTGATGCGGTCGCCCGTCCGGGCCGCCGCCCTGCTGCTCGCAGCCGGTCCCCTGCTGACCGGCTGCATCAGCTCGTTCGTCGTACCGGGGCCGGAAGAGACCACCAGCCCCGTCGTGGCGCCGTCCGCGCCGTCCTCTCCGGCCCCGTCGCCCACTCCCTTCGCGGGAACGGTGACGATCCGCGACTTCTCCTTCGAGCCCGACAGCTTCACCGTCAGCCCGGGCGCGGTGGTGACCGTGACCAACACCGGCACCACCACCCACACCCTCACCGCCCAGGACGGCACCTTCGACACCGGCCCCATCGCCCCGGGCGCCGCCGCCACCCTGACCGCCCCGAGCCAACCGGGCGCCTACTCGTACCTCTGCACCTTCCACCACTTCATGCGCGGGATTCTGACCGTGGCGTGAGGGGCGATTGCCCTACGCTCGTGCCCTGCACACGGGGAGGGCACGAGGGATGGCGGACCACACGGCGAACACGGCGAACACGGCGAACACGGCGAACACGGCGAACACGGCGAACACGGCGAACACGGCGAACACGGCGAACACGGCGAACACGGCGAACACGGCGAAC